>NZ_CAJHAV010000007.1:0-177221 GCF_904846475.1 Psychrobacter sp. LFX-11D
GAACCCGTTGTTGAACCCGTTGTTGAACCCGTTGTTGAACCCGTTGTTGAACCCGTTGTTGAACCCGTTGTTGAACCCGTTGTTGAACCCGTTGTTGAACCCGTTGTTGAACCCGTTGTTGAACCCGAGGTAAATGATTCTCAATTATTAATTCAATCTGAAGACCCTCGGGCGCTTCTACGTTGTCCGCCGCAAGAATTGATAGGTGAGTGGACACCAGAAAAATGGGACTATTGGCTACAAGCTGCTCGTGAAGCCGCTAGTTTGGCTCAAGATGAATTGGCGCTTGCCCGTCAAGGTATGATGACAGGCAGCTGTAATGCCGAAGCCATCTTTGTCACAGCAGTCGATAGTAAGCATTTGCAGGCAACCTTTGAGCAGCTAGCGACAAAAATGCAGGTACAATTCCCTGATGCTGCCATCAGCTTACGAATTGATAGCAGTATCGCGCAAGCCGATGATAAAACCCCAGAGCGTCGTCAACAAAAACGTCTCGTTGAGGCTAAAACAGTGGCAGAATCAAGATTGTTTAATACGCCAGTGATGCAATATTTAACCGAGCGCGGCGAAGGAAAAATGGGCAAGGTTCAGTTATATTAAACAGTCATACATTTATTAATTGATAGTTTATAAAAATTAGCACTTTATTAAAAATATTGTATTTATTGAAAAATCAAGGTGATATTTATCTATCATCTTGATTTTTTTACCTTTATTGATTAAGGGGCGCTCACATCTTACTCTGAGTTTAATATTAAAAAACTGTAAGATTTATCATTATCCGCTATAATGGTTAAGTTATATTAACAACTAAAAAGCAGCTTGGATGAGAATATGTTAGATAATTTACGTGGTATGGCTGTGTTTGCTAGTGTGGTCGGACACGGCTCCTTTAGTGGTTCAGCCCGTGAGCTTGGTATCACCACCAGCGCCGTCAGTCAGCAAATACGTTCTTTAGAGAACGAGCTTGGTGTGGTGTTATTACATCGCTCAACCCGTAAGCTCAGCTTAACAGAAGCGGGTGCTAGCTTTTATGAAGCGGCAAAAGATGTGGTAAGTGCGGCAGAGCAAGGTCGAATTAAAGTCAATCAATTACGTGATGAATTGGCAGGTAGTTTGCGTATTGCAACGACACCAGAGCTTGGTGTTAATCATATTTTGCCAGCACTATCGACTTGGATGTCAGCGCACGATGATCTTAGTATCACCTATTTTGCAGATAATAATTATATTGATATGATTGATGAGCGAATCGATATTGCGATACGTATGAGCCCTAATATCAACGACTCAACTGTGAGCAATCATCCGTTATCTGATGTGCGTCAAATGTTGGTCGCTTCACCACAATATTTACGTCAGCATAAGAAAATCGAAACGCCGAAAGATTTGGCAGATCATCATCTTATCTGTATTGATATCATGAAGGATACAAATAATGTTGAGCTTACTCAGACTGAGACTGGTAAAAAAACACGTATCAAAATGACGTCGCGTATCCATACTAATAATGTCTTTATGGCAATGACCATCGCCAAAGAAGGTCATGGTATTCTTAGAATGATGGAAATGGATGTCAAAAAAGAGCTAGAATCGGGCAACTTGGTCGAAGTTTTGACCGGCTACCAGATGCCAAGTTTTGTACTATATGCTGTAACCTTAAACCGTGAGCAACAACCTGCAAAAATCACGCGCTGCTTAGAGGTATTAAAAAAATACTTTCATGCAAACTAAGGTTTAGTTTATTTAAATGCTAATGAAGCTGATTGATTAATAACGAAAAAAGCCTATAGATAATTTGTCTATAGGCTTTTTTATGTTTTTGTTAAATAGACGTTTAAAACGAGGGTTTTAGTAAATTAACCAAGCGTTCAACCACTTGTAAGCTTTCATCACGGCTCATATTAAGTGGTGGTAGCAAACGAATCACATGACCGCCTGTGACATTGATGATAAGTTTCTGCTCATCACGAGCACGATCGACAAGCTTGCTACAGTCCATGTCTTCAGGCAGGGCAATGCCAATCATCATCCCAGCGCCGCGACTGCTGACGCCATATTGTCCAAATGCATCAACCATGCTATCACCAATAAACTGTCCCTCGTTGACGGCGTTTTGCATGATATCACTGTTCGCCAATACGTCATATACGCTATGTACCACACGACTGGCTAACGGTGTGCCGCCATAGGTTGAGCCATGACTACCAGCTCCAAATAAGCCATTAGCGCGACCACGTACCATACAGGCACCGACAGGGAAGCCATTACCTAAGCCTTTAGCCGTCGTTAATACATCAGGGCGTGCGCTGCTATGCTGATAAGCAAAATACTTACCTGTTCGTCCATTGCCGGTCTGTACTTCATCAAGCATGAACAGCCAATTATGTGTATCGCATACGGCTTGTATCTGCTCAAGGTAAGTAAAGCCGTTAGCTGCCGTATTAAGACCACCTTCACCTTGAATAGGCTCTACGAATACCGCGCAAATATCCTCATAGTCATGAGCTGCTTGTTCAATGGCGGCAATATCCCCAAATGGCACACGGATAAAATCATTATCTAAAGTGTAAAAGCCTTCGCGCGCTTTGGGGTTGGCAGTTGCTGATAATGATAATAAGGTACGACCATGGAAAGATTGCTCCATCACAATGACTTTTGGACGCTTAAATCCTTGCTGATACGCGTATAGACGCGCCAATTTTAGTGCTGCTTCATTTGCTTCAGCGCCACTATTGGCAAAAAATACACTGTCCATTTGCGCGGCATTACATAATGCTTCACCAGCACGCTCTTGCCAGTCTATACCAAATAAATTACTGGTATGAACCAATGTTGCTGCCTGCTGTTGAATAGCTTCGGTTACTTGTGGATGGCAATGTCCTAAACCACATACCGCGATACCAGTCAATGCGTCTAGATAAGGCGTCTCATCTTGAGTATAGAGCCAGCTTCCTGAGCCGCGGGTAAAACTGATAGGTTGACGAAGATAAGTGGGCATCAGGTAAGTAGCAGACATGTACAGCATCCTTGGAATCATAAAGTGATAAAAGTAAGAGGGTAAAGGGCTTAATACTATAGCTCATCAGAAAACGGCGTGGACTCAGCAGGCAATGTATAGTCTTCGTTTGCCCATGCGCCAAGATCGATCAGCTTACAGTGATGACTACAAAATGGCTTATATTTATTATCTTGCCATGTGGTTTGCTTACCGCATTCTGGACAAGGATACGTTTTAGGTGAAGGGCTGGCGTTAGAAGTAGATTCGGTCATAATAAAAGTAGAGAGATCCTTGGTTTTATCAACAAAGTATCCTCAAAAAGTAAGCAGTAATTGATTTTAAAATCATTGCTCTAGTAATCTGATTGAGAAAGCTATTTGTCGATGAGTAATCGATATCGTGATATTACTATTGGGTTGCATTGACTATATAATAGCATGCAGCCGAATAATGACAAATGACAAATATTTTAAGGACAGCAAATGACTGACAACCTTGAGCTTTCACATCAGCAAGAGCGGGCATTTCAACCTCAACGACTCTCAGCACCACGTGATTTTGTGATGCCAGACGCAGCACTTAAACCTAAATCATCACTCGTTTTGGAGATTGGCGCAGGGAAGGGCAAGCATGCCTTAAGCTTTGCCATGCAAAATCCTGATAAGCATCTGATTGCGATTGAGCGTACGCGCAATAAGTTTGAGGCATTTAAAAAATTGGCAGCGCAGCAGAATTCTGCCAATTTGACCGCTATTCATGCTGATGCAATTGCATGGATCGTACATGCAATTGCGCCAAATAGTATCGATAGTATCTATATCTTATATCCCAATCCTGAGCAGCACAATCCCAATCAACAATGGCTTAATATGCCGTTTTTTGAGTTTTTACTGTCACGCTTACAGGTAGGCGGGGAGATAATATTGGCAACCAACATCGAAACATATATGGACAATGCCGAGCATCAAGCAAATGAGGTATGGTGTTTGCCCAATACGCGTAGTCAGGTTGCAAGCAGCAGTCAGCGTACACATTTTGAAGTTAAATACTTAGCACGGCAAGAAACCTGTTGGGAGTTAAGCATGAAGAAACCTGAAGGTTATCAAACCAGATTCGATAAGTGGATGATAGCTAATGTGAGTATTTAAGGTAATAGCCTAAGTAAAAAAGATAAAAGAATTACATTTACTATAAAATGCTAAGGTTAAGTTAAAACTATAAAATAGCCTAAGCAATTAAAATTGTAATAAATAAAACCGCCCCAGAAAGGCGGTTCAAAAATCCGTCGAGTAAGTACGTTAAAATAAGTTTATAAAAACGGTTTTACTAAGTTATTAGAATCCGTACGAGCATCAAGCACCGTCAAAAATGTATAAGCACCAATAAATTTCCGACTGATAAACATAAACTCTTTAGGTGGTAGATTGAACTCGAAAGACTGCATCGCTTGTGTCGCATCATTTGAGAGGCGAGTATGCAGCTTACTGTTAGCCCAAATATAGCGCTGTTGCTCATCTAGACAATTAGCAGGCATATCCGTGTTTATCACAGGATCACTAAAAGGTTCAGTTGCCAACAAAAACAATGAAGCGATATCTGAACGTACTTTATCACTCATGGTATCAAAAAAGTCATAACCAGTCATGGCACTCATCATAGATTGATGATCATGATAATAACCGGCACGTAATAAATTATGAGCAATCGTCAATAAGTTATTATCGAACTGCCGAATCGCGCCAAAATCTAATAAGACCAGTTTATCAATTTCGGTTTCGTCGCGTGCGACACGGACAAGGTAATTACCAAAGTTTGGATCCGTTTGCATCTCACCCCAAACGAAAATCTCTTGTATCATGATTTCGATAGCCGCCTGACCGATGGCGTTTCGACGCTCAAGAGGGAGTAGTTGCAATGCGTCAGAAACCACACTGATACCCGGCTCATAAGACATACAAAGTAAGCGTTTGGTCGAATAATGGCGATTGATTTTCGGCACTACATAACGTGCATCGTCAATCAAACGGTTATAGAACCGCTCTGTTGTGTCAGCTTCCGCCTCATAGTCGACTTCATGATGTAATAAATCACGTATCTCTTCAAACCATGCATCGAGTGAACGGGTTTGTGGAACGATATTACTAACCTTTAACAAACTCTTAAATAGAGCCAAATCAGAGTTAATCGCATCGGCCACGCCCGGATATTGAATTTTTAATACCACTTGCTCACCCGTGGCTATGACGGTTGCACGGTGAACTTGGGCGAGGGATGCCGTACCAATAGGGACAGGGTCAACCTGAAGCTCCTGCAGCTTATTACCCAATAAATCCTGTAAATTCTGCTCGATTTTTGGCCATGCAAGTGTTGCTGTATCATCATTAAGCGTTTGTAAGGCACGGGTAATCTCAGGTGGTAAGATATGCTCACCATAAATCGCCAGCATTTGACCAATTTTCACGACAGAGCCTTTTAATTTACCAAGCTCTTCTGCCAAATAATGCGCCTGTTCTTCCATAAAAATCTGGTTACGTGCTGTACGTGCTTCTTTATTAAGAAACATACCAGACACGCTATTACCTGCCCAACGACGACCGATGTTCAACGAAGTTTTGGCAATCGACATACGACGATCAAACCCCGAGGTTTTTAAATTATCGATAGACTGCTTGTTATTAGAAGACCTAGAGGTATTGTTTGCCATAGATATCGTCATTTCATCGAGTTGGTATTGATTTGTGGGTGATGTACCTACAATACAAGGGAGATGTGCTATGAGTGTACAGAATTGTATCATATAAAGAAGGCAGGTTTTGCAGCTTAGCCAAGCGACGTTATTTACTTTGTAATTTAGGCTAGCATGCTGAAATTCTTAAGCATTTTTTGCCTGTTAGTTTTAGCAGCCTTTAAAAACTATAACCCATCAAAAAATTCAACCCAGCATCACGCTAGGTCGAATTTATCAAAAGTCGTTATAGGTAGGTGCTACTTATCACTACTATTTAAATGTTTTCACGGGCAATAGCATGATGACCGATATCACGGCGATAATGAGCACCATCAAAACTGATAGCAGCAGTGACCGTTAATGCTGCTTGCTGTGCATCTGAGATGCTATCTGCTAATGCAGTCACACATAATACGCGACCGCCATTGGTCACGACTTCTTTCTCATTGCTAAGGGCATCTTCATTAGAAAAAGCCGTGCCTGCATGAAAGACTTTTACCGAATTTTGATTCTCATTATTTAATTCTGGCAAGCCTGCAATCACATCACCTTTCGATGAAGTTTCAGGGTAGCCTTTTGAGGCGATGACAATACCAAGGGCAGGGCGCTCATCCCAATTGGCTTCGCTCGGTAATTTACCTTCGAGTCCTTGTGCAACCAAATCAACCATCGACGATTGCAGGCGCATCAAAATAGGCTGCGTCTCCGGATCGCCAAAACGGCAGTTAAACTCAATCACATACGGGTCGCCGGCATCATCAATCATGAGTCCAGCATATAAAAATCCGGTATAAGGATGACCGGCAGCTTTCATCGCATCTACAACAGGCTGAATCACTTGTGCCATGACTTTATCATGAACCTCTTGAGTGACGACTGGCGCAGGAGAATATGCACCCATGCCGCCTGTGTTTGGACCCGCATCACCTTCAAAAGCACGCTTATGGTCTTGGCTGGTTGCCATTGGCAGGATATTTTCACCATCGACCATACAGATAAAACTGGCTTCTTCGCCTTGCAAAAACTGCTCAATCACCACGCGGCTACCGGCATCGCCAAATTTATTATCCGCCAACATATCGTCAATGGCTTCATGCGCCTGTTCGATCGTCTCAGCAACAATGACGCCTTTACCAGCAGCAAGACCATCGGCTTTAATGACAATAGGTGCGCCTTGCTCATCGATATAAGCCTTTGCCGCTACTGCGTCGGTAAAGCCCTGATAAGCTGCCGTTGGGATATTGTTTTGTTCCATGAATTCTTTGGCAAAAGTCTTTGAGCCTTCTAACTGCGCGCAATACGCTGTTGGACCCCAAGCTTTGATGCCAGCAGCACGACAAGCATCGACAATGCCTGTTACCAACGGTGCTTCTGGACCAACGATGACCATGTCGATAGCGTTATTCTGACAAAACTTGATAACAGCGCTGTGCTCGCCTGCATCAGTGGCGTCTTCCAAAGTGACGTTTTGGCATTTGGGTTCAAGGGCGGTGCCAGCATTACCGGGCGCGATATAGATATTTTTTACATTATTATCTTTTGCGCACTGCCATGCTAGTGCGTGTTCACGACCACCTGAACCAATCACCAAAATATTCATCATACCTCTTGCCCTTAGCATTAAAATTCATAATAAGTGAGTTAATAGCGAGCCAGCAAAATACTGTCCAATATTCTGCGCTATTCTAACAAAAAAACGCCGCCCTTGTCATGACTATGTGTCATAGCTATGCGCCTGTCCGTCTATATTCAGCCGTATCAGATCACAATCGTCTCATTAGTAAATGTTATCGACATCTTACTGATTCATGAAATGATGTTGTACGCTTTAGCTATGACAGCAGGTGCGTTACAATTCCACCTGAGAGATAGCCTTGAGTGAAATTATTTACTCATAGACCTGTTAAACCTCACAAAATAGTTCATATAGCGGGAGTCAGACAAACCATGATTGCTAATGTTCAATAAGTTCAAACTTAATTATTCACAATACATAAGACATAACACCTAAATAAGAAGCTTATAAAAAAGCGCAAGGACAAAGGATATGCCAAACTCTCTAAATATCGCAAAAGAGCGGATCAGCCAGATAAGCGATATTGCCACCAGTTATGTACAAGCGGACAAATCATTATTTGACCACTTTATTCATAGCTACTATCAGCCATTGCATCAAGAGACTGCAAAGGACATCAGTAATGCTGATTTGGCTGGGATGGCGCTGCATCATTTTACGCTATTAAAAGCCTATGATCGTAGCCATCCGCAGCTTGCCATATTAAATCCCATTGCAGAAGAGCAGCATTTTCACAGCTCACATACCGTTATCCAAATCGTTGCCTATGACCGACCATTTTTGGTCGACACGCTATTGATGAGTCTTGAAGAGCAAGGCATCGATGTGCATCGTACTTATCATATCATCGTCAATGTCGAACGCGATGAAAATGGCGCGATCACTAAAGTTGAAAGTGCTCAAGAAAGTGGCACCTCACACATGTCTTTGATTCATTGTGAAATCTCTTATCAAGACAATGATGAATTGGCGGCATTAAAACAGATGCTGCTGGCAAAAGTAGACACCCTTGATGTCGTCGTTGATGACTGGCAGCAGATACGTGCCAAGCTAACCGATATAAAAGCGGAACTTGCTACAAAAACACTGCCGGAAGTATTTTACTCTCAACAAGAGATTCAAGCATTTTTAGATTGGGTCTTGGACGATCACTTTATCTTTTTGGGATATCGAGAGTACCGCTTAGAAGACGGGCACAGAATCGAGGTTAATAATGCTGGCAATATAGCCAACCAAGACGACCGTAGTGATTTAGATTTATTTTCTATTGGTAATAGTGGGCTTGGGCTATTACGTGGCGGTAGTGAAGACCAGCTTTCAAAAAGCTTTGACGAGCTGCCAAGCAATCTAAAAAGACTGCTAACAGCGCCGCAAGTATTGGTATTGTCAAAATCAAGCCGAGTATCGCCAGTACACCGCCCAGTTTATATGGATTTTTTGGGCATTCATAAGTTTGATGATAATGGAAAGCTCATCGGTGAGCATCGTTTTATTGGTCTTTTTACAGCGCAAGCTTATCAACTAAGCGTGCAACAAATTCCATTATTACGCGAAAAATCCAATAAAATCATGGCGATGGCAAAACTACCACGTGATGGTCATGCGTATCACAAAATGATGCATATCATTAATACCTTGCCACGCGATGACTTATTTCAAGCCAGCATTGAAGATCTTTACCCGACAGTACTAGGAATTAGCCAACTACAGGACAAAAAAAGCCTACGCTTATTTTGCCGTATCGATCATTACCAGCGTTTTGTTTCCTGCTTGGTCTATATTCCGCGTGATAAATTCAATACCGAACTTCGCATCAAGGTACAGAACGTCCTAAAAGAAGCTTATGGTGGTACATCTTCAGGCTTTACAACGGAGTTTAATGAATCTGAACATGCCCGCGTCCATGTGCATGTCCGTACAGTGCCAGGTCAAGTGCATGAGGTGGATACCGCTGCGCTCCAAGCCAAGCTGTCCTTTTTGATGCAGTCGTGGAGTGATAACTATCAAAAAATGCTGCTGGATAATGTCGGTGAGCAGCATGCCAATGCTTTGACGCGCAGATTTTTAAGTTATATCCCTGCCGCTTACCAAGAGCGATTCGATGCACGTACTGCCGTTGAAGATACCAAGCGTTTGGCTGGACTTAGCGATGAGCAGCCGATGATTTGGCACTTGTATCAATCGACAGGTGACGCAAGCAATCAGTTGCACTTAAAGCTATATGGTCGTCAAAAAGCAGTTATCTTATCTAAAGTCTTACCCGTACTAGAGAACTTCGGGGTATCAGTTATCTCAGCGCAGACCTATGAGTTTGATTTACCTGAGCAACCTATTTGGATGCAGGAGTATGAGCTGGTCTTAGAGCACGTTGATACCATTGATATGCAAGTGGTGCGTGCACAGTTTGAAGACAGCTTAAAGCAAATTTGGGCAGGACAGGTTGAGAGTGATTCACTTAACGAATTGGTATTGACCACCAAGTTAGATACTTATGATGTGGTGGTACTGCGCGCCTTGTCACGCTATATGATGCAAGCGAAAGCACCGTTCTCAAACGTCTATATTCAACAAACTATGGTCAAAAACAGTGACATCAGTGTCGCATTAGGCAGTTTATTTGATGCAAGAATGAATCCTAACTATAGTGAAGAGGAACGTGCCAGCAAAACCAGCCAGATTCGAGCACAGATTACCACCGCATTAGCAGGTGTCAGTAGCTTGGATGAAGACCGTATCTTCCGCTGGTACTTGGATTTAATTAACGCTATGGTACGTACCAACTTTTATCAAAGAGAGGCGAATGGGCAGCGTAAAGATCGTTTGTCCTTTAAATTTTTGGCAGCAGATATTCCAAATCTACCCAAGCCTAAACCAATGTTTGAGATATTTGTCTATTCACCACGCGTTGAAGCAGTGCATTTGCGTGGCGGTAAAGTCGCTCGCGGCGGGCTGCGTTGGTCTGATCGTATGGAAGATTTCCGTACTGAAGTACTTGGTCTGGTTAAAGCACAAATGGTCAAAAACGCCGTTATCGTACCGGTTGGCTCAAAAGGCGGCTTTATCGTTAAAACCAAAACGATGGCGGATGGTCGTGATGTGTTCCAAGCTGAAGGTATTGCCTGCTATCAAACATTTCTTCGCGGTATGCTTGATGTGACCGACAATATCGTCGATGGTGCGATTGTCCCGCCAGCCAATACCGTACGTCATGATGAAGATGATCCGTATTTGGTGGTCGCTGCCGATAAAGGTACGGCAACCTTTTCTGATATCGCTAATGCTTTGTCTGCTGAATATAACTTTTGGCTAGATGATGCCTTTGCTTCTGGTGGCTCGGTTGGTTATGACCACAAAGCGATGGGCATTACCGCCCGCGGTGGTTGGGAGTCGGTCAAGCGCCACTTCCGTATGCGCGGCATGGACATCCAAAATCGTGATGACTTTACCGTCGTGGGCATTGGTGACATGAGCGGTGATGTTTTTGGTAACGGTATGCTCAGATCAACCCATACCAAACTGGTTGCTGCCTTTAACCATCTGCATATTTTCATTGACCCAAATCCAGATACAGCAGCGTCTTTTGCAGAACGCGAGCGCTTATTTGATCTACCTCGCTCATCGTGGGAAGATTATAACCAGTCTCTCATTAGCCAAGGCGGTGGTATCTTCTCACGTCAAGACAAGACCATTGCTATCAGCCCTGAAATGAAAGCGGTTTTTGATATCTCAGATGACAGCTTAGCACCCAATGACTTTATCAGCGCGTTGCTAAAATCGCCAGTAGATCTCATTTGGAATGGTGGTATCGGTACCTATGTGAAAAGTAGTGAGGAGAGTCATGCTGACGTAGGTGATCGTGCCAATGATGCCGTACGTGTCAACGGTGGCGAATTACGTGCGGCTATCGTCGGTGAAGGGGGTAACCTAGGCCTCACGCAGCGAGGTCGTATCGAATATGCCCAAACTGGTGGACGTATTTATACTGATGCTATCGATAACTCAGGCGGCGTCAACTGCTCAGATCATGAAGTCAATATCAAAATCTTACTTGGCAAAGTGGTTGAGCAAGGTGATATGACGTTGAAGCAGCGTAATGAGCTTCTTGAAAGCATGACCGAGACCATTAGCGAATTGGTGCTGCGTCAAAACTATCTGCAACCGCAAGCAATTGAGCTGAGTCAAATCCGAGCAGCTGCAAACTTAAGCGATCATCAGCGCTTTATTCAGATGTTAGAAGCAGAAGGGCGTCTAGATCGAGCGATTGAGTATCTGCCATCAGATGAAGAGATTGCTAAACGCCAAAAATCTGGCACAGGTCTGACCAATCCTGAGCTAGCCGTTGTGATGGCTTACGGAAAAATGTGGGTTTATGACAACTTACTGCTCTCAGATTTACCGGATGCGCCGTATTTCGTTAATGAATTACGCAAGTATTTCCCCGATGAGCTGGCATCGCGCTTTTTTGATGAGATGACTGAGCATCGTTTACACCGTGAAATCATCAGTACGTATATGACCAATAGTGTGGTCAACCGTCTGGGTATCGAAGCATTATTCCGTCTGCATGAAGAGACAGGACAAACGCTTGCCACTATCGTGCGCGGCTATGCCATTGCGCGTGATGTATTTCATGTCTCAAAAGCATGGGAGCTGCTTGAAGCACTTGATAATCAAGTCGATGCCACTTTGCTGCTTGAGCTTGAACTGCGTCTGCGCGATGCACTCGAAAACGGAGTAGTCTGGTTTATCAATGCCTTTGGACAAGATTTGCAAGTGGCTGATATGATTAGCCGTTTTGAAGACAGTGTCGAAAAGCTAACCAAATCAGGCGGATTTATTGAGCAGCAATTCTCACAATACTTGCAAGCCGATACCACAAGATTGATAGAAGATGGTCTTTCTATCAATGATGCATCGATGTTTGCAATGTTGCCATACCATGTTGATGCCCTTGATGCTGCCCTTTTAGCAGAGCAGTACGAACGTCCGGTTGACGAGATTGCCACTTTATACTTTGAGGCCTATCACGTTTTGCAGCTTGATTGGATGATGGATAATATTGCTATCTTGCCGCAGCAAGACCACTGGGATCGCCGTGCCCGTCATGCGCTTGCCAATGACGTATCGCGCAGCTTACGTATGCTGATGGAGACGTTATTGACTCGACCTGATGCCATTCAAGCCTTCAGTGATTGGAAGTCGCGTCATGCTAGCCAGCTTGCCGGCGTTACTGCTGAGATGGATAAACTTGATAGCAATAATGATAGCCAAATCAGCCTCTCAACGTTATCCGTCTTGATGAGTGAGTTAAGTGGTTTAGTGACCAAATAGCGAATCGAGTAAGTAAAAAGATAGTTTGATTATAAAAAACCACCGTTATTCATTAACGGTGGTTTTTTTACATTTTTATGCTAAATAGCTGTGCCAGTATCATTTAATAAATGCCTTTAAACGTACTTCTTTATCATATGTCGTCATCAATCAGGCTAACCTATCATACTTTATCACTCATAACACGCCGACATCCTTGACCACTGATTTGACTAAAGCCGCCAGAGATTTTTTCGACCTTTATTTGGGTCAAAATGCGATCTTTTAACGCCTGTACGTGAGAGATAATACCAATCAATTTTCCTTCTTGTTGCAAGCCTGTCAAGGTATCTAGAGCAATATCTAACGACTCTTCATCAAGCGTGCCAAAACCTTCATCCAAAAATAGCGAATCCACACGGATGTTGTGGCTGGCCATTTGAGATAGTCCAAGAGCGAGCGCGAGACTGATAATGAAGCCTTCACCACCAGATAAGTTTTTGGTGCTGCGAATATCGCCGCCTTGATAGTTATCAATCACATTAAGCTCAAGCGGATTGCTGTCATCATGAATCAGCAAGTAGCGGTCACTCATCTTTTGTAATTGGCTATTGGCATGGCTAATCATCACTTCAAAGGTTAAGCCTTGAGCAAAGGTGCGATATTTCTTACCATCGGCTGAACCAATTAAAGTATGCAGCTGCTGCCAAACTTGTAACTTCTCTTTTTGTGCATTAATGGCTATAAGCTGCGTTGCTTGTTGACCTTTTTGGTTTTCATTGTCTTTAAGCCTTTGAACAATAGCACCAATCTGTTGGCTGAGCTGATCAATCTCCATCTGAATGTGCTGATGTTGGGCGGCAATCGTTTCTTGGCTGACATTCGTCATAGCAAGAGATAGGTTCTGCTCTAATGATTGTTGGGTGCTATCTAACTGTGACTGTGCCTGCTGCAAGGCGCTGTCAATCGCAAGCTTACGAGTATGTAAAGCATCACGCTCTTCTTTAGGCAGGCGCGCAAGGGTAAAAGCGTCTTCATCCACAAATTGCGCCGCTGCTAGATGCTCCATAAATACCGCTTGTTGCGTATTAAGGGCTGTCATAGCAGACTGCAATTCTGCCAATAGCTGTCGTTGCCTTTTTTGCAATTGCTCTAATACTTGCTGCGTGCTGTCTAGCTGTCTTTGAGCATTTGCTTGTTTGGCTTTTGCGTCATCCACTGTGTGGCGCAGTAGAGTGTCTTCTGACTCTGGGTTTTTATCTGAAAAAAGCTTTGTTCTTTTGCTCTTGAGCAGCTCAAGTTCAGTGTTTTTATCCGCTATCAAATGTTCGAGGTTCTTTAGAGCGCTTTCATCCGTGCAAAGCTGTGCTTGCTTAGTGTCAATTTGAGCGCTCACTGCACTTAAGGTATTGGTTAGCTGTTGCTGGCTGTTTTTTTGCTCGTTAAAATATTTTTTTAGCTGACTGAGCATGCTGCGCTGTTGACGTAATCTGTCAATATGACGCTCATAGTCGCTGCTATCTAATACGGTTTTATTATGAATACTAGCGTCCAATTGCTTAATTGCACTTTGAACGTCTGCTTTTTTAAAATCAATACTTAAGTATTCTGCATAGTTATCCGCCGGATACTTATCTGCCAAAGTTAGAATACTGCTAGTAAGAGGGATTAATGCCGAAAAGTTGGTGGCTATTTTATCTTCAGTAGTGTCTATTTTCTGCGAGTGTAGCTTGATATCCATCGTCAGGTTATTGATCTTATTCATCAGTGCTTGATGCTGCTTTTCATCACTTTCTATAGCAATACTTAGCGTTGATATGCTTTGTGTCAAGTCATCATGTTGAATTAATATATTTTTAAGAGACTGTTTTTGCTCAAGCAGATTTTGTTTGGTAATGTCTAATAAAGCTAAAGGGCGTTCAATATCACTATCAGGTTTATTTATATCCTCACTCAATTGATAAAGCGGATGGATAATCGCTGCCATCGCTTTTGAATGATTTTTATTGATATCAAGTAGTGAGAGCAGGCTTTCTTGAATATCTTTGCCCAACATCTCGCATTGCTGCTGCAAAGGGGCTAACTGCTGCTGTTGGTGGTTAATGGCTTCGTTCTTAGTAGCATGGTCAATATGATATTTGGACAACGTTTTCTCTAGACTCTCAATGAGTATCTCAAGCTCAGATAATTGCTGCTGGGTCTGCTGCATCAGCGATAACTCTTGTTTATTGTCAATCTGACTATCTAATAGCGGATGATGTTGACCATAAGGGTGCTCATGCGCACCGCACAAAGGGCAGGGCATACCGTCTTTGAGTTCCACGATGTAATCTTCAAGCCTTGCGACTTTTTGTAGTAGATGAAGGTGTGTCTGCTTATCTTGCTTTTTAAGTTTAGTATTTTGAATATCTGCGCGATGAGTGGCAATTAAGTCGTCTAAGACCGTCAATTCTTGATTCAATATCGGTAGCGCGAGATTGATATTATGAACTTGACTGATTCGCTCAGACCGCTGTGTAATCTTAAATCTCACTTGCTCAATTTGTGTGATAATCTGATCGATTTGTTCTTGCTCACCGCGCATACTAGCAAGCGGCTGCTTTTGAATGATCACTGCTTGCTGCTGTTGGAGATTTAGCAGTTGCTCGCGCCGCTGCGCTACCAATGAAAGATCAGTATCTTGCTGTTTAGACAATATCTCAAAATCCGCTTGTAGCTGGCGGGCATGGCTATGTTGACTCATCCTAGCGGCTGAAAGTTCAGCGTTATCTTCTAGTAGCGCCCTTAATCGTTGACAGCTAGTATCAAAGATTGTCATATCGGTATCAAGGTCGATCAGCTCTGGGTAGTTGTCAAAGTAATTGTCGATATTATTTAGCTGAGTTTTGGTGCTATCGGCGGTTTGCTGATGGTTTTGTATTGCTTGGCGCAATATCTGTACATTGCCTACCGATAAGTCCTTACGCTGGTTGTATTCCACTAAGGATTGAGACTGTTGTCTGATTTTGTTATCTAATTCGCGTACCTGTGCGATGATGGGTAAGTTTGTTTGCAGGTTGTCTGCGGCTTGCTTTTCTAGCTTATTGGCATCGCATAAATGGCGAGCAGCTTGCGTAAGCGTTTCTTGCTGGTCAGGGATTTGACTCAGCAAACTCTGTTGTTCAATATCTAGATTTTTTACCGTGTCACGACTATAGCTAAGCTCACGAAACTGGCTATCAATCTCTAATGCCTTGTTGGCAATATCTAGACGCTTGGCTTCTGGAATAAAGGCTTGCTGCGCTTGCTGGGCGGTTGCAAACTCGCTCTGATAAATAGACAGGTTATGTTGTAGCTGTTGTATGTTATTTAGCCATTGCAGCTGCTCACTTAATGTCTTAAAGGTTTGTCGCTGTGTGCTTTGCTGTTGATTTAAGGCTTTTAGCTCGGCTGCCAGCAGATTTTCGTCTTTAACACTGATCAAGGATAAGCTATCAACGCCTGCCTGCAACTTGCTGAGCACATCTTCTTCAAAGCGTTTTTTCTCATGAACATTGAGTGAGATTTTAGCATAGATAGCGGTACCTGTTATCTTCTCTAAAATCGCCGCTCTATCACCGATATCAGATTTTAAAAAGGCGGCAAAACTGCCTTGTGCCAGCATGATGGAGCGGGTAAATTGGCTAAAATCCATACCAATAAGATTCTGAATATACGCAGAGGTCTTAGATTTTTTCTCTTCTAAAATCTTGCCAGATTTGACCTCGCTAATCTCGTGCTTAATCGGTAATAAGTTGCCTTTGGCTTTTTTGTGGGCACGATGTTGATACCATGAACACTGATATCGCTTGGCGTCAATCTCAATGATGACTTCTGCGGAACACTCTCCTGTACCTTGAGTCATAATCTCATTGGTAGAGCCAGTAATATCACCAAGTCGTGGCGTTTGGCTGTAGAGCGCCAAACAGATAGCATCCAAAATGGTGGTTTTGCCAGCGCCCGTTTGTCCTGTAATGGCAAAGATACCTTCGTTAAGAAAAGCGGCGTCACTAAAATCAATGTGCCATTCGCCTTTTAAGGAGTTGAGGTTTTTAAGTCTTAGTTCAATTAGGCGCATGGCATGGTCTTATTTTTATAGATAGTAGTGATAATTTACTGTTAGTTGTATTAGGCTTACGAGTTGTGGATATTATTCAGCTTGAGTATCTGCATGATGTAGGTCATAAACGATCTGACCATAAGCTTCTCGCAAGGTCAATCTTTGCTCATCAGGGATGTTATGAGTGGCTAAACAACGCTCAAATACTTCTTGCTCATTTAAGTCTTGTAGCGTCTCAGAGATTTGTTGCTGATGAAGTACTTTATTATAGTTGCGTGGATTTTTAGTGATTAACACTTCAACCGTTAACTCTTTTGTTATCTCGTCAATTTTCTCACGCAAATCATTTACGATAGTATCGCCGGTATAAGTTACCTCTAACCAGACCGATTCTGAATGAACGAGTTCTTTAATGGTGCTCTCAATAGTTTCCAAATCACCTGATACTTGCGCCAAGTTTTGGAACTTTGGAATAGGGAGTGAGGTAACTTGCATCTGACGGGCGGTATCATGATGCAGTGGCGTGGCGGGTAAAGTGAAAGGAGTGCTTAGAATAACTTCTGTTTGTTCAGAGGGTTCTTCAATACTCGTTTCACTATGCTGATCACTTTCTAGAGACTCGACATCAGCAAATAGGTCATCCATAAAACTTGCCGCCTGATTGACTGCTTTTTTAGCGGTTTTTTCTACGGTCTTATCAGTGTTAATAAGGGTGTTGTTCAGCTGATGAGTGCTGCTCTCAGAGGCATTTTCCAGTGTTAGCTCTTTGTTTTTTAGCACCGTGCCAAACTGTATGAGCAATACTTGCTTTTGCTGGCGCGCCTCACCAAAGCCCATTGCAATGGGTGATCCTGAATATCGAATGGTTTCACGCCCACCGACGCGTTGTGGCACATGTAAATGCCCAAGCGCCACGTAATCAAAGCTTTCACTGAACATATCAGCGGAGACTTTACCAAGCGAGCCAACATATAGCTCACGAACACCATCATCATCAGTAGTGGTGCCGCCGGCAGCAAACAGATGCCCTGTGGCAATAATAGGGATATGGCGCTTATGCGATTTTAATAATTCAGCTTGTTTGGCGTTGGCAATATCTGCGACTTCATCATAGTGCGCGCAGATACCTTTGATAACATTGGCGTCTTTGCTTTGAGCTGACTCGCCAGCCTGACTGCCACGCACATCCCGATCACGCAGATAAGGGACAGCGGCGATAATGCAATGCGGTGTACCGGCTGCATCATCTAACACCATCACTTCATCATTTAAGTCATCACAAGCCGTACCAACGACATGGACGTTTAAAAACTTAAGTACATTGCTTGGGGCATCCAAAAATGTCGGTGAATCATGATTGCCAGCGACGATGACAATATGTTGACAGCATGACTTTGAAACCTTGCCTAAAAACTCATAATACAGCGCTTGGGCTTTATTGCTTGGCGTCATGGTATCAAAGATATCACCAGCGACAATAAGTACATCCACTTGCTGCGCACTAATAGTGTTTTGTAGCCAATTTAAAAAGTCGGCAAATTCATCGTAGCGCAGACGTCCATAAAGCCTGCGTCCCAAATGCCAGTCAGAGGTGTGCAGGATAGTAAGAGGGGTAACAGCGGATACAGACATAATGAGGCTTAATGGTGAATAAAAGACAGCCATTATTCTAGCAAGGATTGGAGGATTTTGCTCTGTTGCAATCAGAAAAAAGCCCTACCACTAGATTGGCAGGGCTTTAAATAAAAAGGGGCTTTTAGGGCGCTTTCTAATCAATCACTAACTGCTCAAGACCACCATCTTCTGTTGCCAAATTAGCAATCATAGATAGCGCATGCGCTTGTTGGTTAGGATTTGGTTTTGGTGTTGTAGCAGTACCGCCTCGTAACCAGTTATTATCGTTTTCTGAGGTCTTTTTATTATTATACCAAGCCAAATCATGATGTAAGCTTACGACATCACCCATGATGAGTAGAGCAGGCGTATGTAGTTGATGTTGTGCTTGTAATTCAACGATACTTGCAAGTGTACCCGTTAATACTTGCTGATTGGGCATACTGGCGTTAGAGACGATGGCAATCGGGGTCTTTGCGCTACGCCCAGCGTCAATCAAACCTTCCGTCAAGCGCGGTAGCGAATGCAGACCCATATAGAATACGACTGTTTCATCAGTATTCAAAAAACTTTTGAAGTTATTATTAGGCGAGCCTGCCTTTAAAAACCCTGTCACAAAACGTACTGACTGCGAATGGTCACGATGGGTCAGCGGAATACCAGCATAGCTAGCAGCGGCATTGGCAGCGGTAATGCCTGGCACTACTTGATACGGAACATTGTGAGAGCGCAAACTTTCAATCTCTTCACCGCCACGCCCAAAGATAAACGGGTCACCGCCTTTTAAACGCACCACACGCCGACCTTCTTTTGCGCTATTAACCAATAGCTCATTGATGCCCAATTGTGCAACGGCATGATTACTGCGTTTCTTGCCCACAAATACTTTATCGGCATCGCGGCGGCACAAATCCAATACTTGCGGTGATACCAGCGCATCATAATAGACGATATCTGCTTGCTGCATCAGACGCAGTGCTTTAAAGGTGAGTAGCTCTGGGTCACCGGGACCGGCACCAACGATATAGACTTCGCCCATCGTATTTTGGGCTTCTGTTGATTCATCTGTAGCATTTTTTGCAGTGATATTTGCCGCTGTGTTATCCAGATCAGTTTGCAATTGGGCAATGGCTTCGTTTTCATTACCGGAAAACATCAATTGACTGACTTTACCTTCAAATACTCGCTCCCAAAACTGCCGACGCCCAGTCAATGTTGGAATTTTGGCTTTAACGTCACCACGAAACTCGCCAGCCAGCTTGGCAAGCTTACCATAGCCTTGCGGAATCAAGGTCTCAAGGCGTGCCCGCAGCAAACGTGCCAGCACCGGTGCTTTACCGTTGGACGAGATACCAATGACGATGGGATTGCGATCAACAATAGCTGGGAAGATAAAATCGCATAAATGCGGCGTATCGACGACGTTTACCGGAATGTTGAGTTCAGTGGCATCAGTATGGATTTGGTGATTAAGCATCTCATCATCAGTCGCCGCGATAATAACGCGCGAATCTGTCATATAGGTTTTATTATAATTCTCATAAATCAGCGCGTGCTTACTCTCACTGAGCAAGGCTTGTATCTCATGGCTAATGCTTGGCGCAAGGACAGTGATACACGCGCCAGCACGGCTCAGCAAATCAGCTTTGCGTAATGCCACATCACCGCCGCCAACAATCAGTACTTTACGATCTTCTAATTTAAAAAATAGGGGAAAGGTATTCATAGTATGACCAGTCATTCAATTGAATATATACTACTATTATGAGTTATCAGTTGCGCAGGCTCACGTAATGTATTGGCATTAGTATATTCGTTTTTGAGATATTAAAAGTAGTTTTTGTTGAGAAAGGGAATAGCAATATAAAATCATGATACTGAAAAAATCCCGCTTAACTCGGTATAAACCGGTTAAGCGGGATTTTTATCCATTGTATTCATTAAATCATAATTCTGTATTTAGCAATTACAACTGTGTATGCAAGCCACACTCGCGATGCTCTTCTACCTTAGTCGGATCGAAGTAATCAAACTCATTAGGTAGGTTATGTTCTTCAAGATACACGTCTAGCTCAGCATCTGTCTTATCAAACAACGGTGCGACTTTTAACACGCCGTCTTTAGACAAGCTCAGGACATCAAGACCTTGACGGAATTCGGTTTGATCTTTACGAATAGCATTGAACCAAACATCAGGTTTTAGCTCATCTAAAGCGCGGCGGAATGGCTCAAGCTTCACTTGATCGGTGAACTCATCATGTAGTGGGTTATCAATACCAGGAATACCTTCCATTGTCACGTCACGATGGGCAGCAGTTTGCTTAGGAATATAGGTGATCACGTTTAAATTTAAATCACGGATGACTTTATTGGCAAACTGGTAAGTGGCGTCAGTGTTATAACCAGAATCTACCCATAGTACCGTGATATCAGGGCGCAGCGACGCAACCAAATGCAAAATCGCTGACTCGTAAGGACGGAAGTTAGTGGTAATAATCGGGTTTTTCGCTTGGCTTAATGCCCATTCTACGATTTGTTCTGGCGTTTGACCTTGCAAGTCTTGGTTGGCTTGATCGATATCTAGATTTGGGTGTAATTGACTCATGGTAGATTCCTTGATGAAAGTTCATGTAAAAATGATTTGAGTGAAAAGTAACTAATATAAGTGCTTATGATTTATTCTAAAACTAAGTGCCTGCAAACATCGGTAATGCGCTAGCATCGCGTCCATCGTAACTGCTGGCAAGCGCATTAAATGCTTGACTGATATCAGAGATAGATTTCATATCATGCTCACTGAGCACAAAGCTATCTGCACCCGCGCGTAAAAGGTAAGCAATTTGGTCACGGCCAAACTTGCCAGCCATACGAATCTCGCCCTGATAGCCTATTTGACGCAGGGTTTGCGCATAACTAAAACCGCGTCCGTCGGTAAAGGCTGGTACATGGATCACAATCAAATCTTGTTGTAATAAAAACTCTGACAAACCAACCAATGTATCGGTGTCATTATCTGACGTAACCCAAACGCCAACACGGCTGGCATGTTCAGTCAATAGCTCGTTCAGCTGCTGTAATAGCCCGCCAGCAAGCTTGCCTTCAGCATTCAATAAATCAGTGAGCGGCAATACGATATCGAATTTTTCTTGTTTATGTAATAGCTCAAGCAGCGATATATGGCTAAGAGCAATGCCATCTGGTAGCTCATCGGTATTAAGCGCCAACCACGTATCACTTTGACCGATATCAATACCTTTGCTGTTTAACACATGATGATTACCCATAGACCTTCTCCTTAAAAGGTGCCACGCCAACGCGATTGACCAAGTCACTAAAAGCTTCTACGTCGTTCTCATTGCTCACGCGCTGCTCTAAATAGACATCCAGTATTTTTTGTAGGGTAATCGCCACATCTTCGGCTGGTACTGCTTTACCCAATATTTTACCGACTTTGGCATCGTTACTAGAGTTACCGCCAAGGCTGATTTGATACCAATGCTCACCCTTTTTATCGACACCAAGAATACCGATATCACCCGTATGATGATGCGCACAAGCATTCATGCAGCCAGACATATTGAGGCGAATCTCACCCAAGTCATAAAGGTAGTCGAGATCATCAAATTGCTTTTCGATTTGTTCAGCGATATTGTGAGTTGTGGCATTGGCGAGTGAGCAGTAGTCCCAACCTGGGCAAACAATCATATCTGTTAATGTGTTTATGTTGGCACGTGCTAAATGCAGATCCGCCAACTGTTCCCATAGCTCATATAGTTGATTGGTTTGCACATCAGAGAATACGAGATTTTGCTGATAAGTACCGCGCAATTCACCAAAGCTATATTTGTCTGACAGATCCGCGAGAGCATCCATTTGTGATTCGCTGACATCACCAGATGGTACGTAGGTTCCGTCGACCAAACCTGCCTTTAGCGAAATGACGACAGCGCGATAGCCTGCTATTTTATGCGCAACTGTATTTTGGTTATACCAATCGGCAAAATCTTTATTCGCATTGAGTTGCTGTTGCAAGTCAGACTGTACTTGTAAGGCATCAAAACCAACATAATCAGGCTCACTAAAGAAGCCAATAGCAGTGTCAAAATTGGCATCGGTCAGCGTCAGTGGACCATCTTTGGTATGAGCTTCCCACTCAGCATCGACCAATTTCGCAAAGGCAGGACCGCCCATGCTCTCGACCAATATTTTGATACGCGCTTTGTATTTATTATCGCGGCGACCATGCAGGTTATAAACGCGCAAAATAGCGTCTAGATAGCTAAGCAAATGCTGACGTGGCAAGAATTCGTTAATTACTTTACCAATCACTGGTGTACGGCCAAGACCGCCACCCACCAATACTTCAAAACCAAGCTCGCCTGCGTCATTGGTTTTTACATGCAATCCCACATCATGTACTTGCGTCGCCGCGCGGTCATTGGCAGTACCAACGACAGCAATCTTAAATTTACGCGGTAAAAAAGCAAATTCAGGATGAAAGGTAGACCACTGACGGATAATTTCGCAATAAGGACGTGGATCCGCAATCTCTTCTTGATGAATACCCGCATAAGGATCGGTAGTCGTGTTGCGAATACAGTTGCCCGACGTTTGAATGGCATGCATCTGTACCGATGCCAGCTCCGCCAATATGTCTGGCACATCTTCTAGCTTTGGCCAGTTTAGCTGGATATTGGTACGGGTCGTGAAGTGTCCGTAACCCTTATCGTATTTACGGGTAATCTCTGCCAATTTACGCAGTTGGTAGCTGGCTAGCAGGCCATATGGAATGGCGATACGCAACATTGGTGCATAGCGCTGAATATAAAGACCGTTTTGCAAACGCAGCGGTAAAAATTGCTCTTCTGGCAGCTCGCCTGCCAAAAACCGTTCGGTTTGGTCGCGAAACTGTGCGACTCGTTCTTCTACCAAGGTTTGGTCAGCGTAGTTATATTGATACATGACGTAATCTCAATTTTATTTTTAAACATAAAAGCTGCGACGAAAATGATTTGCGTGTGTATTCGATTTTATTGCCAGTCGCAAGGTAAACCATTCAGATTTACATCATATAAGCTTGCGTCTATAAACATAAATTCCTTTAAGACATATCTATATCCAAACACAGCATAAATTTTCATAACGAAAATTAGGTAGCCTATGCTTATCGAATTCAATACCTGATTTTAATGAGCAGTTTTTAATCATTTAATAAATAGCTTTAACGTACTGCCATTATCCCTTTATTCGCCCAATTGCTTCTCTACGACTTTTATCTACAGTTACTCATCTTTCTCTCATCTCTTAAGGCTGTAAAATTACTATGACATCTATCACCCATAATCAAACACCCTCAAAACTTGTTCCTCCGCACGGTAGTACTGAGCTTAAGCCGTTACTATTGAATGGTGAGGCTCGCAACCAAGCATTAAAACTTGCTAGTACTTTGCCAACCATTACGCTCAGCTCACGTGAGCGCGGTGATTTGATTATGTTTGGTATTGGCGGTTTTACGCCGTTAAATGGTTTTATGAATCAAGCCGATTGGCAGGGCGTGGTTGATAATATGCACCTGCAAAGTGGTGATAATGCTGGCTTGTTTTGGCCGATTCCTATTACTTTATCAGCACCGAAAGCGACAGCGGACAGCTTAAATACAGGTGATAAAGTCGCATTGGTGGCGCAAGATGGCGAGATTATGGGCATCTTGACGGTAGAAGAAACCTATACCATCGATAAAGGCCATGAGTGCCAGCAAGTATTTACCACCACAGATCCAGAGCATCCTGGCGTACAGCAAGTACTGGAGCAAGGTGAAGTCAACATTGCAGGTAGCGTTGAAGTCCTAAGCGAAGGCGAGTTTCCAACCTTATATCCTGAGATTTATAAAACACCAGCTGAAACCCGCGCAATTTTGGACAATAAAGGCTGGCAAACGGTCGCGGCGTTCCAAACCCGTAATCCCATGCACCGCTCACACGAATATCTTGCCAAGATTGCCATCGAGATTTGTGACGGCGTATTGATTCACTCATTATTAGGCGCATTGAAGCCCGGTGATATCCCAGCAGACATCCGTCAAGAAGCGATCAAAACTTTGATTGATAATTACTTTAGACAAGACACTGTGATCCAAGCCGGTTATCCGCTTGATATGCGTTATGCCGGACCGCGTGAAGCATTATTACATGCCGTATTCCGCCAAAACTACGGCTGTAGCCATTTGATCGTTGGTCGTGACCATGCCGGTGTTGGTGATTATTATGGTGCCTTTGATGCGCAAACCATCTTTGACCACGTCGGTAAAGATGATTTGATTACCCAACCGTTAAAGATTGGTTGGACGTTTTGGTGTAATGCTTGTAATGCCATGGCGTCAGACAAAACCTGCCCGCATGAAGCGTCTGAACATGTCAAAGTATCAGGAACCAAACTACGCAAAGCACTCTCAGAAGACCTTGATGTACCAGAGAACTTTAGCCGTCCAGAAGTGTTGCAGATTTTGCGTGATTATTATGCTGGTATCGCTTTTGATGAGCGTGCTGAGGTTAAATTGGTCGGGGCTTCTGCGGTATAGAAATTTATATCAAATGTGAACTATTAACAATAAAAAAGGGTCAGATGATAAGTCTGACCCTTTTTTTGTTATTTGAAGTTTTGAACATCTCGTGGTTAGCTGAGCTCTAAATCACCAGCCAACTTTTGATAGTCACCAACCAATGTGCCACCGCCAGAGCAAAAGTAGTTAAGCGCGTATTTATCTTGGCTATCAATAGTCAATTTATCATCTTTAAATTGAAAAAAAGCCGTACTGTCATTAACCTTGCTCTGAAAAATAATGCCGTGTGCATCATCTTGACCCATCAATGTTGCTTTGCCATCAAAATAGCAGGTCGGTTTTTTGATATCGCTGCGCGCACGTACCTTAATGTCAATCTGCTTATCACCTTCTGCTTTGACCATCACGCCTACCCAGTCATCGCCTTGCGTACGCTTAGCATAACCCTCAGAAGCATAGTCACCAACGATGACTTTTACGGCAGGCGAGAGTGTCGCTGCGGGTTGCGTAACGCTGTGATTATCCACATTGGCTTTTATAGTGTTATTACAACCACTCAAAGCAAGCAGCGCTGCACTCGTTAAAGAAAGAGCAGCAAAAAAACGCGAGTAACAAGAGAAAGAAGTAATCATTAAGTTGCCTTGGGTAAGTGAGTAAGTGATAAAAATGGCTTTGCAAAATGGCTATTTTTGATTGAATTAAACAGTTTTAGGTAGCAGTCGTTTATTTGCAGCGATTATAGTTGATCCACTTTTAAAAGAGTACGGAACTACTGGGGTTCATTATTCGCAGCCTCTGTCTGCGTAGGCACAGCAAGCAAGAAAAATTAACCCCAGTAGTGATTGATAATATTTGTATTTCTTTTATTAAGGACTGACTATACAGCGCCAGCGAGAATACAGCTTACACAAATATTCGTCTACTGGGCAAACAATACCATCACTTACGTAAAAGCGACGGCTTATCTTTATATTCCAAAAGCAGCTCCTAAAAATATCCATTATAGAATAACTCATAATAGCGCTACTAATCATCGTGCTTATGCCAAGTTCACCACTCGATAAGCGTATTCGTCACTAAGCGTTTGTTATCTATGCTGCTAGCATATCTCTCATCAACAAAAAAACCAATGTATCTCCCAAAATTCTTACCATCACTGCCTTTGTTATCCTTATTTATAGAATTATAAAATAGTAAGGTCCACAAGTGGCAGCATGACATTATCGAGAGCGTCTATGCAAACGACCAATATAGCCAAGAATCAGCCTTTGCGTCATACCTCAATGACTGATAATCAAGTGATTCAAAATAAAGCACCACGTACCTTGATAATGGGTGGTGTGCTGACAATGGCGGTATTCATGACGGGCTGTAGCCCTACTGAATCTAAGCAAAGTGAGACCCAAAACGGCGCCCAAAAATCAGCAGCGCCGTCACAAGATATTGATTTGTTGAATGTCTCTTACGATGTCTCACGCGATTTTTATAAAGACTATAATACCTTATTTGCCAAAGGCTACCAAAAAGAGCATCCCAATAGCAAAGTACATATCAATCAGTCACATGGTGGCTCGAGTAAGCAAGCCCTGTCGGTTGCTAATGGTCTACAAGCGGATGTGGTGACCTTTAACCAAGAAAGCGATATGAATCTATTGGTTGAAAAAGGCTTGGTTGCTGCTGACTGGCAGAAAGCGCTACCAAACGGCGCGGTCCCTTATACTAGTACCATGGTTCTATTGGTGCGCAGCGGCAATCCAAAGGGTATTAAAGACTGGCAAGATTTGGCACGTAGTGACGTAGCTATAGTAATACCAAATCCGAAAACCAGTGGTACGGCGCGTTATGCCTTTTTAGGTGCCTACGGTTACGGTCTGCATCATTTTAAAGAAACTGTCGAAACCTCTACCAAAACAGATACCTTTATCAAACAACTTTTGGCAAACGTCGTCACTTATGACAATGGCGCACGTGCAGCAACGACCAGCTTTACCCAACGCGGTCTGGGGGATGTGCTTATCACGACCGAAAATGAAGCGCATTTGGCCGCCAAGCAATTTGCCAAAGGGCAAGTCGATATCGTCTATCCAAGTTATTCAGTGTTGATTGCCAATCCTGTTGCAGTGGTGAATGCGGTGACTGACAAAGCGGGCAAAACAGAAGCGGCAAACACCTATCTAAAGAGTTTATGGGACACGCCAGCTCAAGAACTGATGGCACAGATGTACATGCGTCCTAGTAATGAGCAAGTACTTGCCGCCCATAAAGGTACTTTGCTTGATATTGAGACTTTTGAGCCAGTCAGTGTCTTTGGTCCTTGGACACAGATTATGGAGACGTTTTTTGTTGATGGCGGGCGTTTTGATAAGCTGGCAAGCGTGCAGTAAAGGTAACCACAAAGGTAATCAAGTTGTTCAGTTATAAGCCATTTGATTCAGACATTCATGCTTAGATGAAAGGCTGAATTAAATGGCTAAATTATTGGCGGATAGCCAATGATCATTAAAAATATTTAACCTATGCATTACTGATAAATTTAAGTTATTGATAATCTTATATTTCTCATTTCTTTATTCCATTTTGGCAATAACATACACATATTCATCATTAAACATAATAAGATAGCGCTGTTAGCATACTTACATTACTTATCAGACATTTTTTGAGGCAGCCATGACATCATATACCGCAGGTTATAAAAATAAGACACTTAGCGCCCTAAGTATCGCCGGTGTGGCGCTCACTTTAGGCGTTGCAGGCTGTAGCAACAACGAAAAAACTGAGCCAGCTGCCAATGCAGAGGGCACGCCAGCAGCGACAGAAGGGCAGGACATCGAAATATTGAACGTCTCCTACGATGTCGCCCGTGATTTTTATAAAGACTACAATCCATTATTTGTTGATCATTACAAAAGCGAGCACCCAAACAGCAATATTCTTATCAAGCAGTCGCATGGTGGTTCGAGTAAACAAGCCCTGTCGGTCGCTAATGGTCTACAAGCCGATGTCGCAACCATGAACCAAGGCTCTGATATTGAGCTGCTTGAGAAAAAAGGCTTGGTTGAGTCAGATTGGGAAAGCAAATTCCCAGACAATGCCGTACCTTTTACCAGCACCATCGTCTTCTTAGTGCGCAAAGACAATCCAAAAGGCATCAATGATTGGGCAGATTTGACCAAAGAGGGTGTTGAGATTGTCATGGCAAACCCAAAAGTGACGGGTAACGGTCGCTATGCCTTCTTAGGTGCTTATGGTTATGGCTTACATGCTTTTAATAAAGATGAAGCACAAGCGGAAAAATACGTCAAAGACATGCTAAAAAACGTCAAAGTCTATGAAAGTGGCGGACGTGCGGCGACTACGACATTTGTACAGCGTGGTATCGGCGATGTCTTGGTAACGTTTGAGAACGAAGCCAACCTTGCAGCAAAAGATTTTGGCGTCGGTCAAGTCGATATTGTTTATCCAAAATACTCAATCAAATCTGAAAGCCCAGTTGCTATCGTAAAAACCGTCACTGATAAAAAAGGCACCACAGATGCCGCCGAAGCTTATCTTGATTTCTTATGGAGCGATGCAGCCCAGCAATTGGCAGCTGATCTATACTTGCGCCCAAGTGTGAAGAGTGTTCTTGATAAAAACAGTGATAAATTGCCACCTATCGACACCTTCCGTCCGAATGATGCATTTGGCACATGGGATGAGATCATGAGCACCTATTTCAGTGATGGTGGTTTGTTTGATAAGTTAGCGGTTAATGCACCTCAGTAACACCAGTAGTACTGTCAGTAACCGACGATAAAAGCCGTTACTTATTCAAGGATTTATTTGAGTATAGCGACTGCATTATTTGACTATTAATCAGTAACGCACGACATCATGAAATTATGTCAATCTCATAAAGGACATGGCCGTCAACGCTATGTCCTTTATACCATGAGCATATTCATCATCTCTTTTTATCATACTTTTTTCTCCATATCGATACGATAGAGTGCTTACGATAAGTACCATCAGCTAGGCAATAGGACACTATTATGAGTGCAACAACACCTTCTACCATCAAACCCGTGCCGAAAAAAGGCTGGTTAACACGCTTGCGTCAGCGCAATGTGCTACCAGGGTTTGGGCTAAGTATGGGTATCACTGTCTTTAGTTTGTCACTGTTGGTAGTACTGCCGTTTGCCATGATGGCCTATACCACAACACAAATGGGCTGGACGGGATTTTGGGAGACTATTAGCCAACCACAAGTTACGGCGGCGATCAAACTCAGCTTATGGATGTCATTTTTGGCGATGCTAACCAATATGGTGTTTGGCACACTGGTCGCATGGGTGCTCGTACGCTATGAATTTTGGGGCAAATCCTTGATAAATGCCTTGGTGGATTTACCCTTTGCACTACCGACAGCGGTCACGGGTATCTCTCTTGCGACTTTGTATGCACCCAATGGTCTTATCGGGCAATGGTTTGCCAAGTTTGATATTCAAGTGGCATTTACACCGATTGGTATTTGGTTGGCTTTAGTGGTCGTCAGTTTTCCCTTTATTGTTCGTGCTGTACAGCCCGTACTTGCGGAGTTATCGGTTGAGTTCGAAGAGGCGTCTGCGGTATTGGGTGCCAATCGCTTGACGACATTTCGCAAGGTAATTTTACCAGAGCTGTTGCCTGCGTTACTGATGGGTGCTGGCATGATGTTTGCCCGTGCGACCGGCGAGTATGGCTCGGTTATTTTTATCGCAGGTAATATTCCAATGCAGTCTGAGATTTTGCCATTAATCATTATCAGTAAGCTTGAGCAGTTTGATGTTCAAGGCGCGTCAGCCGTTGCATTATTTATGCTGCTTATCTCCTTTGTGATTTTATTGACCATTAACATCGTACAGTGGAAGCTGTCGCGCCGTGTAGGAGCTCGCTAATGCAAATCTCTAATAGCTACGACTACCAAAGCAACCCAGCAACCAAAGATACGCCATGGGTACGCCTCACCTTTATTATCATTGCGGTTTTATTCATGGTTATTATGTTGGTAGTGCCGCTGCTAGCTGTGTTTTATGAAGCTTTTAAGGGTGGCTGGGAATTATATATTGCCTCTCTCGTTGATCCTGAAGCCTTGCAGGCGATTAGGCTAACCTTGATTACTGCGGCAATTGTCTTACCGATTAATATGGTGATGGGTATTGCCATTGCGTGGCTAGTAACCCGTTATCATTTCAAAGGTAAGCAGTTGGTGACGACGTTGCTTGATTTACCATTCTCAGTGTCTCCCGTTGTAGCCGGTTTGATGTTTGTTCTGTTATTTGGACTTAATTCTACGATTGGTGGCTGGCTTGAGAGCATGGGTTTTCAGGTAATTTATGCCGTACCCGGTATTATTTTAGCAACGTTATTTGTCACCTTTCCTTTTGTGGCGCGTGAGTTAATACCGCTGATGCAAACGCAGGGCGATAGTGAAGAGCAGGCAGCATTAACGTTAGGCGCGACGGGTTGGCAAACGTTTTGGCATGTGACACTGCCCAATATCAAATGGGCGCTGCTATATGGTTTGATTTTGACCAATGCACGGGCGATGGGGGAGTTTGGTGCGGTGAGTGTGGTCTCAGGTCATATCCGCGGAGAAACCAACACTATGCCGCTACTGGTTGAGATTGCCTATAATGACTATAACTTTACCGCCGCCTTTGCCTTATCGAGCTTACTTGCCGCGCTTGCTTTGGTCACGTTACTTATTCAGCAAATCATGACCAAGCTACAAGATCACAAATTTGCCAAGTCCGAACGTTTGATAAGTGCGCCTGAACTGCCAGTCAGTGCTAATGATACTGTTACAGAATCGGCAGGCAAATCATAACGGTTTATAGAAGCCACTATTGCTATACGCCATACTATTGAAACTATCTGCTACGATAAAAGAAATAATAAGAGACACTATTATGAGCATCGAGATTCGTAACGTTAATAAAAAATTTGGTAACTTCACTGCCTTAGATGATATCAATATCACAGTACCTACCGGCAAATTAACGACTTTATTAGGTCCTTCAGGCTGCGGTAAAACCACTTTGCTGCGTATCATTGCCGGTCTTGAGTATGCAGACTCTGGGCAGATATTATTTGATGAGCTAGACGTCACCAATACACCGGTACAAAAGCGCCACATTGGTTTTATGTTTCAGCACTATGCGTTATTTCGACATAAAAATGTTGCTGACAATGTAGGCTTTGGTCTGACATTACTACCAAAAAACGAGCGCCCCAGTAAAGCGGATATTGATAAGCGCGTGGCTGAGCTATTAGATTTGGTACAGCTGCCACAAGTGGCAAACGCTTACCCGCATCAGCTATCAGGCGGTCAGCGGCAGCGTATTGCGCTGGCTCGTGCACTCGCAGTTAAGCCAAAACTACTGCTATTAGATGAGCCATTTGGGGCGCTGGATGCCAAGGTGCGTAAAGAGCTGCGAACTTGGCTAAAAGACATACATCATGAGCTTGGTATCACCAGCATCATGGTGACTCATGACCAAGAAGAGGCAAGGGCAGTATCTGATGAAATTGTCGTGATGAATCACGGTCGTGTCGAGCAAGTAGGCACCTCAGAGGCGCTGATTCATCATCCAGCCAATGCCTTTGTCAGTGATTTCTTAGACTTGGTTTAACGTTCAATCAAGAGTGCTAGCGATAGCGCATAAAAAAAGACCTTATCATGAGGTCTTTTTTTATGCGGCTAATATAAACCACAGTTACTTAAGCAAAATTTTCACTGCCCATTAGCATTAGGCTAGTTTTAGCATGGCTTTTTCTTTGATTGATATCTGCTTATAGGTAGTGTCCAAGATGTCTTGACACCATTCTGGCAAGTCATTTGCGACCTCGTACCACATCCAAGTTCCATCACGAACACAATTTAGGATGCCCAGTTTTTTTAAGTGGTTGAGATGACGCGATATCGTTGGCTGTGGTTGATCAAGTATCTCTACTAACTCACCGACGCAGCGTGATTCTTTATTATATAGGATTTGGAAAATCTTCAAGCGCGTAGGGTCAGATAATACTTTAAACAACTCAAGTGGTTGTATCATAGAATTATTATTAGACATGGGTCAGTTCCAATGTATATTTAGTTAATAGGAGGACAATATAACAGCAGTTATCCTTAAAATCGATTAAAAAATGAGCAAATTTACAGTTCGTCGCCATTTTACTACCTTTGATACCGTCGGTTTACATGGATTACTATATTCAGTTACATGGATTGATTAAGATCAACATAACCATAAATCTGTCATTAACCTGACTGAAAAAGTCACCAAACACTATTGTAAATGCTAATAATTATCGTTATTATAGCGAATAACACGTTAGTCAATCACAGTAGGAACCCATTTATGTACGTCTGTATCTGTAATGATGTCAAAGAAAAGCAAATAAAAGCTGCTATCGCGTCTGGTATCGATACGTTAGATGGCTTAAAAGATACGTTAGATGTCGCCACCTGCTGCGGCTGCTGTGAGCCTATGGTAAATGATTATCTAGAGGAGCATCATGCTAAGCTCGAAGTATTGTCTTATGCTGTTTAAGCGCTAAATACTTATAAGGCTTTACGCTCTAACTTGTGCATCCTAATCGTGTATAAGCCTTGATAAAACAGGATTATATTCACTATTATGCATTTATTATTTTAGCATTATACCTAAAGAGTAGGTTGCAAGCGTCCATATAACTCCACTGATACTCCACATCAAAACTAGATCTAGCTACTTCTATTGGGAGTTTGCTATCGCACCTGTTGCTGATACGCTAATACAAATAGTGGTTGGTTATGATTCTCAGTTCATATCGTTACAAGCGTTAAGCTCTCTCTATGCTACTATATCCTTCTTAATATGTAAGGGCCTTCGTTGATTTTAATCTTTACTGATTGGTTTACGAATGGCGCTTTATATATATGCAAAATTATGAATGTATATAACAAACAATGATACATACAGGAGTGTAAGTGATGATTGGCAACCCTAAAGTGATTGATTATTTAAACTTTTTGTTAGGTGGTGAGCTTGCAGCTCGTGATCAGTATTTTATCCACTCTGAGATGTATGCAGAATGGCATTACGGTAAATTGTACGATCGTATCAGCCATGAGATGGAAGATGAGACCTTACATGCACAGGCAATTATTCGTCGTATTTTGATGTTAGGCGGCACGCCTAAAATGAGCGTCGACGCGATTAATATTGGTACTACTGTACCTGAGATGCTACAGCTTGATTTAAATTTAGAATATCAGGTACAAAAACATCTTAAAGACGGTATCGCAATGTGTGAAGAAGCGCATGACTATGTCACACGCGAGATGTTGGTTGTGCAGCTCAAAGACACGGAAGAGGATCATGCCCATTGGCTTGAGCAGCAGCTACGCTTGATTGATATGATTGGTCTGCCAAATTATTTGCAAAGTCAGATGGCTGAAGTCTCTTCAAATCTTGTTTGATAGTAACGGATAATAATCGCTATATAGTTAAATCAAATATCCAATAGATAGGGAGAGAGAATATGAATGGGGATAAAGACATTATCTGCGCACTGAATAAAGTGCTGGGTCAGTCGTTAATAGCCATCAACCAGTATTTTTTACATGCACGTATTGCTCGCCATTGGGGCTTAGAATCATTAAACGAAAATTTCTATAAACAGTCTATCGCAGAGATGAAATGGTCTGATGATTTGATTGCACGGATTTTATTGCTAGGTGGTTTACCCAATTTGCAAGATTATGGCAAGATGTTTATCGCTGAAGACGTGCCTGAAATGATTGACTGCAATTTGCGCTTAGAAAAGCAAAAGTTTAGCATTATTACCGATGCGATTACTTTGTGTGAAACGCAGCAAGATTATGTATCACGTCAGCTATTGGTTACTCTAAAAGACGGTAATGAAGAGTATCAAGACTGGCTTGAGACGCAAGAAGACTTAATGAAAGATGTCGGTATTCAAAACTATATCCAATCGCAGATGAATGACGATTAGATATTAGCAACTCTCATTGAGTCACAATAAGCCAGCCTATGTTTTGCTCATAACCCAAGCATAGGCTGGCTTTTTTTGGTCTATTTTTTATATTTCAAATACAACCTTTCAATACTTACTTTTAATATAAACCACGACCGTCCTCGGGTTTTAAGCGTAAAAAATGCAATCCTGAGAGAATGGTAAAGACACCCAATATCCAATAGGTGGTTTGAAAGGCGGTCAATGTATCCATTTGTAGGCGCTCACGTAGCAGAGTGAGCAGCGCAGCGCCAAAGGCAATACCAAAGCTGATGGCGAGTTGTTGGTTGACAGCCATCAGGCTATTGCCGCTACTGGTTTGAGTACCATGCAGGTCGCCAATAGTAATGGTGTTCATTGCGCTGAATTGCATAGAGTTACATGCGCCCATGACAGTTAAAATAGGTATAAACCACATCCACTGCGCCGCATCATTAAACTGCGCCAAGATGATAATCAAGATACCCATAAAAGTCGTGTTATAGACTAATACCGTGCGATAGCTGTAACGCTGGATAATCTTACTCACCCAAGGCTTGATGCCGATAGCACCTACGGCGATAGGGGCAAGTAGCCAGCCAGCTTGCGAGGGAGAGTACTCGAACACCACCTGCAAAAGCAACGGCAGCAAAAATGGCACAGCGCTAATGCCAAATCTGGTAAATAAATTACCCGTGATACCAATGCGAAAGGTACGGATATCAAACAAACTCAATGGAAATAGCGGAGCTGTACGACGTTTTGCGTGCCAAATATAAGCACTAAGCAACAGACTTGCTAGCAGTCCAAATATCAGCCCATAAACTCCACGCCCGACTTGTGCGCCAAACTCTACCGCCAAGGTAAAACCACAAGCGGCAGCGGCAAACAACAAAAACCCTGTCCAATCTAGACGCTTGGTATCCTCAAATAACGCTGGTACCAGTTTTTTGCCCATGATAAAACCAAAAACACCCATGGGTATGTTGATTAAAAATATCCAGTGCCAACTGGCGTACTGTACGATATAGCCACCCAATACCGGTCCAACCAATGGCGCAACCAAAGCGGGGATTACCGCAAAGTTCATCACCGTCAACAGCTTATTGCGCGGATAAGACTTGACCAAAATTAAGCGTGCAACCGGCGTCATCATCGCGCCGCCGATAGCTTGTATAATACGTGAGCCTATTAAGAAGTCTAGTGTCGGAGAAGCGGCACATAATAGCGAGCCGATACAGAATATGATAATGGCGGACAAGAACACGCGGCGTGTGCCATATTTATCGGCTAAAAATCCGCTAATAGGAATAAAAATAGCCAAAGTAAGTGCGTAGCTGATGACTGCCCATTGCATTTGTAGTGGCGATTCGCCCAATGCTTGTGCCATCTGTGGTAGGGACGTGTTTAGAATAGTAGCGTCTAAAATTTGCATAAATAACGCTACCGCCAGTACATAGGGTAGGTATTTATCTTGCGTTGGAGTCAGGGCTACCATTTTACTTTCACCATATCTTAAAACCGTGGCTCGTGGAAACTTACCTTAATCGACAGTAAATTTTCAACAAAGCCATTATATTATGCGTAGTATAAAAATAACTGCCGAGTAGTTAAAGAGCAGCATAGTAAACATTCAAAAGGACTGATCTAAATAGTTGCTATCTAAAAGAAATGGCTTAATAAATTTTTAAAATGTCTGTCATTATCTTATATCCTAAATACTAAATACTAAATACTAAATACTAAATACTATTTCACTTAAACATCTCTACCATATAAATTACAAGACAGGACTTTAATAGCAGGATCAGTCCCCGTTATAGTAGAAGATATATAGTAGAAACCCCCATTTCTAAAATATGACAATCAATACAACAAAAAATAGGTCACATTATGAGTCAGGATAACAATTCTACGAACGATCAGATAGAGAGCTATACACCGCCCAAAATTTGGACACAAGATAAAGAAAACGGCGGCAAATTTGCAAGTATCAACAGTCCAACCGCTGGCGCACGACAAGATAAGGCACTTCCAGTAGGCGATGCGTCATTACAGCTATATTCATTGAATACGCCTAATGGTGTTAAGATAAATATCTTATTAGAAGAGCTTGCTGAGCTTGATATCAAGGAAGCCGCATACAATGCTTATCTGATAGATATCTCAAAAGGCGCTCAGTTTGGCTCGGGCTTCGTCGCTATTAACCCAAACTCGAAGATACCGGCTTTGGTCGACCATAGTCCTAGCGAGGCTGGCGAGCCGTTAGCTATCTTCGAGTCTGGCGCTATCTTAATGTACTTAGCGGAAAAATTTGGCAAATTCATTCCGATGCAGCAAGGTAAGGCACGGGTAGAATGCTTGTCTTGGCTAATGTGGCAGATGGGCAGTGCGCCTTTCTTAGGTGGCGGTTTTGGGCATTTTTACGCCTATGCCCCAGAGCCAATGGAGTATCCTATCAATCGCTATGCTATGGAAGTCAAACGCCAGCTTGACGTCCTTGACCGCCACCTAAAAGACCATACATATATGGGCGGAGACGAGGAGTCTGATTATAATATCGCCGATATGATTATTTGGGCATGGTATGGTCAATTGGCACTTGGCAAGCTCTATGAGGCGGCAGAATTCTTACAAGTGGATGAGTATCAACATCTACAGCGCTGGGCGAAAAAAATTGCTGAACGTCCAGCCGTTAAACGTGCGGTGAACTTAGTCCTTGAGCCTATTGCTTAGACCAATTGCCACGATAATTCATCTAAGCGTCTCATTTATTTGTCTGTAAATGTTTGATATAAAAGGTAAAAAATAAAACATCTTTGTATATTTACGAACAAAAAGGTTAATAAGCACCTGTCTTATTAACCTTTTTTCTGTTTTAAATATTCATTATTCCAAATATACATATGGACATAAGCATTTGAGCTATACTTTGTTAATTACATAATGGTACATTAGTACAACAGATAGAAACATGGATGCGTTAAGATAGCAGCCTCCACCCAAAAAGGGTAGGCGCTTAAACCTCTTCTATTGATGAATGATGATTATGAAGGAGAATGATATGCTTAGGAATAGACCAACCCTCTTATTGAGTGCAAATGGTCCTAGTAGCCAGAGTAGTGTTGTCAAACCTAAATACTCAAACAACTCTCATATCAAAGCGCCGTCTAAAAAAACAAAAAAGATAACAAAAACCATGTCAAAAAGAATTTTATTACCCATCCTTACTGCTATCAGTACCGCGTTATACAGCGCCGCAGCTAGTGCTGATACGCCTATAGATTTTACCAGCCAAGATTGGCAAGTGGTCTGTGACAATACACGTACTTGCCGACTGGCGGGTTATCAAGCAGACAATGATATCGAATTGCCAGTGTCTTTATTGTTGATACGCCGTGCAGGTGTCAATGCCACGGTTGATGCTCGGGTCAAGCTTGGCGGTGCAAGAGAAAATTCTGCCAAAGCCTTGATGCAATTGGGTAACCGTCACCGGATATCTTTATTTATTAATGATAGAGATTATGGCGAAGCCAAGCCTTTTTCAGGTGCTGCTGGTTATGCTGAGCTCACTTCACCGCAAGTCACAGCGCTGTTAGAGGCACTGACCAAATCAAGTAAGATAGAGCTGGTTATCCGTAATACGCGTTGGCGCTTGTCCGATAAAGGGGCGAGTGCGGTCATGCTAAAAGCGGATGAAGCACAAGGTCGAGTGGGCACAGCCAGTGCTTTTGTTCGTACAGAGGGCGCCAGCAAATCTAACAGTAGTGTGTTATCGCCTAAGTCAATACCAGCGATACGGATGGTGATGCCCAATCCGAAAGCCACCTCTGGTAATAAGAAAAAATTCGTCATGCGCTCATCTCAGTTATCAGATCTGATGAAAGGCACCATAAAAGATATCAGTAGCGACTGTCCAAGCCTATATGACAAATCGTCATGGAACGTCAATCGCCTAAACAGCAAGCAGGTATTGGTACAGCATAATTGCTGGACAGGTGCTTATAATGCAGGTAAGGGTGTCTGGGTAATCAATGATACCAAACCATACGAGCCAAAGCTGATCACAAACAACGCCACCGATTACGACAAGGGTCAGATCACTTCTGTCCAAAAAGGTCGGGGTCTTGGCGACTGTATCTCTAAAACCGAATGGTTATGGACGGGTAAGGATTTTGAGAAAAGTCATGAGAGTAGCACTGGTCTGTGCCGTATGATTGAAGCGGGCGGTGCTTGGCAGATGCCCCTATACGTCACTGATGTGAAACTATCACGTTAATATCAATGTCTACAATGCCTCATTGCTTGCTTTTCTTTTAAAGCGGTAATGATCATTTATTCGATATTCTTTAGCGTAAATGCAGCGCGCATGATAAAAATATTTAATGTAAAAATACCTATATTATTAATTATGTATAGCGCACCAACTCTTGTATTATAGCCGTTTTCTACAATAATCGTAAAAACAGCTACTGATTACGATTTTGTTGTGTTATACTGCGTCGCCACGTTAGCATAGTCTAATGTGAATTATGAGATTGATAACATCGCCTGCGATTTTGGGTCTAGGATGACCGAAAGTAATTGTTGCCGATGATTTTGTGTACTTAAATAATCCTATTATTTTTGACTCATATCTTATCTACGGACCCTTGTAGGGGCTAGATTGGTTGTTATTTACCTTTATCTGCTTTGGAATAAGCATTGATATCGAGTTTTTAGCAGACAAAGATGAGACACTCGGCACTACCACCAAAATACGTCAGACAGCACGAACGCCTTTATATAATTTTGACAAACCTTATGGGTTTGGCATGTAATTATCATTATTTTGATAATCAGATTATATGGGTAGCGTGGTGAACGGTTATCAGTGGTATGCATCAAGTTTGCTGAATTTACAGCAGCTTATACTTACCAAGGATACTCATGACTGACATCTTATCTGCAATTGCCGCTGAAAACGGTATCATCGAAAGCACTGACACCCCAAACACTGACACAAATACTCAAGCGGCTACTACTGACGCTTCTGACGAAAACCAAGTTACTTTTACTGATCTTGGCATCGCTAAGCCTATTCTAACTGCACTTGATCGCAGTGGTTATACCAACCCAACGCCTATCCAAGCACAAGCGATTCCTTTTGCTCTAGCAGGTCGTGACCTTCTATTGTCAGCGCAAACTGGTAGTGGTAAAACTGCAGCATTCGTTATCCCAGTACTTGATCGTTTAAGCCGCGCTACTAGCTTTGACAAACTAACCAAAGCACTTATTCTAACGCCAACGCGTGAACTTGCTCAGCAAGTACATGACAGCGTACGCACCTATTCTAAAGACATGCGCGGCCTGTTCTGTGTACCACTAGTTGGCGGCGCACCATATAATGGTCAGATCACTGCTCTGAAGAAAGGCGTTCAAGTTATCGTTGCGACCCCAGGTCGTTTACTTGACCATATCAATGCTGGTCGCGTTGACTTATCAAGCCTAGAAATTTTGGTACTTGATGAAGCTGACCGTATGCTAGACATGGGTTTTGCTGATGACATCAGTGACATCTTGCGTGCTGCACCAACTGATCGCCAAACAATCATGTGTTCTGCAACTTGGGATGGCCCAGTAGGTAAAATTGCTGCCAGCTTCACTAAGAACCCTGAGCGTGTCTCAATCAAAGTAGAATCTGCACACATCGAAGAAAAAGTGTACTACTGTGATGATTTTGATCATAAAAACCGTTTACTTGATAAAATCGTTTGCCAGCAAGATATGGAACAGATCATTATCTTTGCTGCTACCAAACGTAGCACTGAAAAACTAGCAAAACAGCTACAAGAAGCGGGTCATAAAGCCAGCTTCCTACATGGTGACTTGCCACAAAGCAAGCGTAACCGTATCGTTCAAGATTTGCGTAATGGTAAAGTCAAAATCCTAGTAGCGACTGACGTTGCCGCTCGTGGTCTAGACATCCCAGCAATCTCGCACGTTATTAACTATGACTTACCGCGCCAAACTGAAGATTACGTCCATCGTATCGGTCGTTGTGGTCGTGCTGGCCGTACTGGTATCGCTATCAGCTTATGTAGCATGGATGACCGTCCACAGCTAAACGCTATCAACCGTTATTTAGATCGCAAAATGGAAGTATGTATCATCGAAGGCATGGAGCCTAAGAAGACTTATGTACCTAGCGAAAACAAAGGTAACGGTCGCGGTCGTGGCCGTGGTCGTTCAAACGGCGGCGGTAATGGTCAAGGTCGTGGTCGCGCGGGTGGTGGCTATCAAGGTAATCCTGCTAATGCACGCGGTCGCTCAAGCGACAGCGCTCCAACCGGTCAACGCGCAAGCAATGACAGCGGTTATCAAGGTAAGCCACGTGACGCGTCAGGTAAGCCAAATGAGCGTTCAGGTGGCAAGCCGTATCAAGGCAAGCGTACTGGTGCTCCTAGTCGCGGCGATAGCACTGGCGTTCCACGCGGTGAGCGTGCTGCAACGGGTCGTGGTCGTCCAAGTGGCAGCCAAGGTCGCCCAGCTGGTCGTTCAGACAGCCGTGGTCAAGGTCGTCCAACTGGCGGCAACCGTGGTAACAACTCGTAATAGCCTTATTTTAAACGATTAATGATTTTTGATAATCATGTCTTAATCGTCTAAAGATATTGCAAGAAAAGCCAGATACTTGTTATCTGGCTTTTTTGTGCCCAATAGTTTGATATTAACCACCACATAGAGATATGACCCAAGTATATGCAGGTATTTAAAAACTCTGACTTATTCAAAGCTTTTAAAATTAAGCTTTGTACTCGATAGCTACTTGCGCGTTTTTTTTGCCTTGTCTATACTGACAAACTTTTACTCATCGTGTGCTGTGGAGCCAGTTGATGCCGGATATTTCTTATTTAGCTATTGAAAGCTTGCCATTAGCGTTTGGCATCATTATGGCGATTATTGGTTTGGTATTTTATACCCAAGCATTGCCTGGTAAGTTTTGGCAACGGTTTTATGCGGTGCTACCGGGTATCGTACTGTGCTGTTTTATCCCTGCGACGCTAAATAGTCTAGGTGTCTTCGCTGACGGTATTGGCTCGCAGATTTATGGTTTTACTGCCACGTATCTGTTGCCAGCAAGTTTGCTGTTAATGACCTTGTCGATGGATGTACCGAAGATACTGGGCTTAGGCTGGAAAGCGATTGCGATGTTCTTCGCTGCTAGTATCGCTATTGTCATTAGTGGTCCTATTAGCTTAGGTATCGCTAAATGGGTGTCGCCTGAGATGTTTACCGATGACACGCTATGGCGCGGCTTTTCAGCGGTTGCTGGTAGTTGGATCGGCGGCGCGGCAAACCAAGCAGCGATGAAGGAGCTGTTTGGCGTCAGTGATGATCTGTTTGGGATGATGATATTGGTTGATACTACCAATGCTTCACTGTGGTTACTGGCCATCTTAGTCATGGCAAAACACAGTGAGAAGATTGACAAGTTTTTACGGGCGGATAGCAGTAGCATTGATAAGGTCGTCAAAGCCGTTGAGAATTATGAGCGTGACAATGCTCGTCCAGCGACTTTAAATGACTTGATGGTGATGTTTGGCTTATGCTTTGCTATGGTAGGTGTGGCACATTTCGTTGGTGGTCAGATTGCAGGGTTTTTTGCGCCTTATAGCTGGGCGGTGCAATATAGCTTTGCCAGCTCGTTTTTTTGGATGGTAGTGATCATCACGTTAATCGGCGTGGTCTTCTCTTTTACTAAAATACGCAGACTTGATCATGTTGGTGCTTCAAAAATTGGTACCGTCTTTATCTTCATATTAATTGCCGCTATCGGTATGCAAATTAATCTAGCAGGCATCGTCTCACAATGGCGACTGCTACTAATTGGTTTGCTTTGGATGAGCATCCATGTGATATTGATATTTATTTTTGCCAGAATCATCCGTGCGCCGTTTTTCTTTTTGGCGGTCGGCTCCAATGCCAATACTGGCGGCGCGTCATCGGCACCGATTGTCGCAACGGCCTTTCATCCATCGTTAGCACCAGTTGGCGTGTTTTTAGGTATTTTGGGTTATGCAGTGGGCACGTTTGGTGGTTATATCAGTACGCAGCTAATGCGATTGGTGGTGGGATGATAGTATTTTTATCAGTATTGACAGCTTTTATCCAAATAATCACCCAACCACCTCAAAAATTCATCGCTTGTTGTTGATACATTGAGTCGCAGATGGTTTGAGGCGCGGGCATCTGGATAAAATAATTGTCCCGGTGCGACTAGCCAACCTTCTTTATAGGCATCTAGTGCAAGCTGGCTGGTATCTTGCCCCGTGTCTACCCAAACAAAGAGACCTGCTTGTGTATGCTCAGGGTAGATAAGCCCTATCTTTGGTAATGCGTTGCGCATTCTTTCATGAGCGCTATACAAATGCTGCTGCAATTTTTTAATCTGCCGACGATACTCACCATGCGTCCATAAATGATGACAAACCCGTTCGCCAAATTCTGGCGTGTTTGAATTGCTTAAGGTTTTCATACGTAATACATCATCAATATACTTATCAGGACAGACCAACATGCCGACGCGCCAGCCAGACGCCATCGACTTTGAAAACCCAGTTGCATAAAACACCCGTTCAAACTGATCAAGACTGGCATAACGCAGCACTTGACCACCCGGTACGAATGCGGCGTATAAATCGTCCTCAAAAATATAAGCATTGTACTCATGAATAAGATTGAGTACTTGGTGCGCGCGGGCAGGATGCAGATTATAGGATGTTGGGTTGTGCAGCACGCTATTAGTCAGGTATAACTTAGGGCGATACGTGGCAAACAGTTTTTGCATGTGCTCGATATTAGGCCCTTGATGGTCGCGTTCTACAGAGACGACGTTTAAGCCCTGTTGTTGCAGGCAGCTCGATAGCCAATACCAGCCCGGCCCATCAACGACTACCGTATCCCCAGCTTGAGTAAGAAGCCGCGCAACCATGGTCACGGCTTGCGACACTCCTGCTGTAGTAATTACGTGGTCGGCATTAGTTTGCATGCCTAGCGTATGTAGGTGTTGAACCAGCTGCTGACGTAGCGGCAGATAGCCGTGAACATTACCATAGTCATAGATAAAGTTATCAGCTTGCTGGGTGACCTGCCGTATGGCCCATTCCATCTTATCATTACGTACCCAGTCTCTCGGTAAAGTTCCCACCCCTGGCGAGCGATGATGCGGAATATCACTAAAAACTTGCTGTATCAGCCAGCGCGTATCTATTACTGGATACTTAACGACTGCTCTTTTATCATCATTCGGCTGAACTGCTTTTGCTTGCGTATTAACATAATAGCCCGAGCTGGGCTTAGCGACTAGCACACTGGTAGCCACCAATTGCTCATAAGCTTGTACCACCGTAAAGCTTGATATATTTAACAGTTTCGCTAACTTTCGCACCGAGGGCACGCGCTGATTGGGCAGGTAAATCTGCCAGTTAATACGCTGCTGTAACCATTCAGCGACGGCGGCAGTCTTGGTTAAATTTGGATTGAGCGTATAGGTTTCGACCATAATGAAGGACGCCTATTTTTATATGAGGTTTATGAATAAAAGAAGTGTCATGCTGAGAATAACTATACACTTTGTTCACCATTAGTGAAACTGTATCGGGTCTGTTATGGGCATTTAAACTATAGTTGGTTCTTAAGATTCAAATATTAATAACAATTAATAATAGCTATTCTAGGATAAGCCTATGACCCTTCTACACATCGCTCTAGCTGTATTGGTTGCCTTTATTTGGGGTGTCAACTTTACCTTTATTGCATGGGCGCTTGAAAGCTTTCCGCCACTGATGTTAACCGCGCTACGTTTTTTCTTTACTGCTGTGCCGTTGGTTTTGTTCCTTAAACCGCCCAAATTCAACCATACTTTATTTATCTATGCTATTGGTACGTTTGTTATGCAGTATGCTTTTGTATTCACCGCCATGCATTTGGGTGCATCGGCAGGATTAACAGCGCTGTTGTTGCAAGTTCAGATTTTTATTACCGTATTACTGGCTTTTGTCATACTGGGTGAAGCAGTGAGTCGCATGCAGATCATCGGTATGGTAGTCGGTGTGCTAGGACTGGGTGTCATTGCGTTAAACCTTGGGGGTGATATGCCCTTGGTTGGCTTTATCTGCATACTGATTGCAGCCATAGGCTGGAGCTTTGGAAATATTGCTTCAAAACAAGCCTCAACGCAGCAGAGTGCTAGTAATATTTCTACTGCCTTGCCTGTCAATAGCAACAACAAAGCTTCAAATAAGACATCGGCACTGTCTGCGCTAGCACTGGTGGTATGGGGCGGTCTGATCGCCTGTGTGATTTTGACGTTATCTTCTCTACTATTCGAAACCGAAGCATGGCAGTTAGCGACGTTCAAGCAAGCATCGCTCAAGTCTTGGCTATCGCTTGGGTTTATAGTCTATGTCTCAACCCTGATTGGCTTTGGACTGTGGGCACATCTGCTGGCGCAAAATACCGCCTCAAAGGTTATGCCCTTTGCTCTACTGGTGCCCGTATTCGGTATGGCGACTTCAGTGCTGCTCATAGGAGAAGTGGTTACATGGTGGAAGATGCTAGCAATGGTGCTCATCTTATCTGGACTGATTTTGGCTAATGTGAAGATGGGCCTAGGCAGGAAGTCTGCACACGCATAGTAGTAAATAACTTATAGCTTCCTATAGGGTTAGTAAGAATAGACAAAAAGAGCAGTGCATCACATATGAAGCATTGCTCTTTTTTTTATTCTGAACGCTTTATATCCCACTATGATAAAGATGAAAACAGGCTGCTTATAGCTACAGATGTACACTCATAGTCAAAAACTCTGCACGCACAGTCAATCTATTTTTCCAAAACCTCGCTATAGTGAAAAAGCTTGATCATTAGGATAGATGATAAGCCAGATAAAGCGCGCGCTGAAGGGTAAGGATAAATGGTCATATAGACCAGCATATTCTCTTATTTCTCTTATATAAATGCGCTTATTCTGACCCAAATTTCTCGACAAGGAGTCTTTCATGAGCAACGCTCACCCCTCTATAGATCCTATTACCTTGTCTGTCGTACGTGGTGCCCTAGAAACGGCGCAGCGTGAGATGACAACCACCTTAGAAAAAACTGCCCGTTCGAGTGTCTTTAACTTAGCCCATGACTATAGCAATGCGCTGTTTGATCATTTGCCTGAGATGATTTTGCAAGGGCAAGATATTCCCATTCATTTAGGCTCACTCATGCCAGCCATGAAAGCCGTCGCTGAATATTACGGTGATGACATTCATGAAGGCGACGTCATTTATCATAACGATCCTGTGATGATGGGCAGCCATATCCTAGATTGCTGTATGTATAAGCCGGTATTTTATAAAGGTGAATTAGTCTTTTGGACAGTCTGTAAAGGTCATGTCACTGATATCGGAGGCCCTGTACCAGCCGGCTATAACCCTGACGCCAAAGAGATATATGCCGAAGGCTTACGCATTCCGCCCATTAAGATTTGGGAAAAAGGCGTCAGACGTCGTGATGTGATTAACCTCATACACAGTAATATGCGCTCACGCCGTAATCAAGAAGGCGATCTCAATGCTCAGTATGGCGCGTGTGCCGTTGGCGAGCGTAATATGATTGCGCTGCTAGACAAATACGGTGTTGAAACGGTGCGCGGCGCGATTGAAGAGCTAAAGAACATGGCTGACCACCATATGCGCTCATTAATCTCCTCTATCCCAGATGGCGATTATCATGGCGAGGCGGTGTTAGAAGACTCAGGTCATGGCTTGGGTGATATGACCATTAGCGCTGATATCGTTATCAAAGACAGCGACGTACATATTAAAATCACCAGTCCACCGCAAGTCCCTTACTTTATCAACTCTTATGCCGGTAACTCGATGTCAGGGGTGTTACTTGGGCTAATGATGTTTGCCCAAGTAGAGCCGCCGTATAACGAAGGCCTATATCGCTGTGTGACCGTTGATTTGGGCGAGCATGGCACCTTATGTAATGCCAAAGAACCGGCGCCGCATGTCAACTGTACGACCACGCCAATGGAAACTTTAACCGATGCGGTACGTATGGCATTTGAAGCAGCAGCACCAGAGCGCGTTACCGCCTCTTGGGGACATTCGTCAGGGATTAATATCGCTGGTATCGACCCAAAAACTGGCGAGCAATACGTCACCATGATTTTGGCGTCTATTATTTCAGGGGCAGGAGCCACGCAGCAAATGGATGGCTGGCATGCTTGTGGACCATTAAGCTGCTTTGGGGCGCTAAGCTCGGGAGATATTGAGCTATTGGAATATCAGTATCCTATCTTAATTCATAAGTATGGATTGGCAGAAGACAGTGGCGGCGCTGGCGAGTACCGCGGCGGCTGTGGTACGGTTTGGGAAGTTGAGCCATTAGACCATACCATGACAGTTATTGCCTTTGGCGAAGGTCGTCAGCATCCTACTATGGGCGCAGGCGGCGCGGAACAAATCTCACCTGAGCTTAAAGTTGGGCGTCTAGAGATACTACATAAAGACGGACAAACGGATTTGTATAGAAAAAACACCGTCACGGAAATCACGCCGGGTGAACGCGCGCGCAATACCAATCCGGGTGGCGGCGGCTACGGCAGCTCATTTGATCGCGATATTCAAGCGGTCATCAAGGACGTACAAGAAAGGATTATCTCAATCTCTGCGGCAAAGATTGAATACGGCGTGGTAATTGACCCAGAAACTCTGACGCTCAATGAAGCTGAGACTGAGTGCTTACGCCGCCAGATAACCGCATAAAACACACATTGAACTTTCATGATTGAGTTAAGGATGACTTATGAACAACGATTTTCGTATTGGCGTTGATGCTGGCGGGACTTTTACAGATTTTGTCTTGGCAGAAAAAACCGGTGACATTCATCTGTTTAAAGCGCCATCGACCCCAGAGGATGGCACCTTAGCCATTGCCAATGGTCTACAGCAAATTGCCAACAAATTTAACCGTCCTATTGAGGACATCATTCAAGCCTGCGACTTATGCATAAATGGTACGACCGTCGCACTGAATGCATTGATTCAGATGACAGGCGTAAAAGTGGGCTTGCTATGTACCAAAGGGCATGAAGACAGTATCGAGATACGCTTAGGGCACAAAGAAGAAGGGCATCGCTATGATGCCAGTTACCCGCCGGCACCACAGATTGCCACGCGTGACCGCCGCTTTCCTATCCGCGGTCGTATCTTAGCAGACGGCACCGAACACGAGCCGTTACATGAGCAAGATATCCTCGATGCGATTGAAGTGTTAAAACAGCAAGACGTGCAAGCAGTTGCCATCTCTTTTGTGTGGTCTATCCGCAATACCCAGCATGAACAGCGTGCCAAAGAGCTGATTGAGCAGCATATGCCGGGGGTATTTGTCTGCTGCGGTAGTGAAGTATATCCGCAGATTAAGGAATATACGCGGACCTCAACGACACTGGTGAATGCCTATCTAAGCCCGGTTATGGCGTCTTATGTACATAAGATTGATGATTACTTTAAGGCACTCGGCGCTGAGCAGCCCGTTCGTTACTTTCAGTCGAATGGTGGACTTGCGGTCGGTAATATCATGCGTGAACGAGCGGTTAATGCCATCAACTCAGGACCCGCATCAGCACCGCAAGCCGGTTTATATATTGCCAGCGCCTTTGGTATTGATAATATTATTACCGTTGATATGGGCGGTACGTCTTTTGATATCACTATGGCCAAATCTGGTCGAACCAGCCTAAACCGTGATATTGATTTTTTACGCAATCGTATTGGCGTGCCGATGATTCATGTCGAAACGCTGGGCGCAGGCGGCGGCTCTATTGGTCATGTGAATAATTTTGGTATGCTCGAGGTCGGTCCACAAAGTGCTGGCGCGACCCCAGGTCCAGCCTCTTATGGTAAAGGTGGTGAGTTGCCAACGGTTACCGATGCCAATCTGGTTTTAGGCTATCTTGAGCCCGATGCGGTGCTAGGCGGCTGCGTGACTTTGGATAAAGACAAAGCGGTACAAGCGGTACAAAAACATATCGCTGATCCATTAAAAATTGACTTGGCACATGCAGCCTTTGGTATCAGTGCCATCGTCAACCAAAATATGGCAAACGGTATTCGCCGTATTACCATTGAAAAAGGCTATGACCCTCGCGACTTTGCGCTTATCTGTGCAGGCGGTGCTGCTGGCATGCATATTGTTGATTTGGCAGAAGAGATGGGTATTGGTACTATTTTGATACCAAAGATTGCCTCTTGTCTCTGCGCCTTTGGTCAAATCATCTCTGATATTAAATATAATTATCTGGCCACGCAGATGATGATTATTGCGCCAGATTCAGAGCTACAGTCACTCAATGCCACCTTACATGAGCTAGAAAGCTTGGGCGTGCAAAAGCTGCTAGAAGATGGCTTTGCAGAAGACGATATCATCATCGAGCGCACCATGGAGATGCGCTACGTCGGGCAGGTGCATGAGTGTAATGTACTGATACCCAATGGCAAGCTTGATGCCGATAGCGTGCAAACGATTCTAGAAGCCTTTCATCATCGTCATAAAGAGCTCTATACTTATGATGAGCGTGACAATAAGGTCGAGCTGGTCAATATCGAAGTCGCTGTCATCGGTAAAATCAGTAAGCCCAAGCTACCAGAGCTTGCTAAGCAACAAGGTGATATCAGTCAGGCGCAAGTTGGCAGCCGTGAGATGATCATGGATCAAGAATACGAATGGATTGATACGCCTATTTATAATGGTGAGGAATTTGGGGCAGGGGCGCTGATTGCAGGGCCGGCGCTTATTCAAGAGCCAACCACCACGATTGTGATTAAAAAAGGCTGGCAAGCAGAATTGCATGAGACGGGCACTTATAAGCTAACCAAAGCCGCTTAGCTTGCTGTTTTCATCGTTATCGCTTTATAGTTTTCCCATCAGGCATTAAACCTCGTTTAATGCCTGATGTTTGTTTTAGGTATCATATTTAGACATCAGGGTAATAATACGTTTATGATATAAAAATAACCGCTTAGCATCTAATAAAATGCTTACAAATAGCGCTTAGTGTATAAGCAGCCATTACCGCTCATTTTTTATTCATAGAGTATTCAAGGATGAATGCAAGTCGCGATACAGACAATACCAATGCCAATAGCACAGCAAACAGCGATAGTCTCATAGACATTGTAGGGGACAGTTCTATTTCAAATTCGGCAATATCATCACCACTATTAACCCCATTTGCGCCAATATCTTCAACACCTGCTATAAGTGCTCCTCAAACGTTAGACGCGTTTGATTGGAAGCGCACCATCAATGATACCTATTTTGATCTCAATGTAAGCTTTCGCCAGCCAAGTCAGTTTTCTGGTTACTTGCAACACGCCAAGCTTTTGGATATCGGCGTGTCTCATTATCATGCCAATACCGTGCATTATAAACGCAGCTTAGCGAGCAAACAGTCTAGTGACGGCGTTAAGGACAATAGTAGCGACGACAGTATTTTAATCACCTTTCCTGTGACCGGTAGCGTCCGTTTTGCGCAAAAAAACCGCCAATTAACCTCAAGCCCGGGTCAGTTCTTTATTGAATTATCAAACTTACCTTATGAGTTTTATCATCTGCAGCAAGTGTCGTTATATGTGATCAAGGTGCCTTTGGCTCTATTAACCCCGCAAATGGGCACTATAGATCGGCAGTTTGCCCGCAGTCTGTCTATTGATGAAGGGGCAGGCAGGTTGCTGGTTTTTCAAATCAGGCAGATATTAGAGCTGATTCAGCAGCATCGATTGGCGGCTTTAGAGGTTAGAATCCTAGAGCAACAGCTGCTTAACCTTATTGTATTGACATTAAGCGCCCCGAAAGAGGTGATGATGAGTACCAGCTCGTCCATACAGTCGGTACATCTAAAGCGCATCGAGCATTACGTCCATCTGCACCTAGAAAACCCTGCTTTAACCCCAGCGATGGTCGCTGCTGCTTGTCATATATCGGTCAGATACTTGCATAAACTGTTTGCTGAGTTGCCCTATAGTTTTTCAGAATGGGTAAAAGAGCTACGCTTAAAGCAGGCCAATCATATTTTAAAAACCAAAAGCTACGTAACCATCGATGAAGTGGCGCATAGAGTCGGTTATGGTGACCAAGGTTATTTTTCACGCATTTATAAGCAGCATTTCGGTTATACGCCGCGAGATACTCCAAGCACAGGATAGTCATTGTTATGTACTCTGTCACGCAGTCGCTGTATGATTTATGGATTGATCATAAGCGCGTATATTAAGTTAAGGAAAAACCAAGATGACTGATGCGACGAATGATAAAACAGCAAAAGTAGAGATTTATGAAAGCGCTGATGGAGAGGCGCAGGTAGACGTTCGCTTCGAGCAAGAGACTGTTTGGCTCACGCAAGCACAAATGACCGAGTTGTTTGGTCGTGACCAATCAGTGATTTCGCGTCATATTGCCAATGCTATAAACGATGAAGAAATTGCTGAAAAAAGCAATATGCAAAAAATGCATATTGCAAATTCTGATCGCCCTGTGACGTTTTATGACTTAGATGTGGTTATCTCAGTGGGTTATCGCATCAAATCTCCCCAAGGTGTGCAGTTTAGACGCTGGGCAACCCAGCGCCTACGTGAATACTTGGTGCAAGGCTATACACTCAATCAAGAGCGCTTTGATAAAAACTCAAGCGAGCTACAACAAGCGTTAAATTTAATCAGAAAAACCGCGCAAAGTCCCGAGCTGAAAACCGATGAAGGTCGCGGCTTGGTTGAGATTATCAGTCGTTATACACAGACATTCTTATGGTTACAGCGCTATGATGAAGGTTTGCTTGATAATCCTGCAGGGGAGGATGGCGGTATCTTACCCAGTCCGACTGAGGCGATGGCAGCGCTGACGGATTTGAAAGCGCAGCTGATAGATAGAGGTGAGGCGACTGAGCTATTTGCCAAGCCTCGCGGTGATGGCTTGGACAGCGTATTGGGTAATTTAGAGCAGACGGTGTTTGGCGAGCCTGCATACCCGACCATCGAGAGTAAAGCGGCGCACTTACTGTACTTTATGGTCAAAAATCATCCTTTTACCGATGGCAATAAACGCAGCGGCGCTTTTTTGTTTGTAGATTTTTTGCATCGGAATAATCGACTGCTCAATGATAAAGGTGACATGGTTATTAATAACACCGGGCTTGCCGCATTAACCTTGTTGGTTGCCGAGTCTGACCCCAACCAAAAAGAAACTTTGATTAAATTGATTATGAATATGCTGTCATTAGAATCTTGATAAATAGGCTTATTGTCAGCATCACTTAACCTCTTAAAAACACATAACGCCAATAATAAAAAGCACAGTCTAACGACAAAATTAAAGGAAATTCAATATGTTTAGCATGATAAAAGACTGGCGCGAGCAGCGCATATTGGACAACAGCGAGTTTACCCATGCTGACTGGCTGCAAGCTGCCAAGCGTATTGTGATACTTGAGAGGCTAAACGAGGATGAGCTAACACGCTTGTTTGAGCTGGCGACGTTGTTTTTGGCGGATAAGTCGATTACTGGCGCGCAGGGTTTCGAGATTACCGATGCGGTCAAGCAATCTATCGCCTTGCAAGCTTGTCTGCCTATTTTAAACCTAAGCCTTGAATGGTACGCTGGCTGGTCGGCCATTATTATTTATCCGGGTTCTTACAAAAGCGAAACCAGCACCGTAGATGAGTTGGGTATCGTCCATGAGGGCAGTCAGCATCGTAGCGGCGAAGCATGGCTGCGTGGTCCCATTATACTGTCATGGAAGGATGCCAAACACTCAGGCGAGCGTGATGGGCATAATGTCGTCATTCATGAGTTTGTGCATAAGCTTGATATGCTAAATGGTCGCGCTAATGGCTTTCCGCCGCTGCAACCGGATATGGATCCTGCGCGCTGGACTGAAATTATGAGCCGCGACTTTGAGGATTTTCAAAGCCATCATAAATCAGGTCTCGATCGCTATGGTGCCACCAATCCTGCGGAATTTTTTGCGGTACTGAGTGAAGTGTTTTTTGAGACGCCGCAAAAGCTGATTGATGCTTATCCTGATATTTACGAGATAATGGTGAAATTTTTTCGCCAAACGCCGCTATGAATGAAAGGTGTCTTGGTAAAAGCGATTAGAAAAAACCATACTTACGAGAATATGAATTTCATGAAAAAATTGCTAATTTTAATTTATGCTTTGCTGATAACGCATCCGGCATATGCTATCAATGCTCCCTCACAATATCCTAAAGAGCTGCAAGAATTAGGAGTATATATAGATTCAACCCTCGATAAAGTCCAAAATATATCTGATAATAATGAAGATTTTTGTTCAACTCAGTCAGCTTTTGCTTTCAATATTATGGAGATGAGACAAAAGGATGTTGATTATAGTGACATTTATCATTTAATGAATATAAACAACAAAGCAGATTTAACTACAAAAGGCATGGATAAACTAGATAGTTATAAGGGCATTTTTGAGGAAGCGTATGATTATCCAGTATATGAAAGCAAAGAGGATAAGGGTACTGCTACTACCTTCTATATGACCTATAAAAATCATCAATGTTTACTCAGTTTATAAGTGTTTTTACGGATTTTTCAGTCGCTAATTTCTTAATTATCCGTTTAATAGCTTAAAAAAACCATAAAAAGGGCAGTGTATTGATTTAATAACACCGCCCGTTATTGATTTTTATGACTGTAAGCACTTGTTTTTACAGGTAAAGGTTGTTTAAACCGTCCATTGTTCATTGACAATAGCAACCAGATAACGTTTGCCTTGATACTCATCAAACACTAAGCGTAGGATACGCCAGTCCATACCAGAGTATTGCTCTGAGCCTTTATGATAAAACTCAACAAACTCTGAATTGGGGTAAATCTCTTTTAAATTATTGATCATACTGCCGTTATGTTTAAACTCATTAACGCTGATACTGGCATTATTATATTTCTCACCGGCGACCCACGTATCTAAGTATTCTGGTAGTGGCACTACCAATGCCTCGCCAGTACCGTCTTTTTCGCCCCAAGTAAAACGAATTTTTGATTGTTGTAGATACTGAGCATACTGCTCGCGGCTAAAGACTTTATCCGTATCAGTCCTTACGTAAGCATACATCGAAAAACGTACGCCACGAGTTGGATGAATATCATCTGTGATTCTAGAAAAATCATTATTGGCAAGAGCGCGCTGGATACGCAGTGCTTGCTGTTTGAGCGTTTGCTGGCTCATATCTGAGACTATAAGTACAGATGGGTTGCCAGTTGATTGATTTGGAGTGCTGGCGTTGGATTCAGCAGAAGATTGGCACCCTGTGATTGCTAGCACTAAACCAAACCCCGCCGCGGTTGATAGCTTATAAAGATAAGACTGAAAAATATTAGAACGAGTAGATGGCATCATAACAATATCCTTATCGTAGCTTATTTAAGTCATTCCAAAACACATACTAGATCCAATGTATATTTACCAATCAATAGTACTAATAACGCATCAAAGTTTATAATGGTGCTGTGTAAACAGTGTTTTTTAATAAACTCGATAGACACAATTAAGCAGTAAAGTGGTAGCTTGTATGTGATTTAATGAATATAACACTTAAAACGTCATATTTCATGGAGGGTGCCATGCAAAAAATGATATTTTCTATAATGATGCTCGCAATAGGATTTTCTGCTATCACGGCTACTGCCAATCTAACGCAGCCGTTACAGACAGCTTTTGCCATGAAAATTGATACTGTGGCCAAGATGTACCAGCAGGATGTGAATAATGAAGGAATGGATAACCCAGTGGTATTACATCAATATGCCAATCCGGATCTGAAGGCTGCCATGCAGCGTGAGCAAGATTACTTTGCTAAAGCGCAAACATCCTGTCATGTGGGTTACGATGTCTTGTGGAATTCTCAAGATCCTGATTATGCACAAGACAAGCAATTTTCAGTGACAACCAGAGGCTTGGTCCAAGTCAGCTTAGCGCATGGCCATGATGTTTATTATGAATTGTCCTGTGATAATTCTGCGTGCCAAGTGGCGGATGTAATCTTAGATGAGGATGGAACATCTTTACGAGCGCATTTGCTTAAAAACTGTCCTTAATTAGAAACCAATATATCGACATCAAATAACTGCTGATAGAAATCAATGGGATGATTAGCAAATAGCATTATACAAAATATGATGTGCCCAAATTATAAAACCGTTGGTTTGTTTTCGCATAATGTATATTATGTTAAATGAAGTGTATGTAGTACTAAGTTCATAGGACTATGTTCAAGCATTAAGTTGTTAGTCAGTCTGCTCGATAATTGCTTAATCATAATATGTGTTACCTGTTTAAATAATCATTGTAATCATCACTAGTATAATTACTAACTGATATGTCTTGAAGGTTTAATACGCGGAGTCCTAATCGAACTTAATGCATTAAATCAAGTCGCTAATAGCCTCTCTGCATATATTTCAGAAACCTCTTATAGACATGTTGTGGATACAGTGATTTTATTATTCATTCAAAGTTAACCTCTTTGATAAACTTGTTCTGCTCATCATTACTGTACTGTGCTTACTACCTTCGCAATACCTAATAAGCCCCTTGCATAGTCTCTCATTCACAATTATCACCTCACAGCCAAATATATTACGGGCTTTATCAAAATGACCAAAAAATAAATAGTTACTGTTGCCTACTAATTTAAGCAAGTCTCATCGCTTTATGCGCTTGGATGAGCTCATGCTAACACCTAAAAAACTGGTCAATACTGCGGGGCAAGAGTTTATAGAACAGGCGTTTTACGGTGATAATTGGATGGAAAATCGCTATGATATTACCGTACTGTTTATTGTCGCTTGTCATCAGTAAGATAAAAACGAGGGCTTCTATTCGGCAAAAGACCAGAAAATTATTCAATTTTCAACAGTTTTTTCTAAAGAATATTCTTCTCAAGGTCAAGGTAATGAGCACTTATCTATGTCAGGCTTTAACGCTACCCTATTGTATCAACAGGATGCTTCTTGCTATGAAAAAGCGGCTTATCATAGCAGTGAGAGCAGTCATTATCTGATTGTGCCTTATGTTCGGTTTATTGTGTGCTGTGTTTGATTGATTACAATGAGAAGCATTTATTTATTTCCTATTAAAGAAAGCTTGTTTAGCTAAATAAAATCTTATATCAAGGTGCTGCAATAGTGGCGGACTCTGGTTTTAAAATAGACTGACTTGCGAACAATAAAAACGCGCCCAGCAGTAAAAACAACCCAAAAGCGTAAAATGCAACAGTAGAACCATACTGATCTATCATCAAACCAGTAAAAATCACTGGCACGCTAAACCCCATGTAAGCCATTAAAAAATAGCCAGCACTAGCACGAGCTTGCTCAGTGCCAGCAGACTGTGTCACCCCTGACAACCCGCCTAAATATACGAAACCATAACAACTACTGCTAGCTAAAAAAGCCGCTAAAAGAATTACTGGTAGATTGGCATGCAGCGCACCCCAAGCAAGCAACACATAAGCAGGAAGTAAAATCAGAATACCCAATTTACATGATACTTGAGGATCAAGCTTTCGAGCGATAGGCTGAAACAATAATCCACAGCTGATGGCAAGCATAGAGGATATTCCAGCATACTTAGCCAGTCCATGCGTGGCCAATACTGATGGAATAATCGATAAAACCAATCCGGTAGTCGCCCAACAAATCAAAATACCGCCGCCATACCATATCACTTCACGATTAAAATATGGCAGCTTAAGCATTGATTTAAATGTATTAGAGCGTTTCGGCGCAGTCTCAGGCAGCCGCCATACTAAAAATATTGATAAAAACGCGCTTATTAACAGGAAGAAAAAGCTGGCAGGATGCTGTGTCTCATACAACAATAGAGAAACTGTCGTTAATGCAGGCCCAAGACCAAAACCTATAGTGGTACTTGCAGTTACCCAAGTGGTCGCACGCCCCGTATCGGACGAGCCAATCAACTCAATCATATATGCGGTCGCTGTTGCTGCCATTAAGGCCGTGCCCACACCAAGCAACAATCTCGCTATTGCTAACGCTCGCGTATAAGGATAGAACATCATCAGAGCAGTTGCCGCTATTGATAAACTTAAAGAGATTAAAATCGTCTTGCGTCTCCCAATCCTATCGGAGAGTCCACCAAAAGCTAATAATACCGGTATCACCCCCAACACATAAAAAGAGAATGCGACCGTGGTTGCTAAAACACCGTAGCCATCATTTTTAGCGTAAATAGCATAAAGTGGTCCTTGTATATTAACGCTTGTTGTTATGACACATAATGCAAATGCCAAATATTTATTATATTTTTGAGTGCTCATATATAGCCGCTTTTAAAAAAGTATCATTGGGTTGATTGATATTAATGGTTGTCACCACTCAGGCTTTATAGCCATATCACATCGTTTTAGGCTCAATGATTAAAACAAAAGTGCGTTAGTTTATCTATATACAATCCAGTACAATTAGACAGAACTGTTTGGTATATAAAACCCATACAGCTCTTCTATCGAATTTATATATTCATGGGTTCACTTGAAAAATATGAAGCATCAATTAACACGAATTGAAGTCGTCATGGCTGACGTTAAAGAAAAGATAGCAACCGTCGTTTATATGCTCGGAACACGCCTGCCCTCCGTACGAGCAGCGGCGAACAGTTACGGGTTTTCACCCTCAACGGTAGTTGAAGCTTACGAGCGCTTGCAAACAGAAGGTATTATTTACTCGCGTCCTGGCGCAGGGTTCTATGTCGCAGAGACGACAGCGCCGCTCTCATTAACAGAAACAGGGCATAATCTTGATCGCGCGATAGATCCACTCTGGGTGTCGCGGCAATCGCTTGAGCCATCCGATAATGTACTAAAGCCTGGCTGTGGTTGGCTGCCATCCGATTGGTTGTTTGTGGAGGGTATGCGCCGCGGTTTACGACATGCGGCAAGAGGTGACGCTACCGTTATCAGCGAGTATGCAACGCCGCTAGGATTGCCCGCATTGCGCCAATTACTGACACGGCGTATGGCAGGACTGGGCATCGATGCGCAGCCTTCACAAGTCATGCTGACAGAGTCTGGCACACAAGCGATAGATTTGATTTTACGTTTTTTATTGACCGCAGGCGATACAGTAGTCGTCGATGACCCTTGTTATTTTAATTTTCGAGCGCTATTGCGTGCTCATAGAGTCAAAATCATTGGCGTGCCTTATACGCCGAATGGTCCAGATATAGATGCCTTTGCGAAAATTTTAGAAGAACACAAACCACGCCTATATATTACTAATGCCGCCATCCATAACCCTACCGGTGCAACCTTATCGCATGCTACGGCTTACCAAATATTGCAATTGGCTCAGACCGCTGGTTTATATATTATCGAAGATGATATTTTTGCTGATTTTGAAGTCAAACCTGCGCCACGGCTTGCGGCATTAGACGGCTTATCACGCGTGTTTTATATTGGTAGTTTTTCTAAAACCTTATCGGCATCCTTGCGCTGCGGTTATATAGCCGCGCCAAATGAATGGATTGAGAGTTTGCTCGATTTAAAAATAGCAACTGGCTTTGGCGGCGGTCAGCTGGCAGCAGCAGTTGTGTTATCGGCGCTAACGGACAGCGGTTATCGCAAACATATGAGCACGATGCATATGCGTCTTGCAAGCGCACGTTCTCAAGCGCTGCCACGCTTGGAAAAATTGGGAATTGTGCCGTGGTTACTACCACAAGCAGGGATGTTCCTTTGGTGCCGCTTGCCAGATAATAATAGTGCAACCGAACTGGCTAATCGTTGTTTGTCACAAGGTGTAGTCTTAGCCCCAGGCAATGCTTTTAGTCAATCAAAAAATGCTGAGAACTTTATGCGTTTTAATGTGGCACAAATGAGTAGTTCAAAAGTATTTGAAGTATTGGCTCAAGCGTTGGTATAGCCAACAATACTTAGAAGTTTTTATACATTTAATAAATTATCCAATATGGCTGCTAACCATGCGTTATTGTTTCCAATATATTGGTGGCTACACTCTATTATCTCAGTAGGTGATTGGACAGTTCATGATAGTTATTAAGTTCATTTTAGATTTCATCTTGACCATACTCTCTCGGGTCCCTTCAAAGTGACACTGCCAGCCGATAATGCAAGATCCAAGCTCTTTATGCCGCGGTGTTTGTTAGCCAAATTTATTAACGCTTTTAACCTATATCAAACTCCATACGTCTTGCAGTTGTTTGCATAGTTTGACTATCTAGTAACTTCTTCACACAGTACAGGCTGGCATGAATACCCGCACTTATTCCTGCTGATGTTACCAATTTAGCAGTCTCGTCACTGGCATCGACAAAACGGGTATTAGCGATAACCTCAATATTAGGATAGGATGCTAAATTGTCCAAGTCCATCCAATGGGTGGTTGCAGATTTGCCAGCCAGCAATCCAGCTTTTGCTAATAGTAAGGCACCGGTGCAGACTGATAGCGTTAACTCGGTAATCTTTGCTTGAGAGATAATCCAATCAATAACCACTGGATTATTTATTTCAACCTTTTCTGCGCCATAACCGCCTGGAATAACCAAAACATCAATAATGGGATGATTGTCGAAGCTATAATCCGGTATAACAGTTAAACCATTTCTAGCAGATATTGGCGCTTGGTGCTCGGCAATGGTAATGACATCAAAATGCTTATCACTGCTATCGTTTTCAGCCAATGAAAACACCTCGAAAGGTCCTGCGAAATCTAATACTTCGACTTCGTTAAAAAGTAATATGCCAACGGTTCGTATCGATGTCATGGTGTGTCCTTGAGTTAATATTATTAAATTAAATATCGCTCATTTATACCCTTATAATCAAGCTTAATCTTCATTTACCTTTTTAACCAACGTCGCCATCGCATCCACCTTTGACGTTCCTAGCTGTTTCAGTCCTGTGACAACCCCTACTCTATTTTCAGCAGATTTGTTTTGGCTCAATTTAAACTGTGCTCGAATATTTAAGCAAACATAAATGATTGAATACTTATCTACTCTGATGCACAGGTTTGATAATAAAAAATTGGTACTTGATAGACAGATGTCCGCAGCATTGAATAAATTAGCCATTACCTGCCAGCAAAACCGCTAAAGCAAAGGCAGACATTGGCAAGATTATGGATAGGCTCATAGCAATTACTCAGTCAAAAAATCGAGTTTGCTTGAGAACTATTATGAAGTATTGAAGAAAATTACCTACGATATCTCCTAACCGTAAAGCATGCTTTATTTGCCATTCATATTTACTTTATCAAAGCCAATGCATCTTACAGCTTAGAGATTCCCAAAACAAAACAACAAGGCAGACTCAGTCTAATACAATAAAGGTTAACTTTATGACTCCTGAATTTTGGAAAAATGCATGGCAAAAGAGCCAAACTAATTTTACTCAGAAAAAACCACATCCCATGCTAATACATCATTTTAAAGCACCCAATAGCCCTAAAAATGGTCGCGTTTTTGTGCCTTTATGCGGTAAGAGCGTGGATATGCTATGGTTTATAAATCAGGGTTTCGACGTTATTGGTGTTGAGCTGTCAGAAATAGCAGTCATACAGTTTTTTGCCGAAACTGATTTGCAAGCGACAGTATCACTACATCCAACTACTCCTAATCTCACTTGTTATCAAGCTGAACATGAAGGACAAACTCTCAAAATCTGGGTGGGTGATATCTTTGACTTAAGTCCTATTGATATTGGAATAATAGATGCTGTGTATGATCGTGGTGCATTAGTAGCGCTTCCAGATATGAAGCCTGATAATTTACGTACACGCTATACACATAAACTGATGGCGCTTAGTAATAAAGCAAGCCAACTTCTCTTATCTTTTACTTATGACGGTGAGAAGCAGCGCAGCGATAATCATAAAAACTTACCTCCTTTCTTAGTGACACGATCTCAACTTGAACAATATTATGCTGAGTATTATAAGATAAAATTGATAGCACAAGAAAAAGTAGACTATGTTTCTACCGCAGGTGATTCAGGATATCGTCTTGTCTATACATTAGTATCTAAAAATTAATATTCTACAAATCAATGTCTAACATCCACTACAAGCCTTGTTTGGGCAAGCTCATCAAGATATTGATCTATAGTTTGAGTATTTTCTCTATCCAAATGTGCATCCCATTCATCAAGCATGACAATCGTACTTCGGTCGTCCTCTCTAATTTCTTGAATTTGTTTGATGAGTTGTTGTCCTGTTGAACCCTTATGGGCTTTATCTGCTTTGTAATTGAAATACAAATTGTGCTTAGCGGGTAAATAGTAAGCCTGTTCTTGGTAGTGGTCTTTGAGCTTAAGCAACATACAAGATTTGCCAACGCCATTATTACCAACCAACGTTACTCTACCTTGCTTGGGCAGTTGTGTTGAATCAAAAATATCCCCTGTTTGCTTCACACGTATTTGGTTTGCCTGAATGTAGGTATCTAAATCCACAGTGGTTGGTTGTAAAACCTCTAAAATACCATCTAACATCGTTCTAATAACGCCAATACTGGTATGGTATCCAATAAGTGCATAGCACATTTGCAATAGCTGAATTTGTCTTGGCAATGTGGCAATTAGTACCGCCATCGTCGCAGCATCCTGCCAATTTTTATTAAAAATAAAAGCAGTGACCACAAAGACAGGCAGCATCAATATGATCATGCCTAAGCTTGAATTGATGTGCTGAATCGATGTAGATTTAACGCTATTATTCTTTGCTGTTGCAAAGCTTTTTTGAACCATATTGTTATAGAGCGTGTAATTATGCTTATTAAAAATAACGACGTTATCCCAACTGTCAAAAAGTTTAGCGGTCAAATTCAGACGCGATTGTTGATCAGTTTTGGCAGCCGTTTTTAAAGCATGCCGTCTAAAATGCACAAACATGGAGGCAAAAATAATACCTACTGCATAACCAAGCAGTAATGTGCCATCCAAAAACCAAGCAATGACCAACACATTAAATAAGACATTGAGCACCAGCGCTGAAATATCAAAAATGCTATCAATGACGGTTTCAAGGGTGTAGTTGCTTTCCTGAGCGAGTGTTGTGGTTGCCGTACTCTGTAACTCATCGTTAGATAACAAGTAGGTCTTGCCTAAAAAGACAGTATGAAAATTATCATTGTACAGCTTATGAGCATCGTACTTGGCGCGCTCCGTATTGGTGACACAAAAATACGCGGGCACATAAACCGCTACTAAAGAGACGGCAAATAGCACCATATATAAAATTGAGATACTCTCCTCGGTCAAACTTTGTGCAAGGCGAGCAATAAAGTACGTTGATGAAGCAACAATAATTTGCTGAATCAGCAAAAACAGCAGTGCAACCTGCAAATGCTTATTTAGTATGAGCTTATAAATCAAATTTATTCACATCCTTTCAGATCAAAACACAATAATTGAGCAAGTAACGACTTCTTACTGGTGTCAACTCTACTGACATATAATATTCTTACTATTTTTTAGAGCTTTTTTGGGTGTAAGTCATAGCTATAGTACTATCTATGCAGAACCTACGATAGGATTGATAAATTTGACTAAATTAAAAATCCCTAAGTTTATATCTATGAGATTGGCGAAATATATCAACTGTATCAATAGAGTTAATAACCTCTTGGTAATTATTTACTACATTAAATGTAGACATGGATTTATCTAGTACCTCTTTGGAGGGTGAAAATAAGTATCCCTGAACTGATAATACGGAGCAACCCCACTCATTATTTATGCAAAAAAAACTGAAATGACTGTGAGATTATGCTCACGGTCACAATAATCTCCGAGAATCTGAGTGCAATTCACTTCAATAGACCTGAATTAAAATATAATATTTACATCCTTATCACCTTTTATTCAGTTAAAATCACTATTATTCAACAACGCAGTAGAAATACGGTTACCCAACTCATATGCAACAGATTCTTAATGATATTGCCGCAGAGATGGCCCTTGAAATCGATCGTGGAAAAGTGGCAGATTATATCCCGCAACTGGCGCATGTCGATCCGAACCAGTTTGGTATTGCCGTAGCGACACCTGATGGGCAGGTATATGTAGCAGGGGATGCGAGCATCCTATTCTCGATCCAAAGTATCTCCAAAGTATTTACCTTAACCATCGGTCTTGGCAAGTTAGGTGATGCAATTTGGACCCATGTTGGTCGTGAGCCATCTGGCGATCCCTTTAACTCGATCACGGTATTGGAGTTTGAATCGGGTCGACCACGTAATCCATTTATCAATGCTGGTGCGATTGCCGTGGTGGATGCCATTATGATGGGACATGAGCCGAAAGAAACCTTGGGTGAAATTCTGCGGTTTGTACACTTTATTGCCGATGATGATTCGATCCGTTTTGACCATAAAGTGGCAGCGTCTGAAATGGATCACAGAGATCGAAATGCCGCCTTAGCCCACTTTATGAAGTCCTTTGGTCATATAAAGCACGACGTAGATAAGGTGCTCGGTGTTTATTTTCATCAATGCGCGATTGCAATGAGTTGTGAGCAGTTAGCCCGTGCTGGTCTTTTTTTAGTGTCTAATGGTGTTAATCAACACACAGGGATACGAGTGATTAATGCACAGCAGTCTCGACGGATAAACTCCTTAATGATGATGTGCGGTCATTACGATGGCGCTGGTGAATTTGCCTACCGTGTTGGGCTACCGGGTAAAAGTGGTGTTGGTGGCGGTATTTTGACGATAGCGCCAGGTAAAGGCTCAATCGCAGTTTGGTCACCAGGGCTTGATCACGTAGGAAATTCCAAACTTGGGTCAAAGGCATTAGAGCTGCTGGTACAGAAAACGGGCTGGTCAGTTTTTTCGAATTGAAAGCGATCACTTAATGCTTTTTTAATTGATTATCAATCCAGCGAATAATGTCGCTTTTTCGGATGGTATTACATCCTGATTATAGCGATTCTATTTTAGGGATCGGTAAACGGATACTCTGATCCACGTTTGCTTCCATTGATACCCCCTTAGGATATATTGATATCGTCTTTTGTGTCTTCCAAACGTGTATAGAAAATCCTTTTTTCTATACATTCTGACTTGGTATTTATAAATTTTCTATTCTTCTAGACTTAATTGAGCCGTATCTAAAAGAGAGGCTCAGAAATATTTAAGATAGGTTGCCTAGGGAGCGTTTGAATCCATGAACCAGTGCCTTCAGGCTTGGATTTTTTACCAGTATTTTTAGCTAAATGTAAGCACTAGCATTAACAAAATCTAATTAATTGGAATACCATAATGATCTGCGATTAGTTCAACGGTACGCTATACAAGCATCGAACTGCTAGTGTTAGATATGAACTTAATGATTATAAAATCAACAGCATGAGTCATTATGATTGAGATGTCTGATTAAAACCTCCCATATTAGTTTCTACAATTTCTTCAGCATAGCTCACTACTGAGCCTCTTTAGGTTCAGACTTGCTACTCGCATAAATAAAATAAAGCGCAATTGCTAAACAAACCAAAGCACCTATTCGACTACCTGAAAGGCTAATCACCTCATTACCTAACCAACCAAAATTATCAATTAATACACTCATACTCAGCTGACCAAAAATAACTGCTACCGTTGCTACAGCAGTCCCAATACGCTGGACCGCAACCACCATAATGACAATGTAAGGCACACCGCATAAGGCACCAAGCAGTTGCCACTTAGGGACACCCAACAAAGTAACGGTATGATTTGGCTCAAAAAAGAAAATAAGTAGAGCGGTCACAACCGCACCCACAGAAAATGTTAAAAAGGCACTTTTAAATACGCCAACATTGCCGCCAAGGCGACCATTTAATGCCGCTTGAACGCTCAAAGCTGCGCCGCCAATTATTGCTAATACAATCATTAAAATAAGCATCATTTAGGTTATCCTTTTGCCATAAAAACAAGTGCGGCAATAATGAAAAATAAAGCGATAATTCGTTTGCTGTCTATTTTTCGTTCCATGGTTTCGAACAAACCATAATGATCTATGATTAAACTCTGAAATACTTGCCCAGCCAATATCCCAATCATCGTCAGCGCAATGCCAATAACAGGCGTCACCACGGTTAATACCACAACATAAACAGGCCCTAAAATACCACCAACCAGTAGTAAAGGCGGCTGTGAGAAAAAGGAAGGGCTGTCTCGCGGACTAAAAAACAGCATCAAAAAGAATGTCAGAGCAGCGCCAACACCAAAAATGCTCAATGTTGCCCACAGCTCGCCTACCTGACTCCCTAAAGGCCCAAGTAATCCTGCTTCAACAGACAACCCCATGCCGCCTAATACAACAATGAGTATCAATAAAATTTGCATGAAAAAATCCTTAATGAGCAATACGCTGCAGCTTACAGCAATGTATACCCATTAAAAAACGCTATAATACGAAAATGACCTTTGCATAAGTTGCACAAATGAATACGGTAGATACCATCAACATACAAACACTATTATTTTTTATAGAGGTTTTTGACGCTCAGAGTTTTTCTGTAGTGGCTCGAAAAGAAGGCGTTTCGGCTTCTAAAGTGTCACGTATTATCAAACAGTTAGAGGACTCACTGGGACAGCAGCTTTTTTACCGTAATACACGCGCTGTTACTCCTACTGAGGCAGGTCGCGTATTCATGCGCTATGCAAAATCCATGACCGAGAGCATGAGTGCAGCACAGCAGGAGCTTCAAGACAGGACACTAGAACCGGGTGGTTTAATTAGAATCAACGCTCCCGTATTTTTTGGACAACGACATATCGCACCTTGGCTGCCACAGCTTAGTGCTCAGTATCCTAAATTACAGATAGATTTGAGTTTAACGGATGACTTTATTGATCCTCATCATTATGCAACAGACGTTATTTTTAGAATTGGCACGTTACAGGACTCCGCCTTTCATGCGCGTATTTTTGGCGAGCAAACCTATCATCTTGCCGCTTCTCCATCGTACATAAACACGCACGGTAAATTGCAAGTGCCACCAGATCTGACACATCATAAATGTTTACTATATAAAGGCTCAACAGGACCCAATCGTTGGCTTTTTAAAACAGAAAGTGAAGATTGGACGCCATTCTTAGCACCCGCTTTATTGATGTCCAATAATGCAGAATCTTTATTGGTATCTGCACTCAAAGGTATGGGGATTGTGCTTTTTCCAGATTGGCTCATCGGTGAGTATTTAAAGAGCGGTGAGCTTATCAAGCTACTACCTGATTATAATGCAGCCGTGAAAACCACACCTCAACATGTCGCAGCTATTTACCCTCATACTCGTCATGTCTCTCTAAATGTTAGAACATTAATTGATTATTTTGCTAAGGTTTATGGTCGTCCTCTTTACTGGCAACTCAATTAAAAAAACAAGAATTTAAAGCAATAAGTATCCATGCACCTTATGAGGAAAAGGTGCAATAGGAATATGTAATTGCACCCATTCAGGAGCGTTCCTAACTTAAGTTATTCATTGTTGAGAAAATTAGGATGTTGTTCAATTTCTCTGGGAAACTTATTATGTATTTTAGTCGGTGACTTATTCCGAGTTTGTTTGATAATTGGGTGATCATAGAAAAATTCTTGATAAGCGCATACTCAAGCCTTCGAATACTTATCTGCTCTCATGCACACTCTATAATAAATGAGAATTGTTGTACTCAGTCTAAGTCAGATATTAAGGTTTATGAACCATTTATTCTCCTCCTTATTATAGAGTGCTGTTTTTAATATCCGGCTGAAATCCAACCAACTCAATTATCTGGTTTACAAACTTACCCGTGCCATCAATCATTTATCATCTCAATCAATACTCTTAAAAACCCATATCCAAACTAGGCAAAGAGCAACGCTTGTTATCTTCTTAAGCGCTCAATGAGCCAGCCTGCTATTGGAAATGACACTATCTGCGTCAACGGCACGAGTATTATGGTTTCAATCAATACCACCACTGGCAGACTTAGACCATGAGTCACAGGCTTTAATAACGTTAATACGATTAAGAGCGTCGGATAAAGTCCGACATATCCTACTAATATACGTATCAGTCTGTCTTTAGTATTCTGATTCATTGCCTGCTACCTATTGATAAAATGATAAAAGAAAGATATTTAAGCGACAAAAACAATAATTTTCGCTTGATGATTGACTGTTTGTGAATATCCAATAAATCCCAAATTTATAAATAAAAATAAGGCCATTAGTATTAATGGCCTTATTTTTATTCACTGCTCAGCTGCTTTGCTATTCCTGATAGCGAGGATAATCACTGTACCCAATGGCAGTGCCACCATACATCGTGACAGGATCTGCCTCATTGAGTGGCCAATCATTGGCTATGCGTTCAGGTAAATCGGGATTAGCAATAAAAGGACGACCAAAAGCAAATAAATCCCCATAACCTTTAGATAATATATCGACCGACTTCTGCACAGTGTACTTGCCCGCATAAATAATACGTCCTGAAAACTCAGCTCTGACGGCTTGGTAAAAAGGCTCTGGCAAATCAGGCGCATTATCCCAATCAGCCTCTGCAATGGATAAGTAAGCAATGCCCGCCTGCTCAAGCACCTTAATCGCTTCAATATAGGTATGATGAGGATCTGCTTCTACTAAGCCTAGATACACACGAGTCTCATCCGTGCTGGCAAATAAAGGCGCAAAACGTACGCCTAAACGATCAGCACCAACCACCTCACTGACGACAGCGACCACTTCTTTTAAAAAACGCAGACGATTGGTCAACGAACCACCATATTGATCATCACGTGTATTGCTATGCTCAGATATGAACTGGTTCACCAAATAGCCATTGGCACAGTGTAGCTCTACCCCATCAAAACCTGCTTCTAATGCGTTGCGTGCGGCTGCCGCATACATAGCGACCAGCTCACCCACTTCTTCTGTGCTCAGTGCCCGTGGCTCACTTGGATCGGCTAAAGCACCCTCGCCTGGACCTGTCTCAATAAATACTTTAACGTTAGTGGCAGTAATGGCAGATGGAGCGATAGGCGGAGCTTGGTTTGGTTGTAAGCTGGTATGAGACACGCGGCCAACGTGCCACAGCTGCGCAAAAATAATACTGCCTTTAGCGTGTACTGCCTGCGTGACTTTTTTCCAGCCTTCAATTTGCGCTGGTGAATGAATACCTGGCGTCCATGCGTAGCCTTGGCCTCGTGGCTCAATCTGCGTACCTTCAGTCACCATAAAACCTGCTGAGGCGCGCTGTGCATAATAGGTTGCCATTAAATCATTAGGGATATTATCAGGTTGCGTGCTACGAGAGCGCGTCAAAGGCGGCATCACGATACGGTTTTTAAGGGTATAAGGTCCAAGTTGTACAGAGGAAAGTAGTGTACTGGTATTTTTCATAGTTGGGATAGTTAGCATAGTTAGCATAGTTGGCACATTTAGCATAGCTTGTTTCATAACACTCTCTTTTAAAGCAAACGGATAGACTTATTATTTGAGCCAATTGAACGGCGGTCAGGTTTAATTGGCGGCTTAAGCAATATCGATAAGCATAGAGTTTTATCGGTACAATTAGAAACAAGCATTTTTTGTTTAGGGTACAATTATTAATGGTGAGTGTTATGAATGGTATGAACCGGCTAGATATCAAGCAGCTTAGAGTCTTGCAGGCGCTGCTTGATCTACAAAATCTCTCGCAAGTTGCGCGCAAAATGGGACTGACCCAACAAGCGATTAGTGAGCAGTTGCGTAAGCTACGGGATTTGTTTGATGATCGTTTGTTTATTCGTCAAGGCAATAGCATGGTGGCAACACCAAAAGCACTCTCGATGCGGCAACCGATTGACGAGATATTAAAACAGTTGGAAGTATTGTTAGAGCCAGAAGTGTTTACGCCGCAAACCTACAAAGGCGTCTTTACGATTAGTGCAACCGACTATGCGACGCAGGCATTATTGCCGCAGTTGTTTAGTATCACACGCCGTGAAGCGCCTAATTTAAGGCTGATAGTGAGAGATTTTGCCTCAGACAATATCAATCAGCTCATTGCGGCAGGCGAACTTGATTTGCTGATTACTTTTCCAGAGTTTATCCCTGATAACTTATCGTATGTGACGCTATTTGAAGAACAACACTTATGTGTGACGGGTTATAAAAATACCTTTGCAACAGAGATATTCACACTGGCGCAAGTTGCCGCACAACCGCAGCTGGTGGTATCGCCTTCGCGTGCTAATTTGCGCGGATCGCATGATCACTGGTTTGCAGAAAAAGGGCTTAAACGCCATATTGTGATGTCAGTACCTAGCTTTTCAGCCGTGCCAGATATCCTACACACCACCGACATGATTGCCTTTTATCCTGCGCGACTACTACCAAATAATAAAGTTAAAGAGCTGAAGGTAGAAGCATTACCGCCTACCTTTAAGGTAATCGCAGCATGGCATCCACGTACCAGTGACAGTGGTATACATCGCTGGTTAATTGAGCAATTACGAAATTTATAGTTAAAAGATTAGCCTGTCTTAAAGTCATCTTATTGAGCATTTAGGCTAACCCTATATTTTATGCAACATTCTCAAAAGTAGGTATAAGATGTTTATCGGTGATGGATTGCTTAATATTGCAGACTGCACGCTTACCAAATGCACCAAGGTTGTAGTCTGCAAATTCATGATATAGCGTCACCACATCGCCCATAATCAGTAATGCTGGGGTTGGCAATTTCGCTTCAGCTTGCTGCTTAGCGATACTACCAAGCGTGCCGATGAGCAGTTGCTGCGTGGGCAAGCTGGCATGGCTAATCACCGCAAAAGGCGTCGCGCTATCTCGTCCCGCTGCTATCAACCCTTCAGTCAATTCATCTAGCTGATGCAATCCCATATAAAAAACAACCGTTTGGGTGCTATCTAAATGCTCGTCATAGTTATTATTTGGCGCTCCTGATTTCTTATATGCCGTTACAAACTTCACTGCTTGCGCATGGTCGCGATGCGTCAATGGAATACCTGCACTACTAGCAGCGGCACTGGCGGCAGTAATGCCAGGGATAGATTCAAAAAAGATACCATGGCGCACCACTTCTTGAAGCTCCTCTCCGCCGCGCCCAAAGATAAAAGGGTCGCCGCCTTTGAGTCTTACAACTGTTTTACCTGCCAGCGCGTGCTTGACCAACAGCTCATTGATGCCTTCTTGCGGCAGCGCATGATTGGCTCGGCGTTTACCGACGAATATCTTCTCTGCTGTTGGTTCGCACATATCCAATATATCCTCTGAGACTAGGCTATCGTAAAGCACCACATCAGCGCGCTGCATGATTCGCAAAGCTTTTAGTGTGAGCAGCTCAGGATCACCAGAGCCTGCACCGACTAAATGCACAGTGCCTACTTTTGCAGCTGCTATGTTTAATGGCGTGTTTAGCGCATTGACGACACACTTTTTATTAGATAAATCGTTTGGAGGTAGTGTTGCGATAAAGGCAGATGAATCCGTCATGACGGTGACTCCTAATGATGCTGTTAGTGCAATATACGGTGCAAGCCCTATGCCATATTGATCAATTGGTTGTATTTCATAAGGCGGTTATAAGACAGCTATGACGCATGCTCCTCAATAAGCTCATTGATTTGACCCACACACGAGCCGCAATTGGTACCAGCACGGCACGCTTTGCCCACTGCTTGTGCGCTATGACACTGCTGCTTGGTGATTGCATTGATAATGATGTTTTCTCCGACTGCCATGCAAGAGCACACCAACGGACCTGGATCGATATAGCTGGTAGCTGGACGACCTGCCAGCAGCCATTTATAGCGCTGCTGTACTGGTATGGCATCGGTACTGCCAAAGCAGCTGTCAAGCCAATGTGTACTAGGCAAATACATCAATTTTGGTGCAAAATAAATAGCTAATAGCAGCTGATCACTCGGCATAGCAGAGTCTAAAGGACTTGGTATATGGTTTAACGCTTCACTCCTCACCTCCGACTGAGTCGAGATAAAGCGTAGTTGCTTCTCTGGTTTACTCAAGGTGAAAGCGCTATTAACCGTCAGAGTATCGTCGGCATTGCCAGTCAACCACTTGTCTGATACAGACTTTTGATAGTCATCGATAAACTGCTGCCAAAATTTAGGGTCAAGCAACTGCCTAGCTGTGCGCTCGGCTGGGCTGGCAAGGGTAATGAGCACACTATTGGCTTGCCTGCTGATACTCCATGTCAGCGCTGGTAGTGAGAGAGACGAACCTGCATCATTTAACTCAAAGTTTGTAGACGCTGTTTGCGACTCACCCGCTATTGCTTCCTTCTTAAAATGAGCAGTCATCGCACGCAAGTGCACTAATATGGTGTCCTGAAAATCAGGATGCACCATAATCTTGCCAAGTGTCTGCATAGGCACGGCGCTCATGCGAATCGCTGAGTTTTTTAGCTCAGGCTGCCCTGAATATGGATCGACCACAGTCGGAATGAGTGTCCCTACCCGTGCAAAGCTAGCAAAGGCGTTACTCCAGTGCATAGGCATAAAAGCATCGCCAACACGCATACTATCACTGATGACGATTTGCGCTAAAACTTTTTGCTCTATATTCTCATTATCTGTATCGGCATTTTTACTAACATTATTCGTATCAATAGTTGTCGCCTCACTATTCGGCAGGATCTGCTCATAGCGAGGATGTAGCTGCACATAGTCGCCCTTTTCAACACCGAGTTGTTTGGCTTCATTAGGATGGATAGTCAGCGTCGGCACAGATTCATGTTGATTAAGCTGTGGCGCCAGCCCTGTGCGTGTCATGGTATGCCACTGATCTCGTATTCTGCCTGTAATCAGGCGTAGATTCACGGTTGATGGGTTGAAGTCAGTGTTATGCCACTTATCTCTATTCTTAACATCGCTCTTATTCGTCTTCTGCCGACGTTGATGTGGATGGAAGTGATGAAAATTAGGCAGGCTAGCACTATCTGAAGGCGTAATAGCAATGAGGTTTACTTGAGTGGGTGTAATACGCGCACCGCCCCACTGAAAGGGGGGCATTACCTCATAGTCAGCACGGTTTAGGATTGGCATTAGTAGGTCTTTAGCCAAATTGAGATAGCGCGGTTGATTGTTTTTCGATGCTGATTGATTAGGGTCGTTCTTAAAAGCAGTGAGCGCCACGTACTCATTAAATATCTCACTAGGATGGTCATAATCAAACCCTGATAGCCCCATGCGGGTAGCCACTTGAGACAGTATCCACCAGTCAGGCTTAGCGAGTCCTAGTGCAGGCTTCAATGCCCGTTGTCTTGAGATTCGCCGCTCAGAATTGGTGACCGTGCCTGACTTTTCGCCCCAACCTTGGGCTGGCAATACAATGTCTGCGCACTTCACCGTATCGCTGTCTACCGAGCAGTCAGAGACAATGACCAAGTCACAAGCCGCTAATGCGCGGCGAAATTTATCCGCTTCAGGTAAGCTCACGACTGGATTGGTCGCCATAATCCAAATGGCTTTGATACGCCCATCTAAGATAGCATCGGCAGCATCGCACGCTTTGACGCCTACTTCTGCAGCAATAGGCTGCGGCGCTTGCCAAAAGTCAGCGACTAATTGCCGATGGATGCTATTGTCCAAGTCCAGATGCGCCGCCAACAGATTGGCGAGCGCGCCTACTTCTCGACCGCCCATGGCATTTGGCTGACCAGTGAGTGAAAAAGGACTGGCACCCGGTTTGCCCACTCGTCCCGTAAGCAGATGGGTGTTGATAATAGCATTCACCTTGTCAGTGCCACTCTTTGACTGGTTAACACCCATACTAAAGGCAGTCACTGTTTTGTCATGAGCGGCGACTAGCTGATAAAATTCAAGGATACTGTCGATACTGACTTGGCAAGCTTGAGCAACTTTTTCAATGCTCCAGACGTTGGCTGCCGCTAAAGCATCATCAACACCATGACCATGCTCGATATAACCTGTATCAGAGAAGCTGTGTTCGCTAAGATAATGTAATAAACCATTGTATAAATGCGTATCGGTGCCCGCTGCTATCGGTAGATGCAAATCGGCGAACTCACAGGAATCGGTACGACGTGGGTCAATGACAATCAGTTTTTTATTGGGATTGGCTTTTTTGGCGGCCAAAAAACGTCCAAACAAAATAGGATGGCACCATGCCATGTTCGAGCCCACCAGCACTAATAAATCACAGGACTCTAAATCCTCGTAATTACTAGGCACCAAATCAGCGCCAAAGGCACGTTTGTGTCCTGCTACTGCAGAAGACATACATAGGCGTGAGTTGGAATCGATATTATTATTACCGATAAAGCCTTTGATAAACTTATTGGCGACGTAATAATCCTCAGTGAGTAGCTGTCCTGAGACATAAAACATAATACTGTCGCGACCATACTTGGCGATCGTGTCGTTTAAGCGCGTGGCAATATCATCTAAGACGTTATTCCAATCGGTAGGCTTTATAAGTGGCTCATCAGATATGTCGATAGCGTTAAAATCATTACTCAATTGCATAGGTCGATGCTGTTGCATTACCGCTTGCTTGTTTTGATAGTAAGGCTCAGTTAAGCGTCGCTCACTGCCCAATGTTTGTGCTAGCGCACTGCCTTTTGAGCATAACTTACCAAAATTTGCCGGATGTTCAGGATCTCCTTTTACGCTCACTACCCCTGCCGCATCGACACTGGCTAAGACGCCACACCCTACCCCGCAGTAAGGACAAGTGGTACGTATGGTGGACGTCGTTTCTTCAGTATATGTGGCAATAAGAGCCGTTTTTGAAGGATTGAATATGTCATCAGATTTGTTATTAGATTTGCGATCAGATCGACGTATACGACTTTCTAATTCTTGACTAGCATTCGGTTTATTACTCAAGATCACTTCACTCATGACGCCGCTCCTACTATGTCTGCTGCGCTTAATAAATCCAGATCGCTATCGTTATCCATGTCTCCGTTAGCCTCACTATCTGTCGTTACCTTCTCCAAATCACAGTAAGCCTCACCAAATATTAAATCCGCTTTTATAGGCGCGATATCACTATGGCTGTTGATCAGCTGGCTATAGAAACTGCCCTCATTGACCTCACCGTAGAGTACAGCGCCGATAAGCTTATTGTCTCTAAGATAGAGGCAATGATAGTGATTTATACTGGTTTGCTGATAAGTGATGGTTTCGATAGCTGCCGCTTCCTCGTCATCAAAGTCGACTTGCCCTGCTGAAAAGGCACTGATGCCAGATACTTTTAGCTTTAAGGACAGCGGTGTACTGCGAAAAGGCTGCCAGTTCTCTTTAGAGCCTAAGCTGTCGCCCGATAGTCGAGTGTCTTTTAGCACAGAGACTAAGGTATCCACTTGCTGATTAACAGGTGCCACCATACCGAATAGCTCACCATCCAACTCTATGCATTCGCCAACTGCGTAGACATGCGGACAACTCGTGTGCATGCAATCATCCACAATGATGCCGCGATTGACCTCAAGACCGCAGTCTCTCGCCAGTGCTATATTAGGCATCACCCCGACTGCCATCACAATAAAATCTGCCGGCAAGGTACGTCCATCCTTCAATGATAAGCCTTTCACCTCATGCTGGTCATTGACCGCAATACAATCAGTAATAGCAGAGACCTCCACACCTACGCCCCGACGAGCCAGCTCAGCTTGCAACAGCTGGGCAGCAGGTAAATCAAGTTGCCTGTTAAGAACATAGCTATCTACATGAATGACCGTCATATCTGCCCCTTGAGAAGCCAGCGCGCAGGCGGCCTCTAGCCCTAGCACCCCGCCACCAATTACTAGACCTTTTTTCCCTTGGCGCGCGTATTCAATTAAAGCATTAACATCAGCTACCTCTCGGAACACATGCACGCCTGTCGCATCATGATTGGGAAAAGGGATGACTCGAGCGCTCGAACCTGTAGCGATAACCAGCTTGGCATAGACCAGCGTCTGTCCATTATCAAGCTTAATAGACTGTTGCTTGGTGTCCACAGCGGTAACTGCAATCCCTGCTAAGACAACAATACCCAACTGTTGATACTCTGATTGCTGGTATAAATAAGTATCCTCAAAGGCGCTATCTCCTGCCAGCACTGGTGATAGCATAATGCGGTTGTAGCCGACCTCTGGCTCTTTGCTGACAAGGGTAATCGGTAATGGTCTTTGGTTATTTGGCGACTTACTTTGCTGCTGGGCACGTGCCAGCTCAATGGCAAAACGGCTGCCTGCCATGCCAGCACCAATAATGACAATACCCGCATTTAAATGAGCATAAGACATTGTCTGGATTGTTAATTTTGATCTATCTGATGACATGAGCAAAAAATCCCTTAGCCGCAACGCGCAGCATTAATTAGATGGCGTGTCAGAGTGTCTTTTGTGCTTAAAGCCTGCGCTTATAAGAAATAAGCCAACAGCGAAAAAATGAGCACAAACTGAATAAAGCAAATGCTATGCCATACCAGTAATGGGTTGCGTATGATGAGCGGCTCAGGGTCGCTAATATAATTATGATTCTCAGGGTTAAAATCTTGTAAGAACTCGCCAATCGCTTGATAGCGAGCTTGGGTATTAGCAAGCAGCGCACGCATTAGCGCTTGCTGGCTGGCAGCAGGTACACGGTACTGACGTAATAATTGAGTAGGTAGCCTTAAGGTATGATTTGCCTGATGTGAATGCATCAACGCTTGTGAGCTAAATGGCAGCTCACCTGTTAGCAGCTCATAGCCAATCACCGCTATGGAAAATAAATCAGAATGCACACCTTTTGGTGCATCGCTGTAATATTCTGGTGCAGCGTAGTGCAAATCACCGTTCGGTGGTCGCGTACTGTCTTTAAGTATGGAAGAGCTGGCTGAACCAAAATCTATCAATTTGACCGCGCCTGATGTGGTCAATAGGATGTTTTCCGGCTTGATATCTTGATGCAATAGATAGTTTCGATGCATCACCCGAACCGCCATGCCTATTTTGGTTAACAAATCATAGGTCTGCCACACATCACAAGGCGCATGACGATCTATAAAATCTCTTAGGCTTTCGCCTTCAATATATTCTGTGAGATGGTATAGATATGCACTGCTGGCTGGTATGGGGTAATAGCGTAGCAACCCTGAAGCACTAAGCGCTGAGCTTGCGTCTAGATAGGGTTTTATACTGCTGATGCCTGTAAGGCTGCTGTCGCTAGATAGGTTATTAGGATCTGCTTGATTATAGGCAGGCTCGCCCGCCCGCCTATGCTTAGATAAGCTCAAACCAATTTTACGCTCCTTTAAAAATTCGCGCAGATAATGACCATCGGCAATAGTACTAAGGCTTGGTGACTTTAGTGCAAATAGATGATGGGTTTCATCCTCTACTAGATATACTTCGCTACGAGCAGTGTGGGCTATGATATGCTTGACAATAAAACCATCAATCCGTGCCCCAACTTCTAAGCCCGTTAATAACTGATACCGATGGATGTCGTGAGGCATCGCATCATGCAGGCTAGCATTTTTATTATTACTATTGTTCTTAGTATGAGCGCTATCGGCTGTCTTTTGCTTATGGAGCGCTTGTGCATTCATACCGAGTATCACCATACTTAAATTGTCATGACTGCCCTCGTTAAACGCCTGCTCGCATATGTTTTGGCTGATGCTAAGACTATTCACTGCCCCGTCATTCGAGCTGTTATCCGTCGTATCTATCGTTTGACTCGGCTGACACAGCGCCTTTACTGCTGAACATAGCTCAAACTGGAGCTCGGACGCTGCAATAGACTCATAGACGCCATCTGTCATCAGTGCTAAGCATTCATTTTGATGCAAGGTAAATACTGACTGTTGGAGCTCGACCATCGTATCCGCGCCAATAGCGGCAGATAGCGCGCCTTTATCTTGCCCATAGTGAATGCGGTGGTCTTTACTGAGCACTTTTATACTCTCTAAACCGACACGGTAAATCCGTGAGTCGCCTGTATGAAACAGATGGATACGGTCGCCAATACACAGCAGGCCTGATAAGGTGGATAATAGTGGTGGCACGCGCTCATAGACTTGCGGGAAATAGAGGGCGTCATTGGCTTTATTGACCGCCTCCCGAATCAAAATGGCAACTTGATTGTCATCAAAGTCTATGTTTGCTGATTGCGATTGGTTCTCTGCCAATACCATCTCTTCAAGCGCTTCATTTTTAAGTGCCCCGTTTTTAAGTGCTAAGGTAAGATGGTGCGTGACAGTATTGACCACCAATTGGCTGGCTTGTTTGGGAAACTGACAGGCACTGACACCATCCGCTATCAGCACCAATAAAGGCGCATGAGGACACTGAACACCGCCGTTGATGGTTGCTGTAAACTGTCCATACTGCAAGCAGGTTGTCATCAGCAAGCTGTCTTGATTTTCAGACTTGCGCCCTTGCATGCTATAAAAATCAAGCAACCACAGTGCCTCATTCATTGGCATAATTAGCTCACTTTAATTTGGGCAAAGCTGCCATCAGGCATCTCTTCGATGATGACGCCTTCAGGTTCTTTTAAAAAGAACAGCGCAAAGAAGCCAACGACGGCGGTCGCGGCAATCACCATGAAGAATACTTGATAAGAGACCAGACTCAATACAGTTAAATAAACAACCGAGCCAACATTGCCATAAGCGCCGGTCATGCCAGCAAATTGTCCGGTCATGCTACGCTTGATCAGTGGAATAACCGCAAACACAGCACCTTCACCCGCTTGTACAAAGAAAGAGCAAAACATCGTGATGAATAATGCCAGTGCAATTGGCCATGTTGAATCCACGATACCCATTAATAAATAACCAACAGCCAAACCTGCGGTCAAAATCAGCAGCGTTATTTTGCGACCAAACTTATCGCTGAGCCAGCCGCCGCCCGGTCGCGACATCAAGTTCATAAACGCATAGCTAGATGCCAAAACCCCTGCCATCACAATTGATAGATTAAATGTCTCTTGATAGAAAAGCGGCAACATAGACACTACGGCAAGCTCTGAGCCAAAGGTCGCAAAGTATAAAATATTTAAGATACCGACTTGCTTAAAATCATATTGATGCGCTTTTGGCACAGGAGTCGTAAATACCTCTTTATTAAAGCGATAACTACTCACAAACTCATAAATATATAAAACGACCAATCCGATGTAGACGATATTGACACTTGCCTGACTGAGTAAGCTGACACCAGCGGGTGATAACTTCCATCCCAAAAGCGCTAACGCCAAATACATTGGTAGCTTAAACGCCATCATCAGCCAAAAGTCACCTGTTGAGGTCACCATCATGGCGCCAGACTTTTTGGGTTTAAAATACGTCGCACCCTTAGGCGTATCACGCACCATCTTATAGAAAATCACACTATAGAGCATCATCACCACCCCGGAGGTGGCCGTCGCATAACGCCATCCTTCATCACCACCAAATATAGCAGCAGCAATAATAGCTACTGTCGGTAACAGCAGCGCAGCAGCAGCAGAACCAAAATTTCCCCAACCGCCATAAATACCTTCAGCAGTACCCAGCTCACTTGCAGGGAACCAATCACTCATGAGACGAATACCCACCACAAACCCAGCACCCACAAAACCCAAGAAAAAACGGGACAGTGCCAGCGCGTTGTAATCTTGCGCAAAGGCAAAGGTAAAACAGGGAATGGCGCCAATTGCCAAAATGGCGGTATAGACGAGGCGCGGTCCAAAACGATCGGTCAACATGCCAATAATGACTCGAGCTGGAATAGTCAAAGCGACGTTTAATATCAACAAGGTTTTGACTTGATCCTTGGTCAAACTCAAGGTCTCACCGATGGCAGATAAGAATGGTGCGTGGTTAAACCACACAAAAAAGGTCAGAAAAAAAGCCATCCAACCAAGATGGAGTATCTGGTTTTTACCAGTAAAAGAGAGAATATTGAGCTTGTTTTTATTTGGTGCAGCAGGGCTCGGTGATGGCGATGACGACATAAGCGGTTTCCTTAAATAGTAAAATTCAGGGCTAACATGGAAAGCCGTAAGAACACATTATGTTGAACGAACTGACCAGTTAGAGCATTTAAGGGGGTGCAATGGCTGTGCCAGCTGCCGCTATCAGCTTCGTTATACAGATAAAACCTCGGCTTTGATAAAGGCGTTCATGCTTTACTATAGGTGACTTCCAAGCCGCTATTACAAGGTCATTCATAATTTAATAGCCATATAGAAACGCTAATTTTATCGAGATGAATGAAAAACCCTGACTGCCATAAATACAATCAAATTGGTGCATGGTTTTATCTATTTTGGTGCATCCATTTTTTATATCCTCACTTTTAATGAGAGAAGACTTTTTTATTTATCATTGCTATTTATATCCTCACACATACCACGCCGCCTAGGAAATACACTGTCATCGTCAGGTTTTTCGTCTGTAGTGATGAGACTCTCGCTTAGAGATATGGCGCTATATAACGGTGCTTGGCACAGTTATTGAAGATGTAATTACTGTAAGCACTATTTAGACAAACCCATGACTAAGGATAATTACATGAGTAGCACTATAGTGAGTAAGGCAGGTAAAGCTAAGTTGGTGGTGATTGGTAACGGTATGGTCGGGCACCATTTCGTTGAGCGAGCCATAGAAAAAGGGTTACATGAGCAGTTTGAGATTCATGTGTTTGCTGAAGAAGACCGTCCCGCTTACGATCGGGTATATTTATCGAGCTACTTTGAACATAAAGATGTTAGTAAGCTCAACTTGGTTGATTTAAGCGCCTATGCATCTGCCCAGATTCAATTGCATCTGAACCAGCGTATTGTAGATATTGACACCACCAATCAATACATCATCACTGAAGCTGGCGAGCGGATTGAATATGGTGAGCTGGTGCTGGCGACAGGCTCCTATCCATTTGTACCGCCGATTTCAGGGCGTGAGCATGCACACTGTCATGTATATCGCACCATTGCTGATTTGGATGACATTCTTGCCATCGCTGAGCAACCAAAAGTAAAAAGAGGCGTGGTTGTGGGTGGAGGGTTACTCGGGCTTGAAGCAGCAAAAGCACTGGTCACCTTAGGACTAGAGACTTATGTGGTAGAGTTTGCTCCGCAATTGATGGGCGTACAGCTTGATGCGGCTGGCGGCGATATTTTAAAGCGAAAAATTGAGGCGCTTGGCGTCAAAGTATTGACTGGTAAGAATACTCAAGCCATTATTGATAATAGCGACGCCATACATAAAAACCTGAGCACCTTTAATGAGAATCCGTGCCAGCTGACCATGCAATTCACCGATGATACCTCGCTTGACACCGATATGATCGTCTTTAGTGCAGGTATTCGTCCGCAAGATGGCATTATCAAAAACAATCCTGAGTGCGGTATTGAGATAGGTGCACGAGGTGGTATTTTAATTGACGAAAAATGCCGCACCAATGCCGCGCATGTCTACGCTATCGGCGAATGCGCGGTGTGGGATAACCAAATATTTGGCTTAGTAGCACCAGGCTACAGCATGGCGAGTATTTGCGCGGCGCAAATCACAGGAGATCATTCGCAAACCTTTACGGGCGCTGATATGAGCACCAAGCTCAAACTCATGGGCGTGGATGTGGGTAGTATTGGCGACGCCCATGGCAAAAGCGCAGACAGTTTGAGCTATTTATATCAAAATCCTGCGACAGGTATCTATAAGAAACTGGTCACAACGTCTGATAATAAGCGCTTGCTTGGCGCGGTATTGGTTGGTGATACCGAAGACTATAATAATCTATTACAGCTATATCTCAACAATATCGACTTGCCTGCCCATCCTGAAAGCCTGATTTTACCTAACGTTGAAAAACCAACGATGGGTATAGAAAATTTACCAGATAGCGCCACGATTTGCTCATGCTACAACGTCACCAAAGGGGCTATTTGCGCGGCGGTTGAGAACGGTGCTTACTCCATTGCAGAAGTGAAGTCTTGTACCAGTGCAGGTACAGGCTGTGGTGGCTGTGCGCCTATGGTGAAAGACACTTTAAGCTATCAGTTAACGACCCTTGGGTTTGAGGTCAATAATGATTTATGTGAGCACTTTGCCTATACCCGTCAAGAGCTCTATAGCTTGATTCGTGTTCATGGTATTAGAACCTTTGATGCTCTGTTGGATGAGCATGGTAACGGTCATGGCTGTGAGATTTGCAAACCTACGGTCGCCTCCATCTTGGCCTCATGCTGGAATGATTATGTGCTTAAGCCTGAACTGACACCGTTGCAAGACAGCAATGACTATTATCTAGGCAATATCCAAAAAGACGGCACCTATTCTGTCGTACCTCGTGTGCCGGGTGGTGAAATCACCGCCGATAAGCTGATCATCCTTGGGCAAGTCGCTAAAGAATTTAATCTGTATACCAAAATCACAGGTGGTCAACGCGTGGATTTATTTGGCGCACGTCTAGACCAACTCCCTGATATCTGGACACAGTTGGTGCAAGCTGGCTTTGAGACTGGTCATGCTTATGGTAAGTCGTTGCGTACTGTTAAATCGTGTGTGGGTAATAACTGGTGTCGCTATGGTGTCGATGACAGTGTCGGCTTAGCATTAAGATTAGAAGACCGTTATAAAGGGGTGCGTTCACCGCATAAGATAAAAATGGGCGTGTCCGGATGTACGCGTGAGTGTGCGGAGGCACAAAGCAAGGACTTTGGCATTATCGCCACCGAAAATGGTTGGAATTTATTTGTCTGTGGTAATGGTGGTATGACCCCGCGTCATGGCGAGTTGTTTGCCACCGATCTTGATAGCGACACGGTCATCAAATACATCGACCGTATTATCATGTTTTATATAAAAACAGCAGATAAACTCCAGCGTACCTCAAAATGGCGCGAGAGCTTAGATGGCGGATTGGCGTATCTACAAGCGGTCATTATTGAAGACAGTTTGGGCATCGCTGATGAGCTAGAGGCGCAGATGCAACTGCTGATCGACAACTATGTGTGTGAGTGGAAAGCCACCATAACCGATAGCGAAAAGCTCAAACGTTTCCGTCACTTCGTCAATAGCGAGCAAGGAGATGACAACGTTGTCTTTGTCACCGAGCGCGAGCAGATCCGCCCCGCAACCGATACTGAAAAAACTCAAATCTTAGTGACCGAGCTGGCTTAATCAACGTTTAACACTTTCCGATCATATACGAATAAGGATCACCCAATGAACCAGTATACCGTTTGTAAATTAGAAGACATACTCCCTGAGACTGGTGTTTGCGCACTGATAGAGGGTAAACAAGTGGCAATTTTTCGCACTAAGGAGGCTAAGCTTTTTGCGCTTGATAACTATGACCCGTTTAGTCAGGCTAATGTATTATCTAGAGGGTTAATTGGAGGCACTACTGTTACCAACGATGCTGGCATTGATGAAGCGGTACTGTATGTGGCCTCCCCTATTTATAAGCAGAGATTTAACCTTGCCACCGGTCAATGCTTGGATGATACAAGTGTCACGCTTGCTACTTACCATGTTGAGCTTGATACCAGTCTTGAAGGTAATAATGTGGTGATAAAATATGATCAGTTAGAAGCGTCATCTACAACACTATTAGAAATGGAAGTTGTTTAAGGCGTAGCCGCCTTTTTAGCAAATTGAAACATGTAATTTACATTAAGATACTGAATAAAAAATTGTACTGGCATAATATTGGCGGTAAATATATTTCACTTAATGCCATTAAAAGGATCATAAATCATGTCTGACAAGTCTACTAATAACGATAACATTAAAAATGCCTTAGAGTCTCTTGAGAGTGCAGCGACAACGACTTCAAATGATGCGGTAACAGGCGTAGAAGTAGTAAAAGGTGATACTGTCGTTTATGAAGACGGTGATTTTGAAGATTACAATGCTGACAAAGACTATGAGGTTGATGAAGAAACTAAGTCTGGCAAGGATGATGAGTCCAATAAAGACGATCAAGATGACAATTCTGCCAAAGAAGATAAGCACAGTACGACGATAGCCAACATCTATCAATGGGCTTCTAAGCTCAAAGATGACTTTATTTCTGACAAAAAAGAAGCGAAATCTGACGAAGAGGATAAGTCTGATTCTGAAAATGAAGACAAGCATGAGGACAAGCATAGTGCGACGATAGCTAATATCTATCAATGGGCTGCTAAGCTTAAAGAGGATTTTACGTCTGAAGCTTCTAATATGACGCTTGACGTTTCTGAAAAAGCGGTTGCTATTATGCTTAACAGACTTTTGGATGCCAAAACTGCCGAGTTAGAAGCTTTTGATAAGAAAGTGGCAGACTCTGAAGGATCGGTAGACAATGCAGAAGAAGAGCGTAGTAGGATTGCTGAGAAAAAAGACAAATACCAAGGTATGATTGACCAGCTACAAGGCTGATTGGTACTTTGAGTAATTGGTCTTATTGATCCAGTGTTAAGTATTTAGCACTGGATTTTTTTTGTTTTTGGCTTGTCGTGAGATCAAGAGTGTTAGTGTCGATCATCGATTGTAAACCCTCTAAATATTAACGGTAAATTATAAACCTAGTTTGATATAAAAATAAATCAAATACGATTGACGTCTATTAGCTATTAGTTATCAGCTACTAGGTATATCCACGACTAACGGTGAAATGTAAAGCCAAACCAATTACGTAAACACGCCTATCGATTTCTGCTAGTATTATGCCACTACGTTACTAACCACTTATAATATGTAAGGTTAAGAGGATTTAACATGCGATTCAAATCATTCGTTCAAAAACTACATGAACGCAATCCTAAACTTGGCAAAATCGCTTCGCTGACCACCGCGACAGGCGTTATTACTTTTAATAGTATGTTGGCAGGTCCTCCTGTATGGATTATGGGTGCAGCCAAAGCTGTTACTGGTGCAGCGATTGCTGATAAAGCGGTCATTGATGTGACCAATTATTGGATTAACAGCAATAACGCGATGATCGATAACATTTTGCCGGATAAAGACTGGCGTATCAGCCTACCTGATGATATCCATACCGAAGGCAAGTATTTATTGGTAAGTAATCACCAATCATGGGTTGATACCAGTATCGTGCAATATATTAGTGAAAAGCGTTTGCCATTGACGCGATTTTTTACCAAGTTTGAGCTGATATATATTCCAGTCATTGGTCAAGCTTTCTATTTTCTCGATTTTCCAATGATGCGTCGACACTCTAAAGAGGCGATTGCGAAAAATCCTGCCTTAAAAGGCAAAGATATCGAAGAAGCAAAACGCGCTTGTGCATTGCTGAAAGACAAGCCTTTTACACTGTTAAATTATCTAGAAGGCACCCGTTTTACCACCGTAAAACGGGATAAGCAGCAATCGCCCTATACGCATTTACTTAAACCAAGAGCAGGCGGCTTGTCGCTAGCGATTAGTGCGCTTGGCGAAGACATCGATGGTATTTTAGATATGACCATCGTCTATCCTGATGGTGTGCCGACATATGGCGACTTATGGAAAGGCAATATCAAGCGTCTGGGCGTCGATGTCAGACATATTAAGATGCCTGATGACTTATTTGCCAGTGTTCAAAATGGCGGCTATGAGACTGATGAGGCGATAAAAGCAGAAATGTTTGATTGGGTTGAGCAAGTTTGGCAGCAAAAAGATCAGCTCATTACTAAGATGCTTGCTGAATTTGAAAGTAAGCCCCCTGCCCTTGATGCTTAGCTAGCAAGCTTTTTAACTTAATCTGTTTTATTTGCACATATATTGACCGTTCTATGGGTTTTTTCACTAAAGGCAATAATAGCAACCTACGGCTGCTATTATTGCTTACCTCGTTAAACGACCATACCTTATATGTCGATGATAAAAGGAAAATACAGTGCCACAGGCTCAGCCAATGTTTGAACCCGCCTCTAATCTTACAACAGAACAAAATACAGTATTAAAAACGCTTACGACGATAGGTTATCTAGAAGGCACCTCGTTTTTACTGTTGCTCTGCATCGCTATGCCACTAAAGTACATGATGGACATTCCAGAAGGGGTAAAATATATCGGTATGGCTCACGGTGGCTTATTCATCGCCTATATTGTTGTACTCATGGGCACAGCCGTCAAGATAAAAATGCCTATATGGGCGATCCCTGCCGGCGTGCTTGGCTCGTTCTTACCATTTGGTCCGTTCATATTTGACCATTGGTTAAAAAATAGCCTAAAGAAAAGCAAGAAAGTTATTTAAGACAAGAGTTTTTATGACGCTAATCATTGGTTTCACGATATAGCGTGTTTTGTGACTCTTCTCTAAAATCTTCGTATGTGATGGCAGGCTCGGATTTTGGCGCACTAACAGCTGCTTCATTTTCCTTATTCGTCATGTCCGTTTCAGGCTTGGGGTTTGATGATTTGGCAGGGTCAGAGTCACTGGGCACTTCAATGACAGCAGGTGGCGTATTAGCCTCTACCACAACATTCTTCTCAGTGGTGTTTATTTCAGTGTCAGTAGCTGTTTGTTTGGTGACCGGGCTTGTCTGAGTCGCGTTTTTATTAATAGGCGTGCCAGCTTCATTTAACGCTGTAGACGTAGTACCGGTGGACAAGAAACCAGTCGCAATTAACGTGAATACAGCACCAGAAATCATGAGTGAGCCAAGCACCATACCTATAATAAGTGGCTTTTTACTACTCTTCTGCGTTTGTATTGATTTTACCGCTTTCTTTTTTTTCGATTTTTTGAGGGGTAAGGTTATCAAAGATGCAGTGCTGATAGGTTCATCAATATAAGCGCTATCATTTACCTCAGTATCTTCATCTTCATCTTTAACTGTAGAAGCTGCGTTATCAGTCACCTCTGTTGTCATTAAAGGGTGTATAACCTTCTCATCTTCATCAGAGAAGTCTAAGCTTACCGATGTGCTCGCGTTATCAGATATCTGTAACCCTGCTGTATTTTCCACATTATCTTGCTCTTGGCTGCCAAATAACTCTAGTTCTGCTGCACTTAGTGGCTCATAGGATGACAGCTTGTCAGCGTTTTTAAGCGGTTGTAATATGTGCGGCTGAACAGGACTGTCCAGTAGACTTGCCCTAAGACCGGCATCAGTCTCATCATAAGCATCAGTATTGGTGACAGTTGGCTCGCTCTCATTTTCTGTATTTTCAATAGTACTTTCAATAGTCTCTGCGCTTTCAACACGAGTGATATAACGCTCATAGATATTATGTTTACGATTACGCAGTCGTGGCTTCGTATTAGCGATTTTTGCTAAGTTTGCCTCTAAATCGGCGCTTTGCTTGTCTTTTTTGTCGCTCATGAAGTGATACCAAACCAGTTTATGCCACGAAACCGTAGATGACTGCTAGAATGAAGGGTAAAAATTATTAGTTTGCTAAAGTGTAACGCTATCGTTAATAAACAATATAGAGTGTCAACTCGTATGCTTCAAGCATAATTTTCTAGTTTTGCTGTTATTGATATAAAATACAGTAGTATCCGCTTCATCAATCGACATGATATTACAGATAAATGAGCATAAAACATGGATTTAAAGCAGCTCAATGCGTTTATTGCCGTTGCCGAGCTTAGGAGCTTTAGCGCAGCCGCTACCAAAATCGGATTGTCACAGCCCAGTCTAAGCCGTTTGCTCAAGCAACTTGAGACAGATATGGGCGTGATGCTGGTTGACCGTTATCACAGACCGCTACATTTAACAGAAGCTGGCACGTTCTTTTACGATAAAATCAGTACCATACTGACAGAAGTCGATACGGTTGTTGGTATGACCCAGCGCTTATCTGCCCCTAGCAGCGCATTAAATATCGGTTTTGTACCCTCTATACTGTATGGGTTGCTACCTGAGATTATCGCCAGACTGAAGCAGTCCAATCCTGAGATTGACGTCAACCTAAAGGACATCAGCTCCTATCAGCAAATGGATGCGCTCAAATCTGGTGACATCGATATTGGTTTTGGACGCTTTGCCCATCAAGACCCATGGATACAGCAAATACTGTTACGCCATGAGCGCTATGTCGTTGCCCTCCCCAAAGCCCATCCGCTTGCCAATGTGCGCGAGCAACGCTTGATCGATTTGGCCAATAACCGCCTGATTCTCTATCATCAAACCCACTTGCCTGTATCTACAGTGCCAGAAACAATGCCAGAAACGGTATCAAGCACAGGGACTCCTAAAACCTTGGGGCAGAATAAGAAAAATAATACGAGCCATCATCAAGCCTCTACTGTTGAGCAGATAACAGAGCCTTTACTATATTTATTTGCACAGTACGGCATCTCTCCATTTATGACCACCACCGTCAGTGACTTGCAAGTGGCACTCGGGTTAGTAGCGGCGGGCGAAGGCATCACCTTAGTCCCTGCCAGCTTAAAAACGGTGCGTACGGAGCAGATCAGCTATCAGCGCCTCATCCACGAAAACGTCACCTCACCTATTTATCTGCATACACTTAAGGATTTTGTGCATCCTCATATTCCTGACTTATTGCGTGCGACTTATCATGTCTACGAGCAGCGCGGCATTACTTACCGCCGGCAAAAATTTGAATCTCAGCGCTAAATTATCAGATATTGAGTCATAATTGTGGTATAAAGAAGCCCGAAAAAATAGCCATTGATAAATCTTGATATTTATATTTAATTATGCTAACTATCAGGAATGGCTATGCAAAAAATAAGTAATAATTATATAAATAATCATTCTACTAAACCAGATTGGTGTGCTAAAGTCGATACAAGGCAAATCGTTTTAAGAAACAGTACTCATAAACAGTACTAATAAATAGTATTAAGCGATGCGCTCATGATCATTGGCAAACTGACACAGGTAAGTGATGATTTGCCGTTTTAACCATTTCGAGGTAAGCATGACCACACAACCACTCAATAACCCAAGTGCCACAGGCGATACTCTCTCCGCGCAGCAAGAAGGCTTTAGCTGGCGAATCTTTGGTCCCGGTATTCTGATGGCGACTGCTGCTATTGGCGGCTCGCATCTGATTTCATCGACACAGGCTGGCGCGTTATATGGCTGGCAGCTGGCGATTATGATTATATTAGCCAACGTCTTTAAGTATCCGTTCTTCCGCTTTGCCACCGATTATGTCTACGACACTGGCGAGAGCTTAATCGCAGGCTATGCCAAACGCTCAAAAGCCTATCTCTGGATTTATTTTATCCTATCTATTTTATCGGCGGTGATTAGTACGGGGGCTGTGACATTGCTTGCGGCAGTGATATTGGGCTTTATGCTGCCCGCATCTGTAGGACTATCAAGTATTGCCTTAGCGGTCATCATCGTTGCGGTATGTTGGTTTTTTCTGATTGCTGGTCATTATAAGTTGCTTGACGGCGTGACTAAATGGATTATGATTGCGCTCGTATCCGCAACCGTGTTAGCGGTGATGATTGCTGCTGGTAAGCCGACGGTTATGGTGGCGGATTTTGTCCCTGCCTCTCCTTGGAACTTGGCGACTTTAGGGTTTATTGTGGCTCTTATGGGTTGGATGCCAGCACCACTTGAGTTCGCTGCCATCACCTCGATGTGGACATCAGCCAAGAGAAAAGCGGACAATACCACTCACCGTCAGGGCTTACTGGATTTTAATGTCGGTTTCTTAGTTTCCGCTATTTTAGCCTTGTTCTTTTTAGCGTTGGGCGTTTTCGTGCAATATGGCTCAGGTCAAGAGATTCAAACCGCAGGTGTCGCTTATATTGATCAGCTTATCAATATGTATACCGCCACTATCGGTGAATGGTCAAGACTACTGGTCGCCTTTGTCGCCTTTATGTGTATGTTTGGCACCACTATTACCTGTGCAGATGGCTATGGACGTGCCAATGCCGAATGCTGGCGCTTACTAAAAAGTGAAGACGAGATTAATAAAAAGCAAATCGCCTTTTGGACCACTTATGCTATTGGTGGCGGTCTTTTGATTATTAGCTTCTTTGCAGGTCAATTAGGCGCTATGCTGAAGTTTGCGATGATATCGGCCTTTATATCCGCGCCTATCTTTGGTTGGTTAAACTATTCGCTCGTGAAAAACCATAAAAAGCTATCAGCCGGTATGAACGCCTATTCGATTGCAGGGCTTGTATTCTTAGGTGGCTTTACCTTGTTATTCCTAGCTAGCCTTGCAGGTATTATTGGTTAAAAATAAAGGTTAGCCAATCTAGCTAATAATAGACTCGATAGAGTAAAAGCCCTTTTAGCCAGACTAAGAGGGCTTTTTTGTGGACAACGACAAAACGCTTATAAATATAATTGTAACTAGATGTAAATATCTAATAAGAAGAAATGCAGCGTTTGATACGTTATGAATACTAATGGAGACAAACCTCTAATTAATGGATAGCAGTATCCATAAAATAAATATTATTAATATATTTAATTTATGAATTTAATTTATATTAAGAGTTGAATGAAAATCCCGCTTTGTAGTCCTGAATAATTGGTTATAATCAAGCACAACGATTGAATCGCGAATGATAACGACAAGATCTTCCCTCCACGTAAGGACCACGACATGACCCTATCAGCTGGCGCTCGCTTTCGCAGTGCAATGAAACAAAAAAATGATAATAATCAACCGCTACAGATTGCTGGCGCGATTAACGCTTATACAGCAATGATGGCAACTCAAGTTGGTCATCAAGCCTTATATCTCTCTGGTGCTGGCGTGGCCAATGCCTCATTTGGCTTGCCAGACTTGGGTATGACTAGCCTTGATAACGTCTTAGAAGATGCGCGCCGTATTACCGATGCGGTTGATACGCCATTATTGGTTGATATTGACACCGGTTTTGGTGGTGCATTTAATATTGCTCAAACCATTCGTAAAATGGAAAAAGCCGGTGTGGCGGCGGTTCATATCGAAGACCAAGTGGCGCAAAAGCGTTGTGGTCATCGTCCAAATAAAGAAATCGTTAGTATCTCAGAAATGGTTGATCGCCTAAAAGCGGCACTTGATGCCAAGACGGACAAAGATTTTGTGGTGATGGCACGTACCGACGCCCTATCTGTCGAAGGTCTTGATGCAGCGGTTGAGCGCGCGGTTGCTTTTCAAGAAGCTGGTGCTGATATGATTTTTGCCGAAGCACTCACTGATATTGAGATGTACCGTAAGTTTACCGATGTGCTTGATATTCCAGTCCTAGCTAATATGACCGAATTTGGTCAGACCGATCTATATACCACCGAGCAGTTATACGCGGTGGGTGTCGATATGGTGCTTTATCCGTTGTCAGCCTTCCGTGCGATGAACAAAGCGGCATTAAACGTATATCAGCATCTATTGACTGATGGCACACAAGAAAAAGTTGTTGACACCATGCAAACCCGTATGGAGCTGTATGACTTCTTAAACTATCATGAGTTTGAACAAACGCTAGACAAGTTATTTGCAGATAATAAGTAGTTTTAGCGGTTAAAAGCGTTGGTTTTTCTAGCAATGAGGATGTCAACGCAGTATTTGATATTTGCAGTACCTTTATCTTTTATCCAACACAAGCTACCAACAAAAGGAATTTATCATGGCAGCACAAAAAGAACTTTCGGGCGCAGGTCTTCGTGGTCAAGTAGCAGGTAAGACGGCTCTATCTACCGTTGGTAAATCAGGCTCAGGTCTGACTTATCGTGGTTATGATGTCTCAGAATTGGCAGACAAGTGCATCTTTGAGGAAGTGGCTTATATGTTGCTATACGGCAACTTACCTACCCAAAGTGAGCTTGATGCTTATCAAACTAAATTGAAAGGTTTACGTGGCTTACCACAAGCATTAAAAGATGTGCTTGAGCGTATTCCTGCGGACGCCCATCCGATGGACGTATTACGTACCGGTTGCTCGATGCTTGGTAACCTTGAGATGGAAACTGACTTCTCACAAGAGAACGATAAAACCGACCGTATGCTGGCGGTTTTCCCATCAATCATCAATTACTGGTATCGCTTCAGCCACGACAACGTGCGTATCGAAACTGAAACTGATGACGATACCATTGGCGGTCATTTCTTACATCTGCTAAAAGGTGAAAAACCAAACGAGCTACATACTAAGGTAATGAACGTCTCACTGATTCTTTATGCAGAGCACGAGTTTAACGCCTCAACCTTTACCGCTCGCGTTTGTGCATCTACTTTATCTGACATTCATTCTTGTATCACTGGCGCGATTGGCTCATTACGCGGTCATTTGCATGGCGGCGCCAACGAAGCGGCGATGGATATGATTGAAGGCTTTACTTCTCCTGATCAAGCAGAGTCTGAGATGATGGCAATGCTAGCGCGTAAAGATAAGATTATGGGCTTTGGTCATGCTATCTATAGCGAATCAGATCCACGTAATGTCGTGATTAAAGGTTGGGCTGAAAAACTGGCAGCAGATGTTGGTGATGAAGTGCTATACCCAGTATCAGTACGCTGTGAAGAAGTCATGTGGCGCGAGAAGAAGTTGTTCTGTAATGCTGATTTTTTCCATGCGTCTGCCTATCACTTTATGGGTATTCCAACCAAACTGTTCACGCCAATCTTTGTTTGCTCGCGTCTAACAGGCTGGGCAGCACACGTGTTTGAGCAACGTGCCAATAACCGTATCATTCGCCCAAGTGCGGAATATACCGGTGAAGAGCTGCGCCCAGTACCAGAGATGAGTGCGCGTTAATCCATATATATTTACTATCTCGCATAAATACTTATGTGAGATAGGCGGTTTAACTGCTAAACATATACAACAATTTAGTAGTTAAACCTTTTCTTAATAACCTCACTGTCTTTTTAACCGTATTTTTTTAGCAAAGCACTCTTCTAACGTCTCATTTCACTGATGATTTTGCTAAAAGAATGACTATTTTTTGAATTTAAACCAGCCAACAGCTAAAGGTGACTTATGGACAACGCCCTTGTACAACCGATGAATGAACCCTTTAAAAAGCCATTACCTGACACAGATTTGTATTACTTTGATACCCGTGAAGCAATCGAAAACATCGAAGCGGGCGCGTATGACAAGCTACCGTTCTGCTCAAAAGTACTGTGTGAAAACTTGGTACGTCGTTGCCCGCCAGAAGATTTAACGGCGGCGCTCAAGCAACATATCGAAGGCAAGCAAGATTTAGATTTTCCTTGGTACCCTGCTCGCGTCGTCTGCCACGATATCCTAGGTCAGACCGCGTTTGTTGATTTGGCAGGTCTACGTGATGCCATCGCTGAACAAGGCGGTGACCCATCAAAAGTGAATCCGATTGTTCCAACGCAACTGATTGTCGACCATTCATTGGCTGTTGAGCATGCAGGCTTTGAAGAAAATGCATTTGAGAAAAACCGTGCTATCGAAGAGCGCCGTAACGATGATCGTTTTCACTTTATCAACTGGTGTCAGTATGCCTTTGATAATGTGAACGTCGTACCACCGGGTAACGGCATCATGCATCAAATCAACTTAGAAAAAATGTCACCGGTTGTACAAGTGGTGCAAAATAAAGCCGGTGAACAAGTGGCGTTTGCCGATACCTTGGTCGGTACCGATAGTCATACGCCGATGGTTGATGCCTTAGGCGTTATCTCAATCGGTGTTGGCGGGCTTGAAGCGGAAAGCGTCATGCTTGGTAACCCGTCTTATATGCGTCTCCCTGATTATGTAGGTGTTAAGCTAACTGGTAAATTACAAAGAGGCATTACTGGTACCGATTTGGTATTGGCTATGACCGAGTTCTTGCGTGATGCAGGCGTGGTATCTACATATATTGAATTCTTCGGTGAAGGGGCACGCCAATTAAGCGTCGGTGACCGTGCTTCTATCTCAAACATGACCCCAGAATATGGCGCAACCGCAGCGATGTTCTATATCGATGAGCAAACCATTGACTACCTACGCTTAACAGGTCGTAGTGAAGCACAAATTAAACTGGTTGAGCAATATGCCAAGCAGACCGGTCTATGGGCTGACGGCATGGAAAATGCGGAATATGCACGTGTGCTTGAGTTTGATCTATCATCAGTAGTCCGTAATATGGCAGGCCCTTCACGTCCGCATGCGCGCGTGTCAACCACAGATTTGGTTGCGAAAGGTATTGCTCACGGTGAGGGTGATAAATTACCAGAGCCAAAAGATGGTTTGATGCCAAATGGCGCGGTGATTATCGCCGCGATTACCAGCTGTACCAATACGTCTAATCCTCGCAACATGGTTGCTGCTGGTCTTGTCGCCCGTAATGCTAATAAGAAAGGCTTATTGCGTAAGCCTTGGGTGAAATCGTCATTAGCACCCGGCTCAAAAACCGTCAAAATGTATCTAGAAGAAGCGGGTCTGATGCCTGAGCTACAAGAAATCGGCTTTGACGTGGTTGGCTTTGCTTGTACCACTTGTAATGGTATGAGTGGCGCGCTTGATCCTGATATCGAAAAAGAAATCATCGATAACGATCTGTTCACCACTGCGGTATTATCGGGTAACCGTAACTTTGATGGTCGTATCCACCCGTATGCCAAGCAAGCGTTCTTAGCGTCACCGCCACTGGTCATCGCTTATGCTATCGCCGGTAATATCCGTTTTGATATTGAAAAAGATTCATTGGGCAAAGACATGGATGGCAATGATGTTTATCTAAAAGACATTTGGTTTGATGATGACGAAGTCGATGCTATTGTCGCTGCTGCCGTGAAGCCTGAGCAGTTCAATGCCGTGTATATCCCGATGTTTGATGAAGCCAAAAAAGATACGGGTAAAGCGCTCAGTCCACTATATAACTGGCGTGATCAGACCACTTATATTCGTCGTCCACCCTATTGGGAAGGCAAAATGGCAGCGATGAATAAGCTAAAAGGTATGCGTCCATTAGCGGTATTAGGTGACAATATTACCACTGACCATTTATCACCGTCTAATGCGATTTTGGGCGACTCAGCAGCTGGCGAGTACCTTGATACCATGGGTCTGCCAAGCGAAGACTATAACTCTTATGCCACCCATCGCGGCGACCATTTAACGGCTCAGCGTGCAACCTTTGCCAATCCAAAGCTATTGAATGAAATGGTACGTGATGAAAAAGGTGAAGTAATCCAAGGTTCGCTTGCTAGGGTTGAACCACAAGGTCAGGTCATGCGCATGTGGGAAGCAATCGAAACCTATATGAACCGTGAACAGCCGCTGATCATTATCGCAGGTGACGGCTATGGTCAAGGATCAAGCCGTGATTGGGCTGCCAAAGGCGTGCGTTTAGCAGGCGTTGAGGTGGTGGTCGCTGAAGATTTTGAGCGTATCCATCGTCAAAACTTAGTTGGTATGGGTGCACTACCTTTGCAGTTTGAAAAAGGTACGACTCGGAACACCCTAAATATAGATGGTACGGAAGTCTTTGATGTCACAGGCGAAGTTTCTGCTGGCGGCATGATGACGCTGGTGATTAACCGTGCTGATGGTAGCACGACTGAAACCCCTATCATTTGCCGTTTAGATACCGCTGATGAGGTTAAAATGTATAACGCAGGCGGGATGCTACAGCGCTTTGCCAAAGAGTTTATCGATGGCACGTTAGATATCGCGTAAGTGTCATGAGTGTGAAATAATCAAAGAGCCGATGTTGTATAACCTTATATGACATCGGCTTTTATTTGCTTTTGCATTCTACACACTGAGCCTTCTTACTTATACCTAAGTATTAGATAGTAGCTAAATATTGAGTTTACTTAATTAATGGCGTAATATGTACTATATATTGTACAAGTTATGGAGTATGTTGTGAGAGTCATTAGTTTTTCAGAAGCCAGAAAGCACTTAAAGTCCGTTCTAGATACGGTAAACGATGATGCCAACGCCACTATCGTGACCCGTCGTGACGCTGATGATGCGGTTGTAATGTCGCTTGATTATTACAATAGTCTGATGGAAACCGTCTATCTATTAAAATCTCCTGCCAATGCGGCGCACTTAGCGGAATCTATTACCCAATATAAAGCTGGCAAGACTGTTACGCGTGAGCTCATTGATACGGCAGAAGGCAGTGATAAAAGTAATGGTAGCAGCGATAACAATGAGCATACGGATAGCGACGTTGAGAATGCTTGAGCTCAAAGGCTTTAATAAACGTAAAAGGTCTGATAATGAGTGAGCAACTAGCATGGACAGATGCTGCGTGGAAGGACTATTTGTACTGGCAGACACAAGACAAAAAAACACTCAAACGTGTCAATAAGCTCATCACCGAATGTAAGCGTAATCCGTTTGAAGGCATTGGTAAGCCTGAGCCCCTAAAAGAGAATCTATCCGGATTTTGGTCAAGACGCATCGATGATGCCAATCGGTTGGTATATGCCGTCGATGATAATTACCTCACGATTATTTCTTGTCGCTATCATTATTAACAAGCGCTCTTAGTCGTTCGGGTTTACTTGCTGATGGCACCATACCCAATCTTATAACAATGTAAAAAGGACTTAATACAGTGACCCAAACCAATTCTAAATCAAAACCAAAATTCGCCCCACAAATCTCAGTTCCGGCTACCTACATGCGCGGTGGCACGTCAAAAGGCACGTTTTTTAAACTGTCTGATTTACCTGAGCGTTGCCAAGTTGCTGGTGAATCACGTGATAAGTTTTTGCTACGTGTCATCGGTAGCCCAGATCCTTATGGCAAGCAAATCGATGGCTTAGGTAATGGCAGCTCCAGCACGTCAAAAACGGTCATTTTATCGGCCTCTGACAAATCAGATCACGACGTGAACTATCTGTTTGGACAAGTCAATATCGCCAAGCCAATGATTGATTGGGCGGGAAACTGTGGCAACTTAACCGCTTCAGTTGGCGCTTGTGCGATTAATATGGGTCTGATCGATGCTGATAAGATCGCCAATAGTGCGAATACTGGCATCTGTGAAGTGCATATTTGGCAAGAGAATATCAGTAAAACCATTATCGCTCACGTGCCTGTGTATCAAGATGAGCAAGGCAAGGTACAAGTGCAAGAAACCGGTGACTTTGAATTAGACGGTGTGACCTTCCCAGCCGCTGAAGTCAAAATTGAGTTCATCGATCCAGTTGATTCATCTAGTGACATGTTCCCGACAAACAATCTAATCGATGACTTCGATGTATCTGGTTGTGGCTTAACTACCGACAGCGTCAAAGCCACTTTTATCAGCGCAGGCATCCCAACTATCTTTCTGAAAGCAGTAGATTTAGGCTTTACGGGTACTGAGTTGCAAGGCAATATCAACAGCGACGGTGAGCTACTTGCCAAGCTTGAGACTATCCGCGCCAAAGGCGGCGTTGCGATGGGCTTGTTTAAAGATGTGAGCGAGGCGCAGACCAGCCAACATATTCCTAAAGTCGCTTGGGTAGGCGCAGCACAGAGCTATACCGCCTCTAGTGGCAAATCGGTTGATGCTAGCGAGATTGATTTGGTGGTACGTGCTATGAGCATGGGGCAATTGCATCATGCCATGATGGGTACAGCAGCCGTCGCCATTGCAGCAGCGGCAACCACACAAGGTACACTGGTTAATGAGGCCGCTGGTGGTCAGAAGTTCGATGAAGTACGTTTTGGTCACCCATCAGGTACGTTGCTCGTCGGTGGAAAAACTGAACTGGTCGATGGGCGCTGGCAAGCCAAAAAAGTCTCGATGAGTCGCTCAGCACGTCGTATCATGGTTGGTGAAGTTTTTGTGCCAGCGGATGCTTTTTAACCGTTTACTTTACTCTCTCCATATATCATTAACATCCCGCCTATAGTGACTAAGGCTAAACCAGAAATTTTATAGATATCTATTGTTTTAACCTCTAAGCCAAATAAGCCAGTTTGGCTTAGAATCAAGGCAAAATACATTTGCCCTAGAAAAACCCAGAGCAATGTATTACCTGCGCCTATTTTTGGCGCAGCAATAAACATAAACAAGATATAAAAGCTGCCTAAAAATCCTGGTAACCACATCCACCATGTCGCATTTTCAATTATTGGCGGCTTGATACCACCACTCATCATATAGGACAGCACTAGAGAAGCCAATGCACCTCCTAAGTATAAATAAAAGGTAGATTGGATCTGCGAAGCTTGCGTACTTTCTCGAAAAGCGTTGACAATAGCCAGCTGGAGCGGAACAATGGCACCGCCTAACAGGCTAATCAAGATATAAGGAAGCATTTTCAAATGGCGTCCACCAAAAGAGAACAAAGAATGGCTCTATATAATACCAAACTTTATTTTAATAATTTTAATATAAATATGATTTAGTAAAACATTAAAATCCATGAGCTAAATTTTTATGCCAACCCGTCCCCAGTCACGCCATGTGCAGTTAGATAAAAAGCCGCCGGTCGAGAAAAAAGAACGGCGGGCGCTGTTGTGGGATATTCTAAAAAAACTGGCGGTATTTGCCGCGCCTTACAAAACCTTAATTATCGCTACGCTAATCTTAACGGTGCTTGGCTCCTTTACCGCGCAAGTTAATGCCTTTGTGTTGCGCTATGCCGTTGATACCTTGACCGAAATCGCTACCCTTGCCGAGCCATGGGAAGCAGGTCTGCGCATGCTGACCATTATCAGTGCGGTGCTCTTGACCAAAGAGATACTGTCGATATTTATCTCTTTTGGTCAGCGCTTTTTTGGCGAAAAGATTCGTATCAATCTATCACGTGATTTATCGCAAAAAATCATTGAGCGCATCTTAACCTACCGCATGGCATTTTATACCAGTAGTGAAAACGACAGCGGAAAATTGCAAACTCGTATCGATTATGGTGTTAGTAGTCTTACAAGCTTGGTGCAAAACTTCTTTATCGATATGCTACCGCTGTTTGCTAGCGCGATCGTTTCACTGATTATCATGTTTTCGACCAATTTTTGGATAGGCTTGGTTGGTCTGATTATCATCCCGATTTACTTTTTTATTAGTCAAAAACAAGCGAGACGGTTGCAAGGTTTTCGCCGGCAGATGCGTGGCTTTAGAGAAGCCAAAAGTGGGATGGTTATCTCTTTGATTAATTCTATCAGTGTCGTAAAATCGTTTGTCCGCGAGTCTATCGAGGCGGAGAAGCATTTACAGATTCAAAAAGACATGACCGATAATCAGCTGCGTATTCGTAGCATTGGTTTTATTTATGATGCAGTAAAGACCTTTATTGAGCAAATCGGCGTGGTGGTGATTATTTTACTGACCGCCTACTTTGTATTAAAAGGTCAAATGACCATCGGGATGATTTTATTCCACGTCATGCTATTCCAAAACGTCGCCGCTCCTATCCGTCAATTACATCGTATTTATGACCAAATCAACAATGCGCTGACCTATGCCGAAGGATTTTTTGAGATTTTAGAAGATGAAAGCCAAGTTGAGAACATCACTGGCAGAAGCAGTAAAGACTTAAAAGGTCTCATTGAACTTAAAAACGTTGATTTTACTTATCCTAATGGCACCCAAGCGCTAAAAGATGTCAGCTTTACCATCAAACCCAATCGAATTACTGCGCTGGTGGGCCTCTCCGGTGCTGGCAAGAGTACGATTATTAGCCTATTGGTAAAGTTTTACGCGCCAGACATCGGCACAATATGTTTAGATGGGCATAATTTAGCCGACTGTGATACTCATGAGTTGCGTCAAAATATCGGGTTGGTACTACAAAGCAATCATATTTTTTCGGGTACGATTGGCGAAAATATCCGTTATGGTGATATGAGTGCTAGTGACGATGATATTGTGATTGCAGCAAAAAAAGCCTCTATTCATGAGCAAATCATGTCGTTATCCAAAGGCTATGAGAGTACCGCAAAATCTCTATCAGGTGGACAGCAGCAACGTATTGCGCTGGCAAGGATGTTCTTAAAGGATCCGCCTATTGTGTTTTTGGATGAGCCTACTGCTAGCTTAGACGCGATAGCCAGTCAGCAAGTAAAGAAAAGCCTGGACCTGATAAAAAAAGACCGAACCGTGATTATGGTCTCACACAATATTGCCCAAATCATTGATGCCGATGACTTGGTAGTGATAGAAGATGGGCGCGTGGTCGAGACCGGCACCCATGAGGATCTCTACCATAAAGGCGGCAAGTATTTTGAAATATTCAGTGCCATGTCAGATAGCCTGAACTTAGATAAAATCAGTCAAACCTTGAATAGTTAATGCGGTACGAAATCGTTATAATGCTCACTCTTTGCTGCATCCTATTTTTGATTATCCTTTAAATCGTTAGAAGCTGTGTGATTATGACTTGTGAAATTTCGATAAAAACCTTTGATGAATTAACCTCCGTTGATCTGTATCATATTTTAAAAGCGCGCTCGCAAGTGTTTGTGGTTGAGCAAAATTGCCCTTATCAAGACATGGATGAGGTCGATTTTGATTGCTTACATCTGGTCGCGCACCAAAACGAGCAGCTGATTGGCTATTGCCGTATCATCCCGCCTGTTTTTAATACCAAAAAATCTGCCGTAACCCCATCAGGTCCTATCCCATCGATTGGTAGAGTGTTGGTTTTAGCAGCACATCGCGGTGATGGTGTCGCCCGTCAAATGATGCTAGAGGCTATCAAATATTGTCGTAAAAAATACGGTAAAAAACCTATCATCATCTCAGCCCAGACTTATCTACTAAACTTTTACCAATCTCTTGGGTTTATCCCTGAAGGCGAGCATTATCTTGAAGACGGTATTGAGCATGTCATTATGGTGCTACCTATTATTAAAAAGGTAAAAGTAAAAAGAGAAAGCTCAGGTACGACAAGCAGTATTCTTAGCTTTTTGCTATTGATATTAGCAGTGTTGTTTATTATTGGTTTGCTGTATTTGATGGTCTAAAGATTTTTCCACTCAAGGCAGGTCTTACACTACTTCACTGTGGTTCGATTGTGAGTATGCTATTTTTGATAGCAGGTTTATTGATTCGCAATAGGATTGATAAGTCACTTATATATCTGACTCAAGGAAGAGGTAACGATTATGTCTACTGTGGAAAGCAATGTACGACCGGAGTATGATAGCGAGATTGAAAAAATCGCCGATTATGTACTCAATTACTCTATAGATAACGACTCACCCAATAGCTCTGATGCTTGGAATACCGCTCGCTACTGCCTGATGGATACGCTTGGCTGCGGACTACTGGCATTACGTTTCCCTGAATGTACCAAGCATTTAGGTCCTGATTGCGCCGATCAAATTACTCCTAATGGCGCGCGTGTCCCCGGCACCTCCTATCGCTTAGACCCTATTAAAGCTGCCTTTGACATTGGTTGTATCGTGCGCTGGCTTGATTATAATGATACATGGCTCGCTGCCGAATGGGGTCACCCCTCTGACAATTTAGGGGCGATTTTGGCAGTAGCAGATTATATCAGCCAGCAAAACGTCAGTCAGGGGCATGCACCTCTTATTATGAAAGAAGTGCTAGAAGCCATGATTATGGCGCACGAGATTCAAGGGGTGTTAGCATTAGACAATTCCTTTAATCGTGTGGGTCTTGATCATGTATTTTTAGTGAAGTTAGCATCGACCGCTGTTGTTGCCAAACTTTATAAACTACCACATGAGCGTATCATGGCTGCCATCTCTCAAGCTATCGTAGATGGTCAGGCACTACGTACCTATCGTCATGCACCCAATGCCGGTAGCCGTAAGTCTTGGGCAGCAGGCGATGCCACTAGTCGCGCAGTACGTTTGGTCGATATCACGCGTCGCGGTGAAATGGGCATACCCTCTGCATTGACAGCGCCGCAATGGGGCTTTTATGATGTGCTGTTTAGCCATACTAATAAGGATTTGGCGCTTAAGCCTGAAAACGAGCGGTGCTTTACCTTCCAGCGCGAGTTTGGCAGCTATGTGATGGAGAATGTCTTATTTAAGATAAGCTTCCCTGCCGAGTTCCATGCGCAAACTGCTTGTGAGGCGGCCGTTATCTTGCATCCACGTATTGATGACCGCATGGAAGAGATTGAAAAAATCATCCTAACGACTCATGAGTCTGCTATTCGGATCATCTCAAAGGAAGGGACGCTGGCCAATCCTGCTGATCGCGATCATTGCTTGCAATATATGGTTGCCGTGGCTTTACTCACTGGTGATTTGATGGCTGAAAACTATGAAGATGATTATCATGCCGAGCATCATATTTTGATTGACGGGTTGCGTCATAAGATGGTCGTTGAAGAAGATGCTGGTTATTCAAAAGACTATCATGATCCAAGCAAGCGCTCGATTGCCAATGCCATTCAGGTGTTTTTTAAAGATGGCAGTAGTACCGACAAGGTGGCGATTGAATACCCTATCGGTCATAAACGCCGCCGTACTGAAGGTTTGCCGATATTGGAGGCAAAGTTCCGTGCCAGTCTTGCGACACGGTTTATCGACAGTCGCTGTACAGAGATTTTTGCATTGTGTAGCGATCAGCAGCGCTTAGAGCAAACACCAGTAAACGAATTTATGGATTTATTTGTCGCCTATTGATCGCCTTAACTCGTCAATTTCTAATGAAATAAGGCTCATTCTAAAACCTACCACGGTATAGATTCCCCTGCCCAATCCACAAAACTCCCTGATTGGGCAGCACCCATCTTACTGAGTACCTCAAGCAAGCATTCAGCACTATAGGCTGGCGAAAATAGCTGCCCGTCAGCTACGTTGCCCTGAAACGGAGCTGATAGCTGGGTGTTGACAGTGCCGGGCTGCATTACTACCACGCAGACGTTTTTAAGCGAGCGACTCCATTCAATACTCAGGTTTTTCATACCCATATTAAGCGCCGCCTTACTCATGCGGTAGCTGTACCAACCGCCGAGTTGATTGTCACTGATACTACCTACCCTTGCCGATATCGTCGCAAAAATCGCAGGCTTATCTGCGCTTTGTTCAGCTTTCGCCAATAGCGGTTTGATGTGCTTGGCAATGAGCAAGCTTGCCAAAGCATTAACCTGCATATTCTGTAAAAAAAACTCACTTTCAATCTGTTGTAGTGATTTTTCTGGCTGACGCGTCTTGGTATGCAGTAGTCCAGCACAATTAATCACCCAATCTATATGTGTGGTTTGCTGCTTAATCGTATCAGCTGCTTGTTTGATACTTTGCTCATCACAGATATTCATCGCTATCCAATACAGATTTTCTGCTTCAAAATCAGGCACGCTTTTATGGTATGTGGCAAAGACACGGATATCAGTATTGGTGTGCATATCGTTATTCGTAAGGGTGCTGGCGTGTTCATTGGCTGCAGTGTGTACCAATTGTTCAACCATGGCTTTACCGATACCGCCTGTGCCACCGATGATAAAATAATTTTTAGTATTCATAAGGCGTTCATCCTTGTGAGTATTTATAGGGGTTATAACGCAATATTAAAACTACTTCTACTATATTGATTCAATGTAAACCTATTTACCATAGGGGGAGTGTGTCACTTATCTTGAACGCTGATCATTTAATAAATTTTTGCAGCCTTATTATTTTGATAAAATAGGATATACACAAAAAAAAGCTGCCATAACAGGCAGCTTTTTATACGTTTGCTTTAATTGTCTAGCTTTTTTTAGCCTCTGATTTTAGCTTCTAGTGATGCGCTGGTTCTTTTGATATAGGTATCTCTTTACCGTCGCAATCAAACAATTTGCCTTCAGTAAAATAATCACCTTCATATAGATCAATCATCACTACAGGACGTACGGAGCGGTCTTCTGTCCCAGCAACAAATACGGACTGTTGGTCTGAATTACCTATTTTTAAGTGGTTAAACAACAAGTTTAGGGCAATGGCCATGATGGCAGCAGAGCTGATACCTGAATGGAAAATCGTGGCAAACCAGTCTGGAAATTGATCATAAAATGCTGGCGCGGCAATCGGTAGCATACCAAAACCGATGGAGGTCGCAACGATGATTAGATTCATATTATTGGTATAGCTGACCTGCGCAAGCGTGCGAATACCACTGGCTGCAACCGTACCAAACAATACGATACCGGCGCCGCCAAGTACGGCGGTAGGAACGGTAGCGATAACACGACCCATAATCGGCATCAAGCCCAAAATAACCAGAATAATACCGGCATAAGCGACTACAAAACGGCTTTTAACACCTGTTACGGCAACTAGACCTACGTTTTGTGCAAAAGCACTTTGAGTAAATGAGCCAAATATAGGGGCAATCATACTGGCTGCCATATCAGCTCGTAGTCCATTACCCAAACGTTTTGAATCGATATCTGTCTCAATGATATCGCCGACCGCCAAAATATCTGCTGACGTTTCAACCAAAATAACCAATACCACGATAAACATAGAGATAATTGCCGCAATCTCAAAGGTCGGCATACCAAAATGGAACGGTGATGGGAAAGCAAAAATAGAGCCTGTCGTAATACCAGAGAAATCAACCAAGCCCAATGCCCAAGCAGCAAAAGTACCAATGACCATCGCTAATAGAATCGATAGGCGACTGATCGCCGCATTACCAAGCTTGCTTAGTAATAACACCATCGCTAGCGTGAAGCCAGCAAGACCAATATTGGTCATACTACCAAAGGTAGGTAAGTTGCTGTTGCCGCCCATTGCCCAGCGGGCAGCGACTGGCATCAAGGTCAAACCAATAGTAGTAATGACGGTGCCAGTCACTAATGGCGGGAAGAATTTGATAATTTGGGAGAAAATAGGCGTGATCAAAAAGCCCAAAGCAGAGGCAGCAATGACAGCACCAAACACAGAAGGTAGTCCGCCCCCCGTTGTCACAATCGCAACCACGGTTGCCACACTCGCAAACGATACACCTTGTACGAGTGGCAGCTGACAGCCAAAGAATGGCACACCAATCGTTTGCAATAAAGTCGCAAGACCACCGATAAATAATGAGGCGGCAATTAACAAGCCAATTTCAGCGGGTAATAATCCAGCTGCCTGTCCCACAATTAATGGAACCGCAATAATACCACCGTACATGGTCAATACGTGTTGAAAGCCATAAGCAATATTGGCACCCATACCCAAGTTTTCATCTTCTGGGCGGGCAACTGCCGATTGAGAAGTAGATTTAATATCCATATTAAATAGCCGTCCTTCGTGTTCTGTTGTTAATATGTTCTAGGCTTGTTCTTCGACAACTCCTAGAATGGGACTCAAGATTGTTATAAAACCAAATACTCTACCTATCATTGCTAAAAAGGCGTATCGCCCTTTTATTCATCAATCTTTATTATTGGTCAGCTATAACGCCACTTTTGTTTATAGCGGCAGATAGCGCTGTGTATAATCTGAATTTGACATTAGAATAGGGATGAATATTTGATAAAACATTTAAATCAGGATTCTAATGTGTTTTTAGCATACCGCTTATTTATAATAACTGCCAGTTATTATTGACCATATGGTCAGGTTTTTTGTTAGCAACATAAATATCATTAAAATTGACATCTATAACCTTCAGAAATAAAGTAATAATTGCATCAACAAATACGCTTTTATGATTATAATTTTCAACACATTTTGATATTTCATTTCACCATTGATTATACGGACATCAGACCATGCTATCGCCCCAAGACCAATTGACTGAGCTGGTACGTACTCTTGAGACGCAGCAGCATGTCTTTGCCACTGACCCGCTACTCATTACTGAAAAGCTGCAAAATGAAGAAGGCTCGCCACTGCAAAAACTGCATCGACGAGCGTCACGAATAGACAGCAATGCCGCGCTGGCAGGCGTGCTTGGTAAGATTGATGGTCGCATCAAAGGCATCATGGTTGTTATGAGCGTGATTTGCTGTCTCTCGGGATTTTTGGGCTTATTTACCTTATTGCAGACCAATGTGGTGAACTTCTTTTACGTCTTGGTATGCTTATTGGGTTTTCATAGTCTTATGCTTCTGGGCTGGCTAGCTATGACGCTTATCAATCAAGGCAAGCAGTCTTCAAACTGGTTTGCCAGCTTTGTCAGTCCCAGTTATTTGATACGTGGTAAAGATGATGTAACTCAGGCAGCGGTGAATTTATATGAGCGGCAGCTGCAACACAGCGGTATGCGTTGGTATTTGGGCAGATTTAGTCATCAGTTATGGCTTGCCACACTGACTGGTATGCTGCTTGCGATTATTTTTCTGTTGATCGTGCGTCAATACAGCTTTAGCTGGGAGTCAACGCTGCTGTCAGATCAGGCGCTAATTACTTTGACGCAACTACTTGGATGGTTACCAAGTATGGTTGGATTCGATATTCCGGACAGTACGGCTATCGTACAGAGCCGATTAGTGACTGATGCTATGCCTTTGTCTGTCGCACGGCAATGGGCGGGCTTGTTGGTTGGTAGTTTACTGATGTACGGGATTGTCCCACGCGCAATTGCATGGGCATTTTGTGCCTTGATGTTCCGTCGTAAAAAGATGCGTTTGGATATCAAGCTGCCCTATTATCAAAAGATTTTGAACTTTTGGCAGCGTCATGTGGTGGATGCTGATGACTTTAAAGAAGCCCCCGCGCCTATCGCCCCAAAAGCCCAAGTCAGTGCTGGCAAAAAACTGGTTGCGCTATTAGAGTATCCAGCGGAGCAAAACCAATGGTGGCAGTCGGGTTTCGATACAGGCATTACTGATACGACTGATATTGAGAATTTTGGTATTCTTGATGACCGTGATGATATGGCACGGCTAAAGGCTTACCTAGATGCAAATCCGGTACAGGTATTGCTTGGTATTCATTTTAAAGCGCTGCCTGACCGTGGTACATTGCGTAAACTTGATCAGATCGCCAATCACGCCAAACATGGACTGATTGTACAACTGTTAGAGGACAATAGCCTGAGTCTGACAGAGCACCATAATACGGGCAATGATGTTTTAAATGCTGGCTCAGACTCGAATTTAGAAAAACAACATGTTCGTTACCAGCAATGGCAAACTGCCCTATCTGCTCGAAAAATCGGTTTGATTAATAACTGAAAATCTTTTTTTAGACGATGGATTATTGAACTCATACCGAAAGATAGATCAATTTGTTCTACCATAAATGGCTATGATGTTTTTGGATACTACCAATCAATATAAGATTCTATTATGAATAATGATAATAATAATCAGGGAAATAATGCGCAGAACAGTCTGCAAAAAACTGATAAGCCTGCAGGGCTTTTTTCTGATAAAGCGCATGAGGTCAATCCTCAAGCATCATCATCTGGATTAGCCCCACAGTCATCAAGTGAACCAGAGACTAGCTACAGGACAGCTAAAAAAACCATCGCTAGTGGTGAGGCATTAAAGCTTGCGGTCGTTGGTCATACCAATACGGGTAAAACTTCTATATTACGTACTCTATTGCGTGACGTTTACTTCGGTGAAGTAAAAAATGAAGCCGCAACTACCCGTCATGTAGAGCGTGCCCAACTGACGGATAGTCAAACGGGTGAAATATTGGTGGCTCTATATGACACGCCAGGTTTGGAGGACGCATCAGGGCTGATGGATTGGCTTGAAGATAATACTGCCAGTCGCCGTGATGGTATTGAGCGCCTGCAACAGTTTTTGGCAGCTGATATTGCTCAAAGTAGTGATGCGCTAAGTAGCAATGAGGACTATAGCCAAGAAGCCAAAGTGATTCGGCAGCTGCTGGCAAGTGATATGGCCATCTATGTTGTCGATGCACGTGAGCCGGTACTCGGTAAATATAGAGATGAATTGGCTATTTTATCTTGGGCCGCGATTCCTGTTATGCCGGTATTTAATTTCACTGATGCTCAGGATGCCAATATTGATGACTGGCAGACTATGCTGGCAAGACGTAACTTACATATCTCGACGCGCTTTGATTCAGTGGCATTTGAATTTAACGATGAGATGCGTTTATGGAAGAATTTAGCCACCATGCTTACCCACTCTGAGATGCTTGAGCAATTAATGGCGCGCCGCACTGAAAACTGGGCACAGTTATATGATGAAGCCAATATTATCATTGCAGATTTTTTGTTAAACGTCGCAGCATTTGTCCGTGAAATTGGCGAAGATGATGATCCCATGCCAGTATTACAGCAAATGCAAGAAGCGGTTAGACAGAGCGAACGCGCAATGCAGCATAATTTGCTGAGTTTATATAAATTTTATGACAATGATGTAGCGGCAACGCCACTTGAGCTACAGGCCTATCAGCAAGACCCGTTCGACCCCGAGCTTCTCAAAAGTTATGGCATTCGCACCACATCAGGCGCTGCGGCTGGCGCGTTACTAGGATTGGGGATTGATGCGGCGGCTCTTGGTACAACCTTGGGGTTGGGTGCTGCCATCGGTGGCATCGCAGGTGGATTGCTATCCAATACTGGCAGTATCGCCGATAAAATATCAGGGGTTAAGCGGTTATATATCGACCCTGCAACATTGACCCTGCTAGCTACTCGGGCGATAGATTTGCTCACTGCGCTACGTCACCGTGGGCATGCAGCAACAGATGCTACGCAGCTGATATATAAGGGTGAGGCGTCAATTGGTGATACTGACGCTGGGAATAATAATGCTATAACGCCATGGGCAACGCACAAACTGCCCAGTGAGCTAAAAAAAGCTCGTGGCAAACCGCAGTGGTCATCACTCAGTAGTGGCAAGTCTGAGCAGGCGCAGTTATTACGCGCAGATATGGCATGGTCGCTGGCAAGTAAGCTGTCGTCGTATCAGGGTCAGCCATAATGCATAAACATGTTAAAGATAATATCTCTTACTGACGGGCTTTATGATGCTGGGCTTACTAATGCACTTAAGGCATCAGTACCCCGTACGTCCGTTTGTTGCAGATATATTGGGTATAGCGGATAATTGGGAAAGCTTTGCTCAATATCTTGCATTAATTGCTGTTGGCGCTCAGCACGACGACGCCAAAACGTATCGGACTGGGTCGGAGCTATCAACTGATTGATAACAATCGCAGCTGGCATAAGCTTACTGTCTTCTAACTGCTCTATCGCTCGCTTGGTTTCAGCCAGTGGTAATACGTCAGCCGTCATCACTAATACAATGGCGGTTTGTGTACGGTCATGAAGCAGCAACCCTGCCTGACGAAACAGCTGTTTGCGTTTTTCTAGTACAGATACTGCTTGCTCCCAGCGATCATTCTTTTTTTCGGCAAATGGATTGGCTAAGTCGTTTTTATTATTGTCGTTTTGACTGCTCTTTATATTGTGACTGTCTAAATGATTTGCCACCGAGCGCAGTTTTGCCTGCCGCCGCTGCTGCGCTAGCAATCCATCCGTCCATGCCCCCATCATCTCAGGCAGCACTAATAAACGCAGTGTATGTCCCGTCGGTGCGGTATCAAAAATGACGTGCTCATAGCCGGCATCTGCTGCTTCGACTAGATGGTGACACATGGATTCGAGCATCGCGGCTTCTTGTGCACCAGGTGCTGATTTTGATAGCCGTAGATGCTCGCGAATTTTTGGCATCATATCTGGATTGGCATAAGAGGTAATGGTGCGTTCAACTTGGGCAAAATGCTCATCAACGATGATATCAGGGTTTAGTTCAATAGCGTCCAAATAAGGGGTTACAACTGTTTTTTGATTTTTTAGCGCGACGTTTAACACATCGCCCAAGCTGTGTGCTGGATCGGTCGAGACAATCAGTGTCTTTTTGCCTTGATTGGCATAATAGCTGGCAAGCGCTGCGGCAGTGGTGGTCTTACCTACTCCGCCTTTGCCACCGATAAATATAATCGGCTGTGTCATTAATTGCTCTAGCAATGCAGGCAATGGATGTAATGCCATACTTTATCTCGTTTTAATTAATTCAAAGGAAACTAACAACAACCAACATGATCAAAGGGACATCTATCCATGCCCATGCGTGTATGCCATTCATGGAAGTTTTCTAAAAACAAAGGCTGCAATTCTAGCGTATAAAAGCTAGCAGGATTATCGATGCCTAAGCTTTCCGAAAACATGAGTAGCATAAAAAAATCTTCCTCATCACGCGCGGCGCGTGCCATCGTCTGGCGATACGGCGCATGATAAAACTCGTTTAACCCAGCCGCAAACCGTTGCCACCATGGCTCAATATTTTTTATAGATTTTGTGATATCTGCCTTTTCCATAATGACCCTTATTTTGAGTATGCTTATTATCTATCATGCCTATATGAGACAAAAAACGCCAGCAATTGCTGCTAGCGTTTTTATCGTAATTCAGTAAGTATTTAACTAGGCATTCAACATGGCTTAGAGGTTGCTTTTGCCTCTGTGTATCGACCATTCTTTACGGAGTACTGATAAACTCTCAAACGTCACTAAGATTGTGGCTATCAAGATAATGATATCCATAATAATAAGCAGCCAGTTACCGTCATTGAAAAAGGTTTTTAGCTGAATCAATAATGCAAAAACCGTCATGACCAGTAAGAACGACAATGGTCCTAAGGTATACCATACTGGTCTGCCTTTACGTAATAAGATAACGGTTACAATCATCAAGGTTAGTGCAGCCATGAGCTGATTTGTCGTACCAAATAACGGCCAAATAATCATACCACCAGCACCATCAATGCCACCAGCACCGAATGCTAATAATAGACAGCTACCAACGGCAAGCAATGTGGCCACCACACTCTTATTCAGTACAGGCAGTTTATAAATCTCACCGAACTCTTGGAAAATATAACGTTGCAAACGTACCCCAGTATCCATCGTGGTACCAGCGAACAAGGCTGCCATTACTGTTAGCATCGTCTGCGATAAAACCATATCAATGCCGACGCCTGCATTCAGTATGGTTGCACCGCCATCAATAAAGGCACCAATAGAGCCGTCGCCAAATTTTTGATAAACGGCTTGCCAGTCGCCAAGGGTTGCAAAGCCTGCTGTTGCCGCAAGTATCGCACCAAGTGCTAGCATGCCCTCACCCATGGCGCCGAAGTAACCAACGAATCGTACATCTTCTTCTTTATCAATTTGCTTAGACGTCGTACCCGTCGCTACCAAACCATGAAAGCCTGAGATTGCACCACAAGCAATGGTCACAAACAATAAAGGCAGCATAGATGGTGTACCGATTGGCAATGCTGTGTTGATCGCTGGCGCGACAATATTAGGAGTCGCAATAAAGATGGCGGCATATAATAAAATCAGACCGACAAATAACTGCAAGCCATTGATGTAATCGCGCGGCTGCAACAGCATCCAGACTGGTAACAAAGATGCGATTGCCGCATAGACAAACAAAATAATAATCCAAACAGCATTGTCAGGTAAGCCTAAGAATGTCTCAGGTAACACAATGGGGAACATAGGACCGAGATAGATAAGCCCATATAAAGCCGTAACCCCAATGATTGATACCCAAACCAGATTCATCTTATAGCGATAAATGCACTGACCGATGATAAACGCGACTATCAAAGCGCCCCAAACTGGCAGCACAGCGGATGGGGTTTTTATCATCATATTAGCAATAGCGACGCCGAATACCGCATTTACCATGAGTAATAATAAAAAGATGACAATCATCATCAAGCTGCGTACACGTGTACCCATGACCGTACCGGCAATCGAGCCAATCGATTGACCTCGATTGCGCATACTAGCCCAAATGGCAGACATGTCGTGGACACCCGCCATAAAAATAGTACCTAATACTACCCAAATGATAGCAGGTACCCAGCCCCAAATAACCGCAATGGCAGGACCAATAATCGGTGCTGCCCCTGCGACTGAAGTAAAATGATGTCCCCACAACACATATTTATTAGTGGGAATATAATCTACCCCATCCTTCATGGTATGTGCTGGCGTGGGGATACTATTATCCAATGCCAAAATTTTAGTGGCGATAAATTTTGAGTAAAACAGATAACCGCAAAGCATAGCGGCAACAGCAAACAATAGCACGATTGCACTATTCATCTTATCTCTCCTTAGACAAGTAATGGGTAGCCTTATAAGTTCAAGCTTTTTAATTTAGAATATAAAAAATATGTTAAATTAGTCTTCGGCGGGTGACTCAGAGCACCTGACCATACGCAATTACGCAGTTGATAGAAATTTTGTCATATCATCATCCATTAATACGGCTGAACTTTATAGTTAGCAGACGTCATCAGTCAGTATATGATATGGTGAATCTTTGGTTGGCAACCCATTTAAATACTAACCGATTTAACGAAGAATGTAACGCTAGTTAAACCTCGAAAACAACAAATAAAGGAAGCACAATGGCGCATTATTTTGGATTTGTACCTTCAGATAAATTAAAAGTATTAATCGTTGAAGCTGAGCAAATCGTTGCATCGAATGAGGAAGTACCATACTACCCATATCGCGATGCTTTAACGCATCAGACTGCGCGTGATCTTATTGATAATTTATTGGTTGGTCTGGTTGACATTATCCCAAATCCTGAACGCCAAGCGTCCATGCGTAAAGTGGTTGTCACTGTTGAACGTGCGACCGATACCTTGCTTAATATTTTGCTGGGTAAAGAAAATAACGAGGAAGTATTGCCAAGCTTCCATTTTCTAAGAGATCGAGCAACCTTTATCGATAATGACGGTCTAAAACGTGTGGGTTTTAAGCTCACAGAACAACATACTGCCATCATTCAAAAAGGTTTTGCAGCCATTACTCCTGAACATGTGGATACCAAGGCATTTAAAACCGCACTTGAAACCATGAACGAAGAAACTTTAACTCACTTTATTAGCCGTTTTGCTGAAACTTTAAAATTGGGTATGATTAAACGCAAATCTGTACCTGTTGCCAAAGCAGCTATCGATAAAGGCATGAATATGGCACTTAATAAGTTGTTACCTGATTTGCCAGACAGCTCATTGAATCGTTTGGCGAATTATTACCGCCCTTTTATCGTAGAAAAGCCAGAATAAGCGCCAATATTTGATTAATTTTGCCTCAAAAGCCAGTTGGCATTGGGCATATTCACTAAAATTTGCTAAAATAAGCGGCACTTTTTACCAAAGGCACGTCCGATGACCCAAATCAGCAATCAAGAAATTGAAAAAACATTACGTAACTCAGAATGCCTAATCAGCAGTATAGAAGTTGCTGCCGCTTATGAGCGTTTAGCTGCACAGCTTAATCTGCACTATGCTGGTCTAAATCCGATTGTTATGGTCGTTATGAATGGCGGGCTTATCCCAGCCGGTCAATTACTGACTCACCTTACTTTTTATCATCGTATGCATTATATCCATGCATCGCGCTATCGTGATAACGAAGGAACCAATGAGCTTGATTGGAAATTTAAGCCTGATGTTAACATTGAAGGCGAGCATGTCTTATTGATCGATGATATTTTTGATGAAGGCATCACCTTAAAAGCAGTAGTTGAAGAATTGAGTAAGGAAAAACCTTTATCGATTGAATCATGTGTTCTCCTTAATAAAGAGCATGATCGTAAAGTTAAAGGTTTCGATGTTGATTTCGTTGGTATTAATGTTGCAGATCGCTATGTTTATGGCTGTGGTATGGACTTCCATGGTTATTTACGTCATTTGCCTGGTATCTACGCTATTAAAGAAGACAAGATTTAATCAGTTTTTGATTGACTTGATAGCATAGTAAAAAAGCATCCAATGGGTGCTTTTTTATTGCTTATTGATAAGTATATGTATTTGAGTGTGATAATACATGCGATAAATACTAACTAAAACTGCAGTGCCAAACCCGTATGACGCTCAGTCGGTGTCTGAACGGCTTTTTCGAAAGCATGTTTTGTACTATATATGGTCACCTGTTTTTTAGCACGGGTTACCGCCGTATAAATAAGCTCTTTGCTCAAAAGCCTTGCATGACTATTATCAAAAGTAATGGCCACATGATCAAACTCAGACCCCTGCGATTTATGAATGGTCATTGCATATGCTGTGGCTATAACGTCTTCATTTAGCAGATTGACAGCAATTCCCTGTGCTTTATTCTCAAAGAACACCTCAAGTCGGCTTCTTTCATCTCCTGTTTGCAAGCAAAAACCGATATCACCATTAAACAGTCCCAGCTCATAGTTGTTTTGTAAAACCATAACGGGACGACCATGAAACCATGTATTTTGACCTAGCGGTAGCTTTAGCTCAGTAAGATGCCATTGAGTGATATGATTATTAATGTAGTGATCACCCCACTCGCCATTATGACCAGCACTTAGGACTCTAAACTGGTTAAACGTTTGCATTAATGAAGTAATTGTACTTTTTACTGATTCTGGCATGGATTTTTCTACCGGATTCTTTAGTAGTGATTCAACTTTATTTAGGTATGAATAATAATTTAGAGTGAGGTTTGAAATAATTTTATAATTGCTTAGGCTATTTTGTATCTTATTATCTATAACTGTCTCTGTTTGCAACGTATTTACATATTGAAAACTCAGTGCCTTGTCCTGTCTTAGTAATTGCCAAATGGCTTGAGTATCTGCCTCTGTCTTATTAATTTGATTGGCAAGCTTCCCAATCCCTGAGTCTGCGCTAAATCGGCGACTCTCTGTTAGCTTTGCATGTATAGGTTGTAGCAATGGAATGCGGCATAAGTCAGCCAATACTGCCCCAGCATCTACTGCGGCTAGCTGGTTCGCATCTCCTAACAATATAAGCCTTGCGCCTGGTTTCACCGCACTCACAAGGTAATTAGCCAGTTCCACCCCCAACATAGACGCCTCATCGACAATGATAATATCTTCGCCGAGTGGATTATTTGCATTGTAACGGGGTCTACCTGTTCGACCAATGCCTAATAAGCGATGAATGGTCTTGGCTTCTTGCAGTTGTAGCTCTACATTCGCTCCATCTAGAGCCATTTGCAAAGACTCTTGCATTCGCTGGGCAGCCTTACCAGTCGGTGCTGCTAAGGCTAGGCTGGCACTGTCCGTACTGAACCGAATTTTTCCATCCTCATCACCCCCACTCTCTGTAGCTTGTTGCAGAGCAATTACTAACTGAGCAACCGTATAGGTCTTCCCTGTACCGGGACCACCAGTAATAATGCTAAAGGCATTGTTATTAGCGACATTAATAGCCATTATCTGCTGCTCATGTAGGTTTTCCGGTATTGCTATCTCTAAAGGGGTTATCTGTTGGTTCAAAATAGTATTAATGTGCTGTGCTAAGTTGAATTCTGCTTGCCAAGTTCGATGTAACCAAAAAGTGATCTTAATATTTTGTGTATCAGCCTCTGGTTTATTAATATGCTGATACATAATAGGTTGATTATTTTTGCTTAGGCTATTTTTATTATTCACGTTAGAATTAGCGTCAGCGAACAAAGTATGCTCATGAATGGACTGAATGAAGGAATTTAGATTCGTGTTTTTCACTATCTGATAAAGTGCAGCAACCGCATCAAAGCGTTTGCTAAGTATCTCTTTTTCACGATTGGTGAGTGCCAGCTGCGCCCATAGCTGAGCTCGCTTACCAAACATGATGTCTAGCAGGATAAATAATGATAACTCAGCTGTAGAATCATCCTCTTGCTGAGTAACTGTTTGAATGTCAATCAGTGCTAGAATGGGCGTTGCTAGCATCTCTAATAGTTGCTGCTGCCAGGCATATAGGGTGATTAGCTCGCCATTGATTTGACCGCTAAGCGGCACTTCATGCTCAGTTTCCTCAATGGTGAGTACAGTATGTCCCTCTTCTAAATGAGTGGCCAACATAACGAATAAAGCAGTAAATAAGCCATTTTGTTCCGTCTTATCGATTTGCTTACTATCAGCATTAGCCTCAGTGACGTTATACGCTAAGTGCGTTTGCTGACGGCGCAGCAATATATAATTACTGATGTTACTAGCCCAGCTTTCTTGTAAGCTAACGCCCGCTCTGCTCTTATTGTTATTATTACTCATAGTATGCTTGTCTCTATTTTTATCCAGTTAATCGCTATCATGGTTGTTTCTTATTTAATTCGCTATTTACGGCCCACTAATCTGGCAGGCCAAACAATGCATCTAGGGCCTTAATGAACTCAATTGGAATATCCCACGTGACTAATCCATAGCGGTCGTTGGGCATTGAGTGTCTATTATCAGCCTCTTTAACATCTTGCAATAGATCAGCAGCTATTTGAGGATTTGAATCATACACGCCCCGTAGAAAGACATACTCAACAGCGCCAAGATACTTATCTTCATTACCTGCATAATCACTAATTCTCATTGCAAGGAAACGATGTAACGCGACTTGATAAATCGCTGCCTGTAACCAATATCCTGCCTTTGACATTGCTTGTTTGAGTGTGCTTTCGTCATAATCGCTTAGGCTATTTCCTAAAAAATTACTCTTGTAATCGACAACGTAATACTTGCCAGCATGCTCATACACCAAATCGATTTCACCCCGCAGATAACGATACAAATGCGCTTTGTTTTGTGGAACAAGATTGACGTGTTTGTCCGCTTCATTCGGGAGATACTGCTGAAATAGGCTATTAATATCTTGCGCCTTAAAACGCTCTGATAGCCCCATATTAAACTCTAATTCAGCAAACCGCTGACTTGCATTGATAGAGCATAACGGTTGATTTGACGCTAATAACGGCGCCTTTAGAACCTCTTCAATCCAGTTAAGTAATGCCTCATGCTTTGTAGCATCTATTGAATCTAAGTCAGGTATACGACCATTTTCTCTATTCTTTGCTTGTAATAGTCGACTTTGCTGTTCAGCACTACTATAAACCAAAGGCAGCTGATAACTACTAACGGCCCTATCAATCACCTGAGACCACTGCGATTTATTATTGAAATCAATTTTTTCAAATATTTCATGCAAAAACGTACCAGCATTGGCGCCTTTGACAAAAGTAAAACGGATATCATCCTCTGATTTGAGGCTCAACTCACTGGCTGGTTCAAAAAAATCACTATTACTGGACGATACTACCGACTCTGTCATATCAATGACTATGGCATCATCCATACGTTCATCTACTACAGCCAGCGCCTGCGTAGATTCATCTAGCTGACGGGCTAAAGCCGTAAAACTGGTCTTGGCCCAACCATAAAAATAATTGGTTTTCATAACTTCTGCAAAAGGCGCGTACTCAATAGTCTCAGTTATAGATTTAGCAGTGGCAAGCGTTGCGTTACCCGCTAAGCCCAATGCATTAGCACCGTTACTGTCATTATTATAGAACTCATTGACATTATGCCCTCTAATGATGCCTATGGTGCCTTTGAGTCTATCAGGCAAATCAAACTTTGCCTCTGGTGATTCCAACCAATAGAACGCTGGCTTTAATTCAAAACCTGTTTTGTTATTAGGATCTCGCAACACCACATAAAGCTGCTCACTGGCACGCGTAAATGCCACATAACCAAGCCGTCGCAGCTCATCAAAGCCCTCTTGTGTCTCAATATCAGTGTAGTGACTTTCTGTGGTCACAGAGCCTTGTACGGGTGAGAAACGACGCTGGTTACCTGTTGATTGATTCTCTGCCGATTGCTGCATTAAAATCGACGGAGCTTGCTGGGCGTTGTATAGATACAGCCCAAACTTTTCATTATTGCCCGCCTTCCGACTAGCATCGCCCATACCCAATACATAGACAATGGGAAACTCAAGCCCTTTGGACTTGTGGATGGTCATAAGCTGCACGCCAGACTCTGTCGGTAGCGGGTATTGCTTAGCCCAATCGCTATTGGGAGCAGCATCTATATTTTGTCTAAACCAAACCAATAGTTCGTGCTCACTCATGCCGATACCATACTGCGCCAAGACATCCATCATATGACGCAAATCCATAATGTGACGATCGCCTTCTGGATGAGTTGCCAGAGCTTGCCAAACGCCTTGCGGCTGCACGGGGTTTTTATCTAATAAGTAATGTAATGCTGACAAAACACCAAAGTGCTGCCAGTTTTGAGCCGCTTGTTTTAGGTAGGTAATAAAGTCTTGATAGCTTTTTTTATTGTTAACTGCTTTCGTACTAGCGCTACTTAAGTGACTACCCTCTGTTACTCCTGACTCATGGTCAGTCATCATGGCTTTGACTTCTTTGATACTCAGGCCATACAGATGGCTAGTCAGCACCCGATTGATCATGTCATGACGATACGGATATAGCATGGCACTCAGCAATGCTGCCACATCTTCTGCCATAATCGTCTCAAAGATACTGACGTCACTGGTGGTCAAGGTCGGCACATTAAGTTTTACCAGCTCATCCTCAACCCGTTTTAAGTCTTTTTTGGTACGTGCCAGCACACCGATATCACTAGGCTGAATCGGTTTGCCTTTTAAGGTCTGACCACTAATGAGCAAGGTCGCTATATGACGGGCGGTGATTTCAAACTCATCATACTCAAGCTCTTTATCTTTATCATAAGGTAGATGCAACAAGCTCACTGGTTGAGCAGAAAGCACTTCTGTCACTAAAGCACTGTTTTGAGTAGTTGGCTCATTAAACCAAGACAGTTGGTTTTCTGGTTTAGAAGCTTTGATATGCTGATAATAAATACTGCTACCTAGCTGTGCTAATTTATTCTCAGCAGTCGTTATCGTTGGCATGCCAAACCAGCAATTTAGTGCATCAATTACACCAGCATTTGAGCGGCGGTTAATATCGAGCGTCCAAAGGCTACTTTTCTCAAACTGGGCTTTCATATAGTTGTAGTTGGCCACATCACCGCCACGAAACCCGTAAATGGCCTGCTTTGGATCACCCACTAATAACAGAAACTCATGACTGGCTTTATCACTAACGGAGTGTTTAAGTTTTCTTTTCGGCAGATAGATACTTTCAATCATAATGGCTTGCTCGCCGTTGATATCTTGCGACTCATCAATCAGAGCAACCGGATAATGATGACGAATATAACGTGCTAGCTTCTCTCCTTGCCGACCCGTTAACGCTTGATTTAAGCGCACCATTTGTAAACTAAAGGTCGTCTCACCGCGCTCTTCTAAGATAACTGGTAGCCTGTCACGTACCGCAAGCACGATATAGCGATTAAGGTTGGCTAAGATAGCCGTGACATACTCATCTAGCTTTCTACTTTCTTCGATATACCGTTTAAAATCACGAACGACCTGCAACTCGTTAAATATTAAATTAACTCTTTCACCATCTTTTGGCTTATAGAACTGCTTGCCTATATCATCCGTTTTCTGAAAAGCCTCAATCAACTTTCCTGTATAAGTTTTGGAGTCTGATATAGACTTATAAGCAGTTGGGCCAGAATCTTCTAATGTTTGGATGATTTTTGGCCAAGAGTCTCTGTTGTTTAATAATTGACCTTTCGGAACTTCATAATACTCGCCATCAGGCTTAAAAAAAACATCAAGCTCATCGCTGCGCTCAATGATAGTATTTATAAGCCGCTCATAGCCCTCAAAAGAAAAACTCTTTACTACAACGTCATCAATCGGCGCTGAAATAAAGTTAAGCGAACGAGTCACATATTTTTTATGATCGCTAACTGCAGTCAGCTTACCTTGCTGATCCATTAGCGCATATAGTTTAGGCTCCTCGTGATACAGTCTGCTTTGGAACTGCCTCAGCTCATCATGAATAATACTGTCAGTAACCTGCTCAATACTACTGTCTTCAATAATAGCCATACCTTGCTGATGACCGGTCTCGCTACTGTATTCAATCAACCACTTTTGCGCCAAACTGTCGAGTGTGCCTACAAACAGCTTATCCAACGTGGTTAGTACTAGCGCAGTGCGTCGAATGGCCTCCGCCATTGGATAGCTGTGGACATGATCAAGTAAAAACCCAGTCAAATGCAGATTAATGGGATCGTCCATAATGGCGTCTAAGCGTGCATATTTAGCCTGATTAACTAGCCAGTTTTCACGATCTTTTCTTACTTGTTTACGTTTCTCAGCCGCCGCTTGCTTATCAGCAGCAATGTCTTGATTGAACTCATCCGTCCCTGTCCCACCATTTGAATCAACGCTTGAACCTTTACCTGCTTGTTTATCCTTATTACTTTCAGGTGTTACCTGTAGTACATCAGGATATAAAGCATCCTTGTTATTGGGTTCAGCACTTAAACTATTCACCCACTGTAATAATTGATAAAAATCTATCAAACGATCATGAATGCGCTGACGCATCTCAGCGGCAGCGGCTCGAGTAAAGGTAGTGGCAATGATCTGCTCTGGCGCACGGCGCGCTTCAATGAGCAGTCGTAGCATAATGCCTGTGAGTGTCCAAGTCTTGCCTGTACCAGCTGAGGCTTCAATAAGATGCCGACCCATCAATGCAACATCTACCGCCGGTATCACATCCACCTTCTGCTCATTTATAACTCCACTCATAGCGTCATTCTCAGGCGTATCGAATCGGTTACGTGACTCATCTAGGTACTCATTGGATAAGTAAGGCTGTATAGATATATCAGCTATATCGCTTATATCGGTAAAATTAGTCATAGGAGCCTATACTTTTTATTATTATCAATTAAACCAAAGGGCAAAAACCAACCATTCGGAATAGCTAGCCATCTAGACTATCTAGTGCAGCAAACATTGGCTCATATAGCGGCTTCGCTAAGGTAGTTAACGCTGCTGATAGCGCTTTAAACGCATCTTGGTCACGCAGTACGTACTGCCAAATGGCGTGCTGCGAGCAAGTATCATATATCGTATCTGTGTGATAGCTAGGTCTTAACCAATCCGAGAAGTCTGCTCGTTTTGGCCAATAGCTACCGTTCTCACTCTCTTCAGATTTTAGGCACTTATCAAGATAACTGAGTGCATGTTCTGGCAAGAGTGTAATAGGTACTTGACCTGATAGCTTGGCAAAAATTGCCCATTTTATCAGCTCGGCCGCCGCATCTTCATACACAATCGGGCTTAGTTTAAATGCCATTACTTTGTCATATTTTTTGACTTGCGAATTAGGCTTATTAAAGCGCCAAATGCTCACACCATCATCTAATACCACTTGTTCGGTAGTGGTGCGTCTGGCTACTTGCCAATACAAATGCGACAACCAAAATTTGAGTAAATGCCTAGGACTGGCAGAATTGGGCAATATATTTAACCACTGTTTGGGAGATTGCTCGGCGTAGGACTTACCTGTCTGTAGATAAGAGCGACTATTATGAGCACCTATCGGCACTGATATTGATGCTAATATTGGCACTAATATTGGTACTGAGCCTTTTATTTTAATAATTTTAGGTAGCAACTTAAGCAGTGACTCATTATCAGCGCAATTTAATACAGCTGCTAGCTCTATCTGAATGGGGTGCTCAGAGGTTTGAGTCAGTAACTCTAAACCACCTGCGCTATCCTCTCCAACCTCATCAAAGCCATTAGCAACTAACTGCTCTTTGAACTCTAGACATTGCTGTTGCAGTTTTTGTTGTTGATTGGGCAACGTGGTTTGACGAGCCACACCTGCTGGCATGATTTTTTGATACATCAAGATTTGACTGTCTTGTTTAGCCTTCCCATCACTATTCTTATTGGTGGCATTATTGGTCAATTCATTTATCAAATGATCTTTGATTTGATAGGTAGTCAGACTGTCCAAGAATAGCGGCTCTTGTTGCGACAGTGCTTCTTCACCTTGCACTACATGCACTTTTTGAGTACGCAAAAAAGCCTTGGCAGGATGACGCACTTGATAGACCAATATTCCCTCAACGTCTATCTCTCCAATGTTAAATATAGTATCAAATAGGGTCTTGATGAGTGCCTCATTCATATCACTACTATCACTGGCATCAGCAGTATTATCTAGCGCTAGCATCTCAATTAATGCAGAGAATGTTTGATTATCTACTTGTCCCATCTGACCCAAACCTTGACCGAGAATCTGAGCAATAGATTCATATTGCCCTTTTGTAGGTAATCCTACTAGCTGTGGATGCTCGCTAGATACTCGACCCTTCAAGGTATCAAACACAGCTTGCCAAAGCGGTGCAGGCGGAAACTGTTTTTTCTGAGCCAGTTTGGTTTTGCGCATGGCTGTATTTAATAAATTATCCAGCTCGTCAATCATATCGACAGGGCTGGTATCCTGAGCATTGATATTAACGTTGGCATTAGCATTGCCATCAATATCAGGAGATGCTTGCTCAAAAACATCAGTGCCTTCAATTTCTGTCTCAAACAGACTCTCATGAAAAGGTAGTGCAGGATGCTCAGTCACTAACCACTGCTTAATTAATTTAGGCAAATAGCGCTTGAGACTCTCGGTAGTGGGATCAATATTCTCAGGTAATGTCTCAAGCGAGTTTACCTGCCATTGCACCTCACCTTGCAAGAACTGCAATAGCTCACTCACTGGGTTGGCTGGCAAATGCTCATGAGTATCCGTCAAGCTTTGGCCATTGTAGAACATCCAACATGCACTGCGCGCGCACAGTAGCGCATCTAAAAATGCGCCGTTGTCATCATCTTCACTGACTCTGTCACCGCGGCGTGCATTGGTCGCTTTCATCAAATCATAGCGGTTGTCACGATCACGCCCAGGAAACTCAGAGAGATCCATATTGAGCATCACCACTAACTCAAACGGCACGTTTCTTAGTGCACCAAATCGACCAAAGGTAATTACCCCAGTTGGCTCCGCACTGACCTGCTGACTTTCAAGCTCATTTTCGATACTGTCTAGCATAAAGCTCAGCTTGAGCGGCAACTGCTCCACACCTGACAGCCTCTGCTCCACTTCTCTGTTGTCGATATCACCACTAGCGTACTGCCTATAGTGACGATTGGCTCGCAGGCTTGACTTAAAGCCATTCATTGCATTATAGATGGCGCGCATGGTACGTGTTTGATCGACATCGCCAAAGTAACGATGAATGACTTGTGTCTCAATCTGATCGAGCCAATCTTCCGCTTTCATCTTTTGTGTATGATCATCACGTCGTGCGACCAAACCTGCATAAATACGGCAAAGCGCTTCAACAATCAACGCATCATTTAGGCTCACTTGTGGTAACGGTAATGTCATTTCTGGCAACGCAGTACTTGGCCATTCATCGTCATTCAGAGTATATAAACAATTGCTTAGCTCAGCCTCTGGCATCACTAGACCTAAAGTTAATCTATCTAATGCCTGTGCAAAGCTAAAGCGATAGTCGTAATCGTTACTGTCCAAAGTTTGCTTAAGATGTTGCTCATCAAAACCACGGATAAAGCCCGCCTCTACCAACAAGTCACAACCACGGCTCATCTGCTCATGAGTCAGCCCAAAGCTTTCAAATAAAGGAGGCAACATGAGCCAATCTAAGACTTCAGCCGCTTCAAAACGGGCGCTATGGCTACCCAATAGTTTATAAAAACCAATAATGGCTTCCCATAACTGGCGAATGTCTGCATCGACAACACCAGTCACCTTAGCAGGCAGAGTCAAACCATCCTGACCTTTGCCATTAACAAAAATAGAGCTGATCAGCGCATGATGCCGCTCAACATCAGGTAGCAGCACAACAATGTCAGAGATATGGCGCTTTTTCTCACCAGTTTTGATGGGTTCATTCAGCCAGCGCCCAATCATGATACGTAGTACTTCAAGCTGGCGCTGTAAACTGTGGCACGAATGGATGCTTAGGCTATTATCTTGCGCAGACATTGCCCAAAAGCGGTCTTTTTCAAAGCGCTTATTCTCTAACGCCTCATCTTCATACCATGGTGTTTGATGCGGCTCTTGATCAAAGCCCAGCTCTATTTGCTTACTCATCTCCTGCGAAACTTTTGCAGCCGTCGCTTGCTGGGTCGATTGCTCATCAAGCATCAACACATCGTTTTGCAAACGTCTAAGTAAGCTTGGACTGTTTTGCGCAGTTTGAAAACTGCCGCTTACATCAGCATCATAGACGCTATCATCAAAGCCGAATTCATCATACAAGTCATCATCGCCGTTTTCGCCAATACTAAAGCTATCTTGCCATTCTACAAGCGCATCTTGGTATTGCTCATTACCTGACAAGTTGGCAAGCATGGCAAAGGTATCGCGCGATTGTTTACCCAAACGAGACAGCAGACTGTGTCCATAGTCACGCAAGAACACGCTTTCAGGATTAATAATCTGTTGGCGCTGTAACCACGACTTATCAACAATGTCCGCCCAAAAAAGCTTCGATGGATTGTAATGCAACAGTGTGATATCCATGTATTGCGATAAGCGCTGCAAAAAGTCCAGCTCAGTCTGTGGCAACTGCTGGATGGTAAAAATACGCAGCACTTTGGGTAACTGACTTTGCTCGCCAGCCTTATTTGACTTTAGTGCTTGCCAAAACACCTCTTCCAGTACAACACGGTGCTGATGCACATCGGCAAATAAATGCGACCATAAGAAGCGTTGAGCAATTTCTAACTCAACATAATGCTCGACCAACCACTCAGGCGTGCCACGCGCATATTTATCAAAGCGCAGGGATAAGGCATCTTTATCCGCTATCAACTCATTCACATTCAGCGGTTTATTATGCGACCATAATGCCAACCAATCCTCACGATGGGTCAAATAGCGATTAAACACCCTCGCCAGATCATTTGACAGCTGCCAAATACGCGCATCTTGCTGCGACTTATCTTGTCGTACATTGTCTTGCTCAACCCCTTCTTGTAGCTCATCAATCAAAGACGCCAGCAGCGGATTCACCGGATGTTTTTCATCTTTAATAATCGACTCTTGGTAGTAAGTCAGATACCCAAACAATCGCCATTGCATGACCGTTGGTGACAATACTGCCACTTCAGGAACATTCAAGGTTGCTGTATCAGGGTCCCGCTCTAACAGATATGCATTATGGCGGGTTAACACATCCTGCATAAGTGTCCACTGATATTGACCCCAAAACTTAGTACGCACCAAGGTACTAATACCAGCACGGCTAGCAATAGTTTTATCTAACCAATCACCCAATACCATTGAAGGCACAATGACAATAAAAGGCTCAAAAACAGGCTGATTTTTGGACTGATATTGTACAAGAAGCTGATCAACAAGATTTTCGGTACGATGGGATTGTATAATGGTAAACATAGAGGATAGTCTGATTGAGGTAACAGGAGAATAAAGGGATTGATAAAAAATACATGCTCGAGATAGCACGCAAACATTCATAGTAAAATTTTGAGTGTAATAACAACGCTGTAGGCGGCAATACTTGTCAATCCATGTTTAGCAGTCGTCAATGGATGACATTTCTGCTAGCATGACGCTGTTAAATCAAACTGCATTGGTAAACCCTCATGTATATCCGCTTACAGACTCTCTTGTAAGGCGAATAGTAATCTGGCTATTAGTTTGCCATTGTTCGTCAACGTTTACTAGCATATAAACCACTGATAAAAACACACTGCGACAATAGATGTCGCTGCGTTTTACCTCAATTCTTAGTGATGAGACAATTTAATACTATGCCCTTGCGTCCCATTGATGCCATTTTCATTCATCCTAAACGACGTTTATATGTCGTATACTACCGCGGTGAGCTTTGGCAATTGCCACGCATGAAAATAGATGATCAATCTTGGCAAAATAGACAGCCATATAAGGATGACAGTCGTGGACTCTATCTGAGTATTCATCAAGCCATAAGCGACCCTATTTTGGCACAAAAATTACGGACCCTAAATCTACCTATGGCAGTACGTGGAAGCACCTTATCACGCTTCGAGGCATGGTGGGAAACTCACGGCTTTGAATGGCTTAAAGACAAACTAAGTGCAGGACAATCACCATTGGCGGCGCATCAAACCTCCACAAAAATGATTGACAATCAACCCTCTTCCCCTTCAAACTACCTCTCTGCTCTGGCAAGTAGCAATAATACCACTGCTCATAAAAACCCAGAACAAACTGATATTTTTTCGGATATGCTGGCGGATTTAGCAGATGAAGTGCTGCATCAACCGCTCTAAACCACATTTAAACCAACAATAAGAAGATCGGTACCATATGAAAGACTACAAGCTGCTACTGGCTGGGCTCATTTTACTGCTGCTGATTATTTTTATCGCCATCTTTACTTGGTTATGGACCAGCAATCGTAAAAACATGGATCCATTGCCTATTATGTCAAATGAGAGTGGATCCACTGCTTCCGCGGAAGAAGATGGAGAGACGGTTGCCAAAAGCACTTTGCACATACAAGCAGAAGAAAAAATACAAGTGCCTTTAGACGCTGTGATTTCAAGTTTTCAATCTCGTTATCCCAATGTAGAAATCATGACAAGTTATGTCGCCTCTGTTGCACTTTTGACGCTATCGGATAATAAAGTAGCCGATAATGAGCCGTCTTTATTTATTGTTGATACCGATATCATTATTGCTGATGGCAATTTATCGGCAGCGCGCTTAGCACCATTACAAGAAAAATTAAAAATAGCACAAGATGAACAAAACCAGAGCAAGGCAAAAAATGGCATGGTAGAAGATACTATCGATGCAGATAGTAATGCTGATGAAATCGCTGCTAAAGGTGAAGCTGATAATACAAACACTCGAAGTCTTGTATCGTTTAGTTATGCCTTAAAAGACAAGAAAAAAGTAGACGGTGTCATCTTAACTCAAAATCCTATTGCACTTAACTTTCGAAACTTTTTACTCTCAAGTACAGGGCAAGATATATTAAGTAGACACGATTATGAAAATATCGATGGCTATCAAAACGATATGGCAAACCTTTTTAAGTCAAATACGCAAGGCAAAAAAGCAACAGGCGAGTTGACAGTAGATGTCGCTGACGCTATCAGTATTGCTAAATAAATACAAAACCCTCTACTTACTCGGTATTAATTGATTTTATAAGTGCTTTTTTCTACAATAGCATTCTATTATGCGCCTATAGCTCAACAGGATAGAGCAGTTGCCTCCTAAGCGATCGATCGGGGTTCAAGTCCCTGTAGGCGCACCAACAAACATAGCGATATAACACGATAAACCCTTGTAAGCCACTCGCTGCAAGGGTTTTTTATTGTTTAATATACGGTAGTCACCGATTAATAACGGTATCTACCACTTGTACACGGTGAAAATAACGGTATCATAGACGGTATTAACCGATACCGCCAAACACTCAATATCCAAAAAAGTTACACTCTATGGTGATGGCAAAAATCTATATCTTATATAACGTCTGAATGGATATTTATTTTAGCAGATGGCTTTTCGATAGGTCTTTTCTAAAATCTTGGTTTCGATACTAGTGTAATAGAATTGGCTGGGCATTCAGGCTCACACAAGCTGCAATCTATGCAATTATCAGGATCTATCGCTAAAAAGTTAGGACCTTCAAAAAATGCATCCACGGGACATACTGCAACACAGTCCGTGTATATGCATTTAATGCAGTTATCATCAACGATGAACGCCATAAAAATTATCATTTATAATTCAAGATGGCGGATCATTTTCAAACTACAATACAAATCCGTAAATTTACCCTGCGTAAGTAAAATATTTATTCGCTTATTTGTATCAGTACCAGTAAAATGCGAGACTGTTTTCTACACGAGTTTATGAGTAACCAATGATACGTTTAACTGAAATTAAATTGCCATTAAATCATGCACCTGAAGATTTAACGACTGCTATAACGACAAAACTTAAAATTTCTGCTGAGCAGATGGTGTCATTTGTGATGTTTAAACGTGGTTATGATGCTCGTAATAAAAGAAATATCCAATTAATTTATACGCTAGACATCACACTGACCGACTCGGATTTAACCAATGATTTACTGGTTCAATTTGAGTCAGATAACCACGTTAAAGCAACACCAGATACCAGCTACAAATATGTAGGTAAAGCGCCAGAAGATTTAACTGAGCGTCCTGTTGTTATTGGTTTTGGACCTTGTGGTTTATTAGCAGCACTTACTCTTGCCCAAATGGGCTTTAAACCTATTATCATTGAACGCGGTAATGAAGTCAGACAACGCACCAAAGACACCTTTGGCTTTTGGCGTCAGCGTAAATTAAACACTGAATCAAACGTACAATTCGGTGAAGGCGGAGCCGGTACCTTTTCCGATGGTAAATTATATAGCCAAGTGAAAGATCCAAATCATTATGGCCGTAAAGTCATGACTGAATTTGTAAAAGCTGGCGCACCAGATGAGATTTTATTTGTCAGTAAACCGCACATAGGTACTTATAAGTTAGTCACTATGGTAGAAAAAATGCGTGCCGAGATCATAGAACTTGGTGGTGAAGTCCGTTTTGCTACTCGCGTAGATGACTTGCATATAACTGACTCAAAAGTAACTGGCGTGACACTTAATAGTGGCGAAACCTTAAAAACTAACCATGTTGTTTTAGCTGTTGGTCATAGCGCCCGTGATACCTTCCAAATGATCTATGATAAAGGCGTGTATGTTGAAGCAAAACCTTTCTCGATTGGTTTTAGGATTGAACATAAACAGTCAACCATAGACCAAGCACGCTTTGGTGACAATGCTGGAAACGAAATACTTGGCGCTGCGGATTATAAACTGGTTCATCATTGTAAAAATGGTCGTTCTGTTTATAGCTTCTGTATGTGTCCAGGTGGAACTGTTGTTGCCGCAGCATCAGAAGAAGGCCGTGTTGTCACTAACGGCATGAGCCAATATTCAAGGAACGAGCGTAACGCCAACAGTGCTATTGTTGTCGGCATCGACCCAGAGCGAGATTACCCAAACCACCCTCTTGCTGGTATCGACTTACAAAGACAACTAGAAACCTTAGCGTTTGAATTAGGCGGTAAAGACTACAGTGCCCCAGCGCAAACCATTGGCGATTTCTTAAAAGGTAAGCCAGACTCAGAATTGGGCGATGTTAACCCGTCTTATACACCGGGCATTACCTTAACCGACTTAAGCAAAGCTTTACCTGACTTTGCCGTGGATGCCATACGCGAAGCCATTCCAGCGTTTAATAAAAAAATCCAAGGGTTTTCATCTGACGACGGTTTACTCACTGGCGTAGAAACCAGAACATCGTCACCAATCAGTATTAAACGCAATAAAGAATTCCAAAGCATTAATACCAAAGGCTTATTCCCTGCAGGCGAAGGCGCTGGCTACGCAGGTGGCATATTATCAGCAGGGATTGATGGCATTAAAGTGGCCGAAGCTGTGGCGAAATCGATGTTGAAGATAGATTAAGAGCGGCTTTAGGCAATTATTAAAGCAGGTTAAGTTTCAGTCAAACATTATACTAATTCTGATAAACAATATTGCTGATCGTTTATCAGAATTTTTAATGATCAATTTGTGTATGTGAAATAAGCAAGAACTATAGTTAACTACAACCTAAACGATTTGCACGCTCCTACATATAATCGTCAGGATACTATTCGACATCGATTTGTGAGGCTTCATTAGGTATTTTGGTCGGTGCTTTGTGTCTGGTTGTTTTAGGCTCTAAGTCCTGCTGCCAGCTGTAAATGTACTGGTGCTCAGCTGATAAAAGATAGCGGCGCAGGCATGCTATAAATACACACACATGGGTGAACCTGCTACAGGGTCTGTAATCACTTTGGCTTGCACGTCAAATATATCAGCAAGCATTCCCTCCGTCACCACCTCACAAGGGGTGCCCATTATTTGCAGTTCGCCCGACTTTAGCACCACCAATAAATCACAATATCTCGCTGCTTGGTTGAGGTCATGGAGCACAACTATAATGCTTTTGCCGTTGTCTTTTAATTCTCGTATGAGTCGCATCAGCTCTATTTGGTAAGAGATATCTAGATAGGTAGTTGGTTCATCCAGCATGATAATATCCGTATCCTGCGCTAAAACCATCGCGAGCCAAGCGCGCTGCTGTTGACCGCCAGATAAGGCTTCAAGTGATGTCTCAGCTAGAGATTGAATAGACATCTCATTTATAACGCTATCTACTATCTGGTTGTCTGTCGCGCTCAACTTACCCCAATGTGAGACATAGGGCGTTCTGCCATACTCAACCAACTGTCTGACAGTCAAGCCTTCAGGATTGGTCTGTACTTGTGGCAATACCGATATCTGACGAGCAATCTGCCGATTATTCAATTGCGCCATATCTTGTTGTCTAAGTAAGATTCTGCCCGATTGAGGTTGAATCAGCCGGCACAAGCCTTTTAATAGCGTAGATTTTCCGCAACCATTTGGACCAATGAGTCCAATGACTTTATTTTCTGGCAACTCAAGGGACAAGTTTTTGATAACTGTCTGTCCGCCATGATAGCCAAGCTGTAGTTCATTCACTGATAGCATCACCACCCCTTATAGCGCGATAGCAAAAAGATAAAATAAGGCGCACCGATCACTGAGGTTAAGACGCCAGCTGGTAGCTCAATTGGCGCAAATAGACTGCGTGCCAATACATCTGCGGTGACTAAAATGATCGCGCCTATCAGCGCTGACGCTGGCAACAAGATGCGGTGCTGATGCCCAAAGAGCAATCGTGCGATATGCGGCGCGAGTAAACCAATAAAACTGACTGTCCCTGCCACCGACACCGCCAAACTCGCAATCACCACTGCGATAAATAATGTAGTAAATTCTAATGGCTTGACTGACACACCAAGATGATATGCCGTTTCCTCGCCAAGTCCCAATACATCTAAACGCCATGCTAAATACATACTGATGACCATTAATACGGCAAATATTATCGTTAACATGGGAATATGTTGCCAGCTGCGACCCCACAAGCTACCAGTTAACCAAATCATTGCGGTGTTAATTTCAACTGGATAAATGACCAGTAAAAAATTAATCCCACTGGCTAAAAAGGCACTAATGGCGACGCCAATCAATGCCAAACGTGCTGGCGTTGGCTGAGATATCTGTGCCAACAGCATGATAAAACAAAAGGCCAATAATCCGCCAAGTAAAGCTGCGACAGATAGCCACCACGTTGGTGCCGCAGGAAGCATAACCAGCAACAAAGTCGCGCAAAACCCTGCGCCAGCACTGATACCCATCAAGTCAGGTGATGCTAACGGGTTACGAATGACCCCTTGAACCAATGAGCCTGATAAACCGAGACTTGCCCCGACTAAAATTGATAATATCGTGCGTGGCAATCGATGTTGCCAAACAATAAAGTCTTCGTCGCCGCCAAAACCTTGCTGTAAATGCTGCCAGATTTGCACTAGCGTTAATTCACTGGCACCAAAAAAGATGCTGCTAATACTGAGTATCAATAGCAGCACAATAATCAGTACCACCGCCCTACTTGCCGATTTACGAGCAAATAGTGAGTTTGAGCGCGATGAAGAAGCTTTAGTTTGTATCGTCATTCGTTGTTTACTTTTGTTGCTGGATAGGATTTTGAATCGCTTTTAGTTATAGTTAAAATATCTCAAAAACGCTAAAGTACTGCTGGTATAAATTTTTTGCAGCCTCTGTCTGCGTAGGTACAGCAAGCAAGAAAAATTAATATCAGCAGTACTTGATGTATCGATATTACTTTTCCCTGACTATATCGATCAGCTATCGAGTCGTCTTCTACATGCCAGCGCAATAAAAACGGGTGTCCCAATAAGTGCCGTTAGCAAGCCCACTGGTGTCTCTGCCGGATAAGCAACTGCTCGTGACAAGACATCCGCCCACACCATCAATATACTGCCAAGCAGCATAGACAATGGCAAAATCTGCTCATAAGCCATATTCGATACCTGCTTTAACAGGCGCTTGGCAACATGGGGGATAATCAAACCGACAAAGGCAACAGGACCGGTGACCGCCACACTGATAGCCGTCAATATCGTAATCAATGCCCCACATGACCACTGTAATGCCCGCAGGTTCACCCCAAGGCTACTTGCCACATCATCGCCCAGCACCAAGACATTTAATTTAGGTGATAGCCACCAGCCATAACCCAAGGTCAGCAGCGATATAGCCGCTAGCATGGGAATGGACTCCCAGCGCGTATTGGCAATAGAACCTGCCAGCCAATACAGTACCCCATAAGCTTGCTCATCCGTAGTAATCAGCGCCGCTCGTGTCATGCCGACCAGCAGCGCATTGATAGCAACGCCCGATAAGATTAGACGAACAGGATGCACCGGACGCCCAGAAAAATAACCCGCCAATCCTGCAACGAGGGCACAAGAGAGCACTGCCCCAACCATTGCTTGCAAAAAGGTAGAGGTTAAAAAGGTAAATCCTAAACCAATAGAGGATAAAGCAACCACGCACGCTGCCCCTGCATTGATACCCAATACCGCAGGAGATGCCAGTGAGTTACGGGTCATCACCTGCATTAGCAGTCCAGCCACCGCCAAATTGGCACCGACTATAATCGCCACGAGCACGCGCGGCAGGCGAATCTCTATTAATAATTGTGCAGTTAGCGACGCTTGACCATTTTGCTGCGTCAATAAGGAAAGTAAATCCGTCAGCGACAGGGCAAATTTTGAATATGCCGTTAACCCTTGCCAGCAGCCAATCAGTAAAATGACTAATAACCCACACCACAATAGCGCCCGTGTTATCGGGCGCTTTGCAATAGCGGGTTTTGGCAAGACGGAAGATGAGCGGCTAAGTTGCTTATCAACCATAAAAGTCGCCTTGCTTTAAAAAGACAGTAGTGCAAAGTCTCATTAATTTGACTCTTTTACAGAAGGACTTGGACTTTTTTTGCCTTTTTGCTTAGCAATCTCAAGCAGCTCAGCTGTCATATGTTCAGCGGATTGCATACTGCGATTGAGCGCCCAATAATTGGGATCGACTTCGATGACCTGATTCTTTTTGACCGCCGTTAGCTGATTAAATAGCGGTGAGGACTTCCATTCATCATAAATGGTGTGATCGTTATAACGCCCAATCAATAACCAATCTGGATTAGCTGCCAATAATTGCTCCAAACTGGTTGCGATATACGCCTCACCTGTTTGTTCCGGAATAGGGCTTTTGATATTTAGATGATTAAGTAAGCTACCGGCATACGAGCTTGGACCATGCAGCCACATGCCTTTATCACTAATAATAGCAAACTGAACGCTGTGGTTAGCAAGTGGGGTTGTTGCCAATTGCGACTTTAAATCTGCCATCTTTTTTAGATGCGTATTGATGACTTGCGACATTTTTTTATCTTGATGTACGATATGCCCGACCAATTGCGCCGTCTGGATATTCTCTACATAACTCTCGCCGCGACTTTTGAGTACAACCGACGGTGCAATGCGACCAAGCTCATCGGCGATGACGGTATGGCGCTCATCATCGGCAATGATAAGGTCGGGTTTTAAATCAGCGATGGCCTCAAGGCTTGGCTGATATCTTGAACCGACAGAGGTGTAATCCGAGAGTTGTTTGGTAAACTCGGCAATGATACTGTCAGGCTTATTGTCATCTGCAATACCAACTGGCTTCAGACCTAACGCTAACGCATCCCCTAAAAATGAGTATTCCAAAACTACAATACGCTTCGGGTCACTCGGATAGTCGCTTAGATTGGGCAGACGCGCTTTAATTTCTTCATCGGTTAGCAGAAGAACGTTATTTTTATCATTTGACTTAGTAACTGCTGCTGCCGACATGCCGTTATCAGCATTCAATGATGGAGTTGCCGTAGTATTATTTTTTTGATTCATAATAAAAACAATACCGCCAACCACAATCAATACGATGACCAGTAAGGGTAAAATAAGCGTGAGCTTTGGACGTTGATTCATAAATAACTTTTCTTAATATCATTCAATGGGTTGGGCGCTAGGGACATGAAATTTTGGCGTTAAGACGCACTCGTTAAAATTCGTAGTTATACGTCAACAACCATGTTCTAGGCGCACCAAGACCAATTTGGTTTTTGCCCGAGGTGCCATTGGTAGCCCCTAGCGCATATTCTTTATCCAGAGCGTTATTTAGATTCAATTGCAGATTATGTTTGCCCATGCTGTAGGCAGTCATTAAATCTACGGTCGTATAGCCAGCTAGCTCGACTGCCTCTGCGTCTCCAGCGTAGCGGTCACTGATATAATTCACCCCGCCACCAATTCGCCATTGATCAGCAGGTTGATAAGCGGTCCATAACGAGAACGTTTGATTCGGTACGTCGTTTGGCATCAGACCCGTTTTTTTATCTTCAGCATCAAGATAACTATAGCCTGCCGACACATCCCAATTATCACTTAGCTTACCTCGAGCTTCTAACTCTAGACCTTGATGACGAAACTCATCTTTATCCGTCACTTCGCGATTGTCATTGGTTTTTGGGTCTTCTTTATCAATGCGATAGAGAGAAGCATTAAGCATAATATCGTCATTATTTAAATACGTTTTCACCCCAATTTCTTTTAGGTCGGTCTGGTAAAGTGCGCCCAACTTTGGATTGATAAACGTTCCAGAATAAGGCAGCTGCCATGAACGCGCTACGGTGGCATAAGCGGAGGTGGCATCATTAAACTTATAGACGACGCCTGTTCGGTAACTGAATTTGTCGTCGTTAAGCTCACTGTCCTTACCATTAGCGTTTTGACTCAGGCGCATATTGTCATAGCGAACGTTGCCGACAAGTGACCAGTCGCCAATGTGATAGACATCTTGGGCAAAGACACCGATGCTTTGGGTGCTGTTTTTACGAAATGCGGGGAAACCTGGGTTAGGCGTTGGACCAGCGCTCGGGTTAGTTGCAGATGTAGGTGGTACATTTTTGTCAGTCGCAAGGGTCAAATCGATATCAATGTCATTATAATCGGCACCAAATAGCAGCTCATGATTGCCCTTATTCCAAGCAAGCTCAGACTGTAAGGTCTTTGTCGTGCGTGGATCATAACCAAAATTATTGACAGTACGTTCAACCTTATCATTGACCACATCAGCAGATGATTGACGGGTGCCTTTTTGCTCTAAAGTAATGTGGCTGTATGAAGCTCGATTGGTCCATTTAAGATCATCATTTATATCAAACTCATGATTGACATTGGCATGCCAAGTGTCTGAATCTTGGTAATCATTGGTGCCGCCATAAAAGGTATTAGGAGGTACATCAACAGGCTTACCATCTTTGGACGGAACACCGCGATAAGGCACTAGGTGCTGACGCATAAAATCGAGGGAGAAATCCAGCGTTTGCTGGTCAGTCGGCTGCCAACGTACCGTTGGTGCAATAAAGACATCATTTGAATCGACATGATCGATATAGGAGTCACTGCGGCGATACTCGGCATTGATACGGGCATTGACGGTATCTGATAATTTATGCGAGCTATCAATGCGCGCCACGGCTAAGCCATCGCTACCTACTTGTGCTTGCACCTTATCAAAGTCATCGCCTTCTGCTTTTTTACTGACGAGGTTGATAATACCACCTGCACTACCACGCCCATACAGCGCGCCCGCTGGACCTTTTACCACCTCTACGCGCTCTACATTGGCGAGGCTGCGATAGGACTGCAATTTGCCATCATCACGCATACCATCGCTATAGACATCGTTTAAACCATTGAATCCACGCAGCACAAACTCGTCTCGGCTACCTTCGCCAAGCGTGTTATTCAAACCGGCGACGCCTTTCATAGCATCCATCACGCGCACCGCGCCTCTATCCTCTAGCTCCGTTTTAGTTACTACCGATACTGACTGCGGCACATCTAACCACTCGGTCTGCGTCTTGGTCCCTGACGTTGGAGCATAAGCAGCATAGCCTTCATAGGTTTTAGCCATGACCACAATCGGCGCTAGCGTCGTTGATGGCAGTGTTGTTAATGGCTGTATAGCTGTCTCTTGAGCAGCAACCTGTTGACTCACCACCATGGTTAGACCAGTCGTCATCATGGCGAGGAATAATTGAGCACGAACCGCAGTCACTAAGGGTTTAGGTTGATGGTGAGACATAATTAGATCCATAGATGTGTTAAGGAATGAGCGAGGTTGTCAGTGGCTTAGTATCAATAATTATTGAACAGTATTTACTAATACTTAAGCATATAAATGATAATAATTTTGCAAATGATAACTATTACTGTTTATAATTGCAACGTTTTAGTAACACTATTCACCTTTGACTGACATAAACACCTGCTAAATAATTGGAATTGTTATGGTTATTATTTTTAAACGTTCTGCGCTTTGTCTTGCTATGTTTTGCATTTATCAACAAAGTAGCGCTGAGATGACGCCCATTAGTAAGAAAACGAGTGTTGAGGCTCGCTCAGACACTTCCATTACAACTAGCTCCATTAATAATAAAGCAGAAACAAAAGTACTTTCTTTTACTGCCGCGCCAATCATTGTCACTGCAGAGACGTTAGGTGATTCTAGTGCTAATCAGGTAAAAGCATTTGCCGGTAATCGTACGGTGATTGACAACGATTTTATTAAAAAAACCGTGAGTAACTCCATTGACGGGGCGCTACAGTTTATTCCAGGTGTCAAAATTGACGATGAAACAGGCACTGGCGTGTTACCGAATATCTCTGTTCGCGGGTTGAGTGCCAGCCGTAGTGGACAGGCGCAGTTTTTAATGGATGGCATTCCTTTAACCTTAGCACCTTATGGTCATACCGGTCAGTCCATCTTTCCAGCAACCCTTGATAATCTTGAGCGCATCGATGTCGTACGCGGCGGGGCTGCGACCCAATATGGTCCAAATAATGTCGGCGGTGTGATTAACCTCATCACCAAACCTATTACGAAAGAGACTCAAACTGAGATTGGTACCAATTTAACGGTCTTTGAGCAAAATGGTAAGCCATTGACCAGTTTATATGCTCGTCACAGCCGCTGGTTAAATGATGATTTCGGAATACAGCTAGAAGCCAACGGTATTAAGGGTGACAGCTTTAGAGATCACTCAGACACTGAAGTTACTAACCTACAAGCCAAAGCCCTTTGGTATATTGATGACAATCAAGAATTGGAAGGGTTCTTGCAATACTATGATGCTGATACAGAAATGCCGGGTGCGCTCTCGCCTGCTGCCTATGAGCAAGATGTCGAACAGAGTCAACGCCCACTTGAAGCTTATCAAGGTAAATCAACGCGCTGGCATGCTAAGTACAAAAACTACTTAGATATCGGTGATGAAGCAGTATTAGACCTCACTACTTTTGGTCATCATGCCACACGTAATTTTGAGTGGGGATTTAACTCACAAGCGAACAAACAAGGTGTACATTGGGCAGATCCTGCTATTGCAGCAGACAGCCTACGTACCTCACCTCGTGAGTTTACTGTTTATGGCGTAGAGCCGAAGTTTTCTATGAAGATTGGTGATAGCAAAAATATCAAGCACCACCTCATCAGTGGCGTGCGCTACGTCAATGAAGACATCGATTATAAACTGACGCAAACCAAACTTGCTGATGGTACGACGACCATGCCCCGTGATTGGAACCTACAAACGGATGCATGGGCCGCTTATGTTAGCGATGAGATGAGCTTTCTGGATGAGCGTCTAAAAGTTACCCCCGGTATTCGTTATGAAAATGCAAAAATGACGTTTAATGATGCTGGTAATAACACGCAAACAGATAACACCATTACGGAATGGCTGCCTGGGCTGACAACGTCTTATGCATTAACCAAATCTGATGACAAGCTTTGGCTGATTTATGCCAATGCGCAGAAATCTCTAAGAACGCCGCAAATTGCCAATATTCGCGGTAACGGTGAAGAAGGTAGTGAGCTTGCGTGGAATTATGAAATAGGTACACGCTATACCACCGATAGTCTGCAAGCTAATTTGGGATTGTATCGCATAGATTTTAAAGATCAGCTGCAATGGAACAGCGCAGAGCAAAGCTTTGATAATGTGGGTCGTACCCTGCATCAAGGTTTAGAAACTGCGATTACTTATACCCCAAAAACATTCAAAAACCTAGATGTAGGTCTTAGTTACAACTATCTTGATGCCACGCTAAAAGAAGGGGCAGATGAAGGCAATCAACTGCCGTACAGCTCGCCACATCAGTTGGGCTGGCACGCCAGTTATAAGCATCAAGATTACAACGCTACTTTATCTGGCGTTTACTATGACAAAGCTTATGCTGATAATGCCAACACGGTAGCAGAAAGCAAAGACGGCGGCATTGGTGAGACACCTGCTTATCAAGTTTGGAGCTTGAGCCTACAAAAAACATTGCAAGATACCAAAAACGAAAAACTATCTGTTCAATTTGGTATTAATAACTTATTTGATGAACAGTATTATTTCCGCGGTGTCGATACCAGTCCTGTTGGTCGCTATCCTGCACCCGGACGTTCATACAAACTGGGGCTTAACTATCAATTTTAAGGGTTAATAAATTCTAATTCTTGAATACTTCGCAACGATAAAAGCAAATCTGAAATGGATTTGCTTTTATTTCAAAAAAACATTGTAACCTCTTTGTCTCTCTTATCAAATTTCACTGCTTACCTTCGCACTTAAACCCCTCTCTTAAAAAATTTTAGTAGATTTCAGCCATTAATAGAACAATATTTTCATAATTTACTTGTAAATGATTATCATTATCATTATTATTGCGTTCAATAAAAGATTGTACTGCTTGTTTTTATTTATAGCTAATTATGAAAGGAAAACTCTATGACTTATTCTACGGTTCTCATCACTCATGTGGTCAACGATGCAGTTATTGAAGGTTTTATCCCCGCCTTATTGAAATCGAGGCACGTACCTGACAGTCAATTGATTATCATAACCGATGATAAAGAGGCACACATGGATGCGTTAATAACGACGCCTTTAGGGGCGCAAATCAGCATCCTTGAATGCGATGTATTTAACCCTCTAGCGATCATTGATACCTTAAATAATTATCATATCCTGCCCAATCTGGTCTTTAGTAATAGCGACCATCTACAAGCCGCAACCGCTGTGGTCGCTGAATTTTTCCATTTGCCTAGTAAAGACTGGTGTCACTGCTTGGTCTTTAAAGACAAGTACTTAATGAGAACACAGCTGCATTCTGCTCACTTATACCAAGCCGGCTATCAGCTGCTAACCGCCAAAGATTTACACCTTGAGAATCTCAGCATCAGCTTCCCTCTAGTCGCTAAACCCAAGCAAGGCGTCGCTAGCATGGACGTTCAGCTTTGTATGAATAAAAACGAGCTGCTAAGCTATTGCCAAAGTTTTTGGCAGTCAAAAACCCTGCCTATTTTGGTTGAGTCCTATGTGGCTGGGCGCTTAATTACGTTAGAGACACTCGGAGATGGTGAGCGTTTGGTGGCGGTAGGCGGCTTTGAGGTGACATTGACCGAACCGCCACATTTTGTAGAGCTTGATGCAGTTTGGAATACGCCTTTGTGTGTACAGTACCGTGAGCGTTGTTTGGCGATTCTACAAGATATCGGTGTTGGACTTGGCGTCTGTCACAGTGAGTTTATTATTACCCCAACGGGCGAGGTGCATTTGGTTGAAATCAACTATCGCAGCATCGGTGATGGCAGAGAGTTTTTATTACATGATATGGCGCACTACCCATGGTTTGACACCATTGTTAGATTGCATCAAGGGGTCAGCATTGCTGAGTTAGAGGCCGAGTTCGGGTCACTCGCCATCAGTACGCATGCACGCATTCATTACATTGTTGCACCTCAATCTGGCACGATTCGATCTGCTCCTGCCTCATTTAAAAAACAAACCCAACAAAGTGTCATTATCCATCAGCCCCTAAAAAAACAACATCAAACCATTCATATTACCCACTCTAATAAAGACTATCTGAGCCGACTACTGGCTTATTCCGATTGCACAAATACCATGAATGACGTGCTAAGCGATGCCATAGAAAATTTGCAATGGCAGTTTGAATCATAAAATTTTTAGACACACCTTTTACCGATTTAACTTTTAGTTTTTAACTTGTTATATTTTGAGAGCTTATAATGGACAAACAATATATTACCGAACGCTTTATCAACACCTGTATCCGCGAAGACGTCTATGGCTTGCTGTCAGATAGCACCATTATGGAAACAGAATTTGATCTTCCTCATCTGCCAGAGGTGTTAAAACAGCAGAAGTTGTGGCTAAAGATAACTTCGTCCAATCAAACCGACTGGTTGCCGATTGTAGCCAGTGATTATATGCAATATTGGCAACTTGCCAGCCCAATGTGGCTTCAAAAAAACTCAGGCGATTACCTCATCAAGCATGACTATCAGGATTTTGTAGCCATTCTCAAACAGTTGCCAGATGCCTGTGAGACTGCGCTCGACAGCTATCTGCTTGAGCTTGATTGTGCCACCGAACACCGAGCGTTAGCGCGCCAAGGGTTTGAGTCTCAACGCTGCCATCTTGAACGCAATATTACTGGATACCCAAGCTGGTCTGAGCGTTTGCTATACGCCGATCAAGTCGCCTCGTATTTGGATCACCCTTATTATCCGACTGCCCGAGCCAAGCTTGGTCTGGACGCGTCTGATATCGCAGCCTATAGTCCAGAGTTTGCACCAACCTTTAGCCTACATTGGGTTGCTATCTCTAAAGCTCTAAGCACCGTCAGCGCCAAGCTACCTGATGTTTGGCCAAGCTTTACAGACGTCGGTCTCAGTCCGGACCTCCAACAGACGCATCACCTATTTCCAGTACATCCGTTAACCTTGCCGCTGCTGCACCAGCATGTTCTCAAGGATACTTCGCTGCAAATTATATTGGCACCCAAGTCTGCGCTAAGCGTACAACCAACCTTATCTGTGCGCACGGTAGTGTGCTGTGCTGAGCCAAATATTCATATCAAAGTACCGCTCATCGTCCGCACCTTAGGCAATAAAAACGTGCGCTTAATTAAGCCTTCAACCATTTATGATGGTTACTGGTTTCAACGCACCTTACGATTGATTGAAAAAAATGATGCCGCGCTGCAAGGGTGTTACACCCATTGCGATGAAAGCCTAGGTGGTCATATGGGCGATGATAAAACTCTTGCCTTTATCGTCAGGCGCTATGATGATATTAATCTAACCAATAAAACTCCTGTACCGGTAGCGGCGTTTGGCAGCGTCATGCCTGATGGTCGCCCCTTTATCAGCCACTTAATTGCACAGTTTTATGACGGTGATAGTAAGCTTTGGTTAAAAGAGTACATCCACCTGTTATGCCATGTTCATTTAAATTTATGGATCAAATATGGCATTGCGCTAGAAGCCAATCAGCAAAATGCTGTCATTGTATTTGACCACCATAGCCGCACGATGAGTTTACTCATGAAAGACAATGATTCAGCATGCCTTTATCCACCACGATTTAACGCTGGCATGGCACAAGTTGGTTTAGGCGATGTGATAAATAGCAGTGCTATTAATGATATTAAGGACATCAAGGATATTAAAGACCAACGTATCGTCGTTGAAGATGAGTTGGCATTAGCACAGATGTTTTTGACCATCACGCTCCAGCTAGACATCGTTGCCATTATTGAGATGATGAGCGCCCATAACATCATCAACCGTCATGACGCCTATCAAACCTTAATAGACTGTATTGATACGACCTTACACAGCCTCTCTAAACAAGGTTACGACATCCATCTTGCCAAGCAAGTCTTATTAGAGAGCCAGCACTGGTATATCAAATACTTATTGTCTGCTGGTAGTCTGTTGTCAAAAGAGCAGTCTGGCGCGACTGATATCAATAAGTTCTATGGTAAATCAGCGCCCAATACCTTAAAACTTATGCAGCGACACAAACAGGATTCCTAATGAGCTATCGAATGATGGTGGCAATCGTCTTATGTTGTCACTACCTGTCCGCGTTTTCTGCGTTAGGTATGCCTTTGTTTTTACCAATCATGCTCCAAGAGCTAAATGCGCCATTGCAATCAGGCTGGGTTGGTTTGCTGTTTATATTACCGACCCTCATGACTGCCATCGCTGCCAGATACTGGGGAATTTTCGCCGATACATATGGTCGCAAAACATCCTTGTTGCGGGCGGAGTTGGGTTTGGCAGTGGGGTTTTTGATATGCGGATTTTCTCAGTCTTTATGGCAGCTCGTCATAGGGCTGAGCGTTCAGGGGCTGTTTGGTGGGACAATGGCTGCCTCAAACGCATATTTAGCCACCAGTATCACTGATAAAAACGCCTTAAAACAGGTGTTGAATTTCACTCAATTCTCAGCACGACTTGCCCTGATTACCGCCCCGATTGGGCTCGGGTTTTTAGTACACCATTACGAGGTGTTAAGTTTGTATCGCGTGCTTGCCATCCTGCCGCTCTTAGCATTACTACTCAGCTTTTTGTTAAAAAAAGACGTTATCGCAGCAGGCAATATCGGCACAACCGCAAATACTACCGAATTGCCAAAAGCATCTACAAAAACCAAAACCAAAACCAAAACCAACAACAGTAACAGCAACACAGCTAAAAGCGATAAAAAGGAGACTCAGCACTCAGCACAAAGTCTAACGAGCACAGCTTTTTTCGCCAATCCTTATCTGTTTATATCGGTGCTGCAGTTTTTCTTAGCCTTTTGTATGGTAGCGACTTTTCCCTATTTTTTGCCATTTGCCAAAACTTTTGGGCTTAGCACCTCTCAAATAGGACAATTATATGCCATGCCTCATGTCATGTATCTGATCTGTCAGCTGCTCTATGGGCGCATCAGCCAACGCCTGCCAGCAATGTCCTTAAGCCTTGGTTTTACGGTATTAGCGAGTGCGGTTTTGCTGCATTTGACGGATTATCTTCCCTTGATTTGGTTGGCTAGAATGCTATTTGGCGTGGGCATGTTTATGTGTTACCAAAGCCTGCATACGCAGATGGCGGATACTAACCAGTCTAAACATAGCGGCAAAATATTCTCTCGCTATGATGCGCTAGCAAAATGGGGCGGCGTGCTAGCAGGGTTGTCGGTCACTTTATTTGTACCGATGTTTGGTTTGCTCTCTCCTTTTGTTCTCTCAGCAATGATGGCAGTTATCGCGATAATAACCATCAAAATATATCAAGAAAAATACAGCAAGACTGTGTAGAGGGCACTACAGACAACAATCACTCTAAAAACATCTAAAAAAGACATCACTTATGAGACCAAACTATTCCCTATCAAACAACACGATACCAAATTTTCTACCACCGAGTAAAACAGTTGAAAATACCCCTGTGCCAAGCCTGCTTTCGCAGTACCATCAGTATAAGTCTGAGCAGCATGCACTGACGAATATCATCAATTGTTATCTTCGTGAGTTTGCTATCCCCAATCAAGACCTAAGCATTGATGAGTCTGAGGACGACTTACCACTGTGTCTACGTGATAACCGCGCCTGCCTAAGCACGCGCCTATTAACGATTCGATTTCCTGTCGCTAATGAGATCGCTTCTGCAAAAATCGTATTGCCAGTGGCGTATTTTAGTCACTTAGGCAAGTGCCAGCTAAGCGGAGCGCCTTGGCTAAAAGCTCGCGGTCAATCATGGGCGTGCCTCAACATTTATCAATTGGTCGATTATCTGCACAGTTATATTGCTACGCGTTATCAAATCGATATCAACCAAGAGCTAAAATACCAGATTGATAATAGCATCAGCGTGACAACCACTTTTTTGCAGGCCTCTAGCAACCACGCTACTAACTACCATCACGATTTACAGCAAGATAAATCTACCGTTAATGGCTATATAGATAGCGAGCAAGCATTGCTGTGGGGTCATGCGTATCATCCGTCGCCAAAAAGCCGGCAAGGGGTCGACATGACGTCTTTATTGGCGCACTCGCCCGAAACCCAAAGCCAGTTTGCTCTGTTTTGGTTTAAGGTTGATTCCTCCCTCGTCAGCTATATTGGCAAAGACACCAAAACCGTACTGTGCAATATCGCTCGCACGTTACTTGCAGACGCTGGCGACTTACTAGAGTCTATTAATTCAGATACTGATAGCGACACCGATTGGGTTTACTACCCTTGTCATCCGTGGGAAGCCGATGGCATCTTGGCAAATCCGACCATCAAGCGAGCAGTCACATCAGGATACATGATACCGCTTGGTCTGATAGGCAAGGCGGTGTCCCCAACCTCATCGGTGCGCACCTTATATCATCACCAGCTATCACATTTTATCAAATGCTCTATCCATGTTCGTCTGACCAATTGCATTCGCAAAAACGCTTGGTATGAGCTCCACAGTGCCGTGTACTTGAATGCTATTTTAGAAAAAATTGATCACAGCAAGCGTCTGACTGCGCCAGCTTTTAAGCTGATGTTAGAGCCGGGGGCTGCCACCCTTGATATGAGCGCCAAATTCCCCGATGATGATTCCAGCTCGACTCAGTTTATTACCGAGTCCTTTGGCATGTTATTTCGAGAGTCATTTACGACGGATGAAATTAAATATCTTAAGCCACAAGTTGCTGCTGCCTTATTTACAGAGGATAGGTTCGGAGACAGCGTCATCGAACGCCAGCTACAAAAACGCTGCGTACACACTGGTCAACGTGATAACGAGCGTTCATCTTATAACACTCTAGCCTGCTTATGGTTCAGCCGTTATGCCAATACTTTAATTGATGGCACGTTTGATTACTTTTTTAACCATGGCGTTGTGTTCGAGCCGCATTTACAAAATACGGTGATTGGCTTTCATCAAGGGCTACCTACATGCGTCTGGATTCGAGATTTGGAAGGCACCAAGCTGGTTGATAACCTGTGGTCACTTGCTGAAGCAACCAGTTTATCTGAGCGCTGTAAACAATCCATCCGCTACTCTAAAGCGGCAGGATGGTCACGTATTGCTTATTGCATTTTTGTGAACAATCTTAGTGAGACCATTTTTTATTTATGCCGAGGTGCGCAATCAGCGGAGACTTTAGAGGCGCGACTTTGGCAGCATGTCAAAGAGATATTGATGAATTGGCAACTGGTATATGGTACTCAGCCTGAAATTCAGGATTTGTTAGACGGCGGTAGCTTACCCAGCAAGACCAATTATAAAACTCGATTACTCACGCTTGCTGATAAACATTCTGCCTACGTGATGCTTCCTTGCCCGTGGCAGTCCTCTATGCTCAACGCCAATAAAGACAATAAATCTAATATAAAAACTCGTAAATTATCTGAATCAAAGGTTACCTAAAATGATGACAAACGCGACAACAACACACTTAATCGAAACCTCAGATAAGCATTCGCTTCCTCAAAAAATAATTGACTGTATCCATAATTATGGTGCGCAGCCGTCACCGCTTTGTGCTTACATTTATGACTTGGAAGCTCTAGAAGAGCGTATAACAGCTATGAAGCACTGTCTGCCTGATAACACGCAGCTGTTTTATGCCATAAAGGCTAATGCTGAGCCTCAAATACTATCAACCTTAGCAGAGCATGTAGATGGGTTTGAGGCCGCTTCTGCAGGCGAGCTCAATTGGCTACAAACCCACCAACCGAACCACCCTATTATTTTTGGTGGACCGGGCAAGCTGACCTCAGACTTACAGCAAGCCATACAACAGCAAATCGATACCATTCATGTGGAAAGCCTGGTCGAGCTGACTCGAATCCAGACATTAAGTCACTCCTTGCAGCTTCCCGTCCGTATATTTTTAAGGATGAATATTGATATTGGTGATATCGGCAGCAGTAAGCTGGTCATGGGCGGCAAGCCTACCCCCTTTGGGCTGGATGAAACCCATCTCAAGCAAGCGCTAGCTATCATCGACTCAAGCCCGTTTATTGAATTTTGTGGGTTTCACTTTCACTTGATGTCGCATCAATTATCAGTCGAGCGCCATCTGCTATTAATGCAGCGTTATATGGAGATGGTCAAGAAATGGCAACAGAATTATCCGTCGTTGCCCTCAAAACTGATTATCAATGTGGGCGGCGGCATTGGTATTCACTATGATCAGCAGCCGCAGCATTTTGAGTGGGAAGTATTCTGTCAACAGCTTGCCAGCATGTTAACGGCAAATCCGCAGTTTACGGTCAGGTTTGAGATTGGACGTTTTATCACTGCACCCTGTGGTTATTACGTCATGGAGGTACTGGATATCAAAAAAAATCTTGGCGAGACATTTGTGATTGGTCATGGCGGCACGCATCACTTTAGAACGCCCGCCGCGCAGCAGCACAATCATCCTTTTTTCATCGTGCCGCGCCGCATGAGCCACGCAATGGAAAACCAGTTGCTAGAAAATCTGATAGAGCAAGCCGCCATCACTGGCACCAAGGTAACCCTTGTCGGTCAGCTTTGTACGCCCAAAGACATACTGGCAAAAGATCAATGGATTGACGCGCTACATATCGGCGATTACCTTGTTTTTACCTTAGCAGGCGCTTACGCTTGGAACATATCTCATCAAAACTTTCTAATGCATCAGCCACCCAAAATGATTTTTTTATAAAAGGATAAGGCTAATTTAATATATAAAGAAAAATGTGCGTATTTGCTAGGCACCGTTAATAATTAGGAAAGAATGAAGCTGATTTCAGTGTGACAGTTCGGCAGGTAAGGTTGTGGCAAAAATAGAAACTCAAAGTCGTTGAATAAAAACTTATAAATACAAGGAAGCTGATGATGGGCATAAGGCCTATTAAACCTTAACTTTAACCCATCTGCGCTTAAACAATTCTAGACAGGCGATGTCACCTATATTCTTATCAAAGGCGGCTAGTGTTATCTAGCCGTGTTTGGGTTTGTATGCCTGTCGTGTGATGGGATTTGCCATGTCAGACTCGCCTGATAGTATGCTGACCACTATAGACTGACTGTTGATTTTCGTGTGCTCAGAACCTCCTAACCATGACACTCATTTGCATTGATTTATGATCGATGCGCTATACAGGTATCGAACTACTCATTTTAGATATGGATTGCATGATTACGAAATCGATAGCATAGGTTATTATTAAGCAGTATGCTTAAAATCTCCCAAGTTGGTTTCTACCTGGCTTACAGTGCAGGTCACATAGCTGCGTTATGTATAGAAAACCCACTAAGCATCTACTGAGGCGTTTTAGCGTGCTCTTATTAATTTTAGAAATATTAAGGTAGTTTGATTGATATTGAGGTTTGATAGAAGAATCTGAGCTTAGCCAAACTGAAAGGCTGATATCTGAGTCTTCATTACTTGCTGAGAATAGACCTTTTGCCCTCGATCTGTTCCTGCTGCGCCCGCGATAACCATCAGCGGTATCAAATGCTCTTCGCTTCCTAATAGATGAGACTCGATAGCATGGGGCGCTTTAGACCAATCACTAAGGGCTGCAAATCGCGCATCTGCATCGGCTGCAACCGTCTTAGTCAACCAATCATCAAATGCCACTGATGGAGCCGTGAATTTTTTATCGCCATAACCGCGCATATTATGAAAACTCATACCGCTGCCCACAATCAACACCCCTTCATCACGTAATGCCGCAATTGCTTTACCTGCCATTAAATGGGCTTCAGGATCGAGATCCTGACGTAGCGATAACTGCACTACTGGGATATCCGCATTAGGGAACATGAGTTTTAACGGGATGAATACTCCATGATCAAAGCCTCTTGTAGCATCTTGTTTATTGCTTAAACCTGCATCAGTGAGCATATTACCTATCCGTTCAGCCAATACTGGCGCGCCCGCTGCCGGATAAGTCAGCTGATAAGTATGCTCAGGGAACCCATAATAATCATAAATTAGATCAGGTTGTGTGCTAGTGGTGATGCTAAACTCGGGAGTTTGCCAATGTGCGCTGATGATCAAAACAGCTTTTGGGCGCTGTGGCAAGCGACTTGAGATACCTTTTAAAAATTCGGCCATTTGATCCCAAGTATCAGTTGGCTGCCACTCCATAAAAAAACAAGGACCTGCACCGTGAGGTATAAATAATACTGGCTGCGTGGCTGAAATAGACTCATTATTCATTAGCTTCACTCCATTATCTTTACTAAATACGGCTAGGATGAATAGGCACAATTCTACTGGAATTCAATGCTTTTAAATAATAATAAGCCACATGGAAGCATACTAAAGTCACAAGCCAGCGAACATAGCCTTCTTTATCTTATATATGTTGCCAGTTTTTAGTCCAATTGTTGCCATTATTTAAGATGGACACTTATTATTAGCGAGTAAATGTGGATTTATTACTGATGATTATTAAACATTATCTAATTTTTCTGATAAAGCATTATCCATACTGAGATAACCGCCACCTTGTATTACCAGAGCAATCGAAGCGACCATCAATACTAAGGCATACTCATAGCCACCATCAGCGACAAATAGACCATTATTTATATGAACAGAAAAAATAGCAACGAGCATAGTGAATGCAGCGACTAATGCAGCGGGTCGTGTCAATAATCCTAATACCAAGGCAAGACCACCAAAGAACTCAGCACCCCCTGCCAATATTGCCATTAGAAAACCAGGTTCCATACCCATACTGCTTAACCACTCAGCCGTGCCAGCCAGCCCATTGCCACCAAACCAGCCAAATAACTTTTGAGCACCATGCGCTGCCAAAATCAAACCTACGGGTACACGAAGGATTAAAGCGGCAGCGCCCGCTTTAGATAGCAAAATTCTATTCATTACTGACATTTTCATTGTTATTACTCCATTAGGTTTATTTTAGGAAGGGTATTTAATTCCTGGAATAACCATACTTTACTATCAACACAGTAAAAGAGTAAGATAGATAATATTGAATAATTAACAACATATCATTGATAATTGTTTTGGCGTTGAATTTTGATGATTAAATAGAAATAGGGCAAAATATGGATAGAATCGATGCAATGCGCGCCTTTGTGGCAGTGGTGACCGAAGGCAGCTTTAGTAATGCGGCAAATACCTTGCAGCTGTCACCGCAGTTGGTGAGCAAATATGTCTCTAAGTTGGAGGAGCAGCTAAATACACGCCTGCTTAATCGCACCACTCGTAAAGTCAGCCTTACCGAAGCTGGCAGTCATTACTTCGGACATGCACAACAGATTTTACTTAGCATTGATGATATGGAATCAAAATTAGGTGGTTTACAACAGAATCCCAAAGGCGTCTTAAGAATCAGTGCACCAGTATCGTTTGCCTTAAAACATATGGCTAAGTTAATCACTGACTTTCAGATCCATTATCCATTGGTCAAAGTCGACCTACAATTGACTGATCGCAAAGTCGATATTGTCGAGGAGGGTTTCGATGTGGCCTTGCGTATCGGGCAGCTAAAAAGCTCGTCACTGATTGCTAAGAAGGTCGCACCCATTCGTGTGATGTTATGCGCTGCACCTGGTTACCTGAACAAACATGGCACGCCTACTCAACCTGAAGACTTAGAGCGTCATCGATATTTGCATTACAGCTATATGAATATGGATGGTAAGGACGATATCTACCAATTATTAAAAGCAAAATACCTCAAGCAAGGTAGCGAGCTTCGTAGTAATAATGGTGATGTATTGGTGGACGCGGCTATTGCAGGCGCAGGAATAGTATTACAGCCGACTTTTATTATCAGCGAAGCGCTTAGTAGTGGCAAACTAGTCGTAGTGTTGCCAAAACTTGAGCCTGAGGCTTTGGGCTTATATGCAGTCTATGCCCATAGAAAATTGCTACCACATAAAGTGAGGTGTTTTATTGATTTTGTGGAAGGCTATTATGGCACGCCACCGTACTGGGACGAGTCCATACCTTAGATTTTATTGGGCTTAACGGCAATGACTCGTTTATTGAGCTAGCACTCGTAAATTCTCACGCATAGGTTTATATTCTATATTAACACTATGATGTATTCATATTTTCTCACGCTTATAATCAAACCCTTCTTCATCATAAATCTGATAAGTCACGTCTAACAATGTTTTTAACAATTCTGATTTGTCAAAATGCCTGACACTCATCACAATCGGTGAGGTTAAATGACCATCCTCAAATGGAATATAAGTCACTTCTTGACTACGCAGATGCTCAAGCGTCTTTGGCACAATAGTCAGGCCTTCACCTGCTGCTACTAACCCTAACGCAACATGTAACTCACGTACTTCAGTCAGATAATTGGCTTTTAAGTTACGAGCTTCAAACAATTCCAACACATAATCAATAAAGCTGGGACGCGGCGCTGTTGGATATAACAATAGATTTTCATTGGTTAAATCCATTAGATTGATGCTATTACGATTCTCCTTTACAAGCACGTGACTGACAGGAACTACAACAAGCTTAGTGGATACAACAGCCAGCTATTACTTTCACAGGCTAAGACTACTGATTTATGAAAATAGTTAGGAGCCTGACCTTCTAGAAGGCGAAATAGAAGTTGATGAGAGCTACTTTGACGGCAGACGCAAAGGCAAACGTGGTCGCGGTGCTGGTAACAAAGTTCCTGTTTTTGGACTACTGAAGCGCAATGGTAGCGTCTATGCTTGTATCATCCCTAATGCCAAAGCCGATACCTTAATCCCTATCATAAGAGAGAAAGTAAAGCCTGATGGTATCGTTTATACTGACTCATTCAGAAGTTACAACGCACTTGATGTCAGTGAGTTCGCTCATTACCGTATCAATCATTCAAAAGAGTTTGCACAAGACAGAAACCATATTAATGGAATAGAGAACTTTTGGAGCCAAGCCAAGCGACATATGCGTAAATATAATGGCATCCCAAAAGAGTATTTCCATCTGTTTTTAAAGGAATGTGAGTGGCGTTTTAACTATAGCGATCCAAAACGTCAATGACATTAGCTAAAACAATGGGTTAGACAGGAACTGAACTGGTTATCTAGGACAGCCCCTAGCTCTATATTCAATAGTAGCCATCATTCTGACTATGTGTTGCAAGCTGGGCTGCAAGTGGTACAGTAAAGAGGTATAGGCAATAGCTTTAAGGTAGTTTTTAGGATAGAAATTTTAATTCTATTCAAAGGGATTTTATTCAAAGGAGCTGAACACCAATGAGTATAACTAAACAGGCATCCATTCATATTCGTTGTGATGGTGAATCTACCACATTACCTTCTATTTTAAATAATGCCTATCCTATGCGTCCATACTCTTTTACTACACGCTTAGTAAACTGGATATTAGCATCTGTAGATTGGAATGATTAATTAACTTGAGTGATTGCTCAAATATATCTTGAACATTTATTTTAGTCCAGTTAAGATGATCATTGCTATATAAATTACTCCTACTTCTAAACACTTCTAAAGGATAAATCATGCCATCAAATTACGCACAAAAAATTCAAGCTGGTGTCAAATTCCCCGATATAAACGTACAAATGCTAAATGGTGATATAAAGTCACTAGGTACACCTGATAATGGTCATGACTGGAAATTGGTCGTGGTGTATCGAGGTCAACATTGTCCGATATGTACTAAATACCTCAACCAGTTAGAAACCGTAAAATCGTCATTTGCTGATGCGGGTGTCGATATCATTGCAGTATCAGGTGATAGTAAAGAGCAATTAGAGAGTCATTTAGAAAAATTAGATATCGACTTCCCTATTGCCTATGGTTTGACTGTTGAGCAGATGAATACGCTAGGACTTTATATCTCAGAGCCACGTTCAGAGAAAGAGACCGATCATCCCTTTGCAGAGCCTGGTATATTTGTGGTTAACGCTGATGGAGAAATTCAAATCGTTGATATCTCCAACGCACCTTTTGCTAGACCTGAACTTGAAGCCCTTGCGAATGGTTTAGCCTTTATTCGAAAAAATGACTACCCTATTCGCGGTACGCATCGTTAGGCTCACTGTAAAAAATAATCCTTAATGACTGCATGAGTCTTTAAGGATTATTTGTATTTTTCATTGCTTTTATGATTGTCAAACTAAGACCTCAACAGGATAGGATCAGGTTATGCTCAAATTTTATTTTCATCAAACCCCAAACCCGATGAAAGTAGCTGTCTATCTCGAAGAGACTGGCTTGCCGTATGAGTTGATCGCTATAGATACCTTAAAAGGCGAACAACATAGCCCTGAGTATCGTGCTATTAACCCCAATAGTAAAACCCCGGCAATCGAAGATGATGGCAAACGCGTGTTTGACTCTACTGCTATCTTGATGTATCTCTCCGAAAAAACAGGGAAATTAGCCGGCAAGTCAGAAGATCGTGGCGAGATGCTGTCATGGTTGATGTTTATAGCGACAGGTTTAGGACCGTTTTCTGGTCAATCCGTGCATTTTAGACATAAGGCACCAGAGAAAACGCCTTATGCTATCAATCGTTATCTTCGTGAAGCCGAACGTCATTACGAAGTGTTAGAGACCCACATGGAAGGTCGCGAGTATCTGGTTGGCGATGAGTATTCCATTGCTGATATTTCAGCTTGGGGGTGGATTGATAAAGCAACCGTAGTCTTAGGTGAGGAAGGTTTAGACAACTATCCTAATCTAAAGCGCTGGTTTGCAAGTATAAGTGCTCGTCCTGCGGTCCAAAAAGCCCGAAATATTCCTAAAGGCATCGAGTTTAAGACCGAGTTTGATGATGTGGCAGCACGCGCGCTATATCCTCAAAACTTTGCTAAACCCGATAAGAATACCTAACAGCCAAAGAATAACGATCAAGTTAGAGTAATAATTGGCATAGGGTAAGAGTACGAAATATGATACTCACATCATTAAGATTGGTGACGGCGATCCATTCTCATCGGGTTTTGTGGCGATCCACCCTAACTCTAAGATTCCATCAGCTGTGTAAGAATACGCGCTCATTTACCCAACTCAAGGACGAGACATGAAAATCCTCAGAACTCCCGATTCGCGTTTTGCAAACCTACCAGATTACAACTTTGACCCGCACTATCTAATGGTCGACGACAGCGAAGACAATGAGCTGCGTGTGCATTATTTAGACGAAGGACCAAGAGACGCTGATCCAGTGTTACTGCTGCATGGGGAGCCTTCATGGTGTTATCTATATCGTAAAATGATTCCGATACTGACTGCAGCGGGACACCGCGTTATTGCGCCAGACCTCCCCGGTTTTGGGCGCTCAGACAAACCCACGTCTCGTACTGACTATACCTACCAACGTCATGTCAACTGGATGCAATCCGTACTCGACCAATTAGATCTGAATAACATCACTCTGTTTTGTCAGGATTGGGGTGGACTGATTGGTTTGCGTTTGGTTGCAGAAAATCCAGACCGATTTGCTCGGGTAGCAGCTGGCAACACCATGCTCCCCACCGGCGACCACGATCTAGGTGAAGGTTTTCGTAAATGGCAACAATTCTCGCAGGAAACACCTCAATTTCATGTCGGAAGGACCATCAAGAGCGGTACCGTTACCAAGCTGTCACAGGCGGTGATCGACGCCTATAATGCGCCATTTCCTGATGAATCCTATAAGGAGGGCGCTAGACAGTTTCCACTGCTTGTACCCTCGACGCCGGATGATCCTGCTTCAGAAAATAATCGCGCCGCATGGATTGAGCTGAGTAAATGGACAAAGCCCTTTATCACACTATTCAGCGATTCTGACCCAGTGACTGCTGGTGGCGATCGCATTATGCAAAAAATCATTCCCGGAACCAAAGGTCAAGCACATACGACTATTGCCAACGGCGGACATTTTCTTCAAGAAGACCAAGGTGAAAAAGTGGCTAAGCTTTTGGTCCAATTTATTCATGATAACCCGAGATAATTCATCATCACCCTAAGTGACTTAAAGTAAAAAATATAAAGAACTTTGCGCTATTTTCTATAATTTTTTGACAGCTTTTGCTTTTTGTTAGTCATGCTAAATGCTTCATTAAATCACTAGTTTATCTCTGCATCTTCTTTAACATAGATCCTATTCGATCATGATACTGAAAGCGACTACACTAATACGCTAGGATAGTGCTATATTTCAAAACAATAAATATCCACGCCCCTACTATTAAGGACTGACCAATGAGCAGAGAATTTACCCCACAAGAAGGCTCTTGCTCCTGTTATAGCAATACTTATACGATCAACAATCAGCCCATTGGACGCTTTATCTGCCACTGCACTATTTGCCAAGAATTCACTGGCCAAGCTTATAATGATGTGACGATTTTACTTAAACCCGATGTGAGTTCATTAAACCTTATCAGAACCAAATTTCGCCGTTGGAAACTCCCGCCAAATATTAGCCGCGGACTTTGTACCCGATGCAATAAACCCAGTATAGAAATGGCGTTGGGCGGCAATCTAATATTAATACCCACAACAAATTATCCTGATGTGGCGGCACTACCCAAGCCAACTATGCATCTATTTTATAATCGCCGCACCAGCGATATAGAGGATGATTTGCCCAAGTACAACGGCTTTGTGCAAAGTCAGGCGATGATCTTGAAGGCGCTTGCTCAAGGTATGTATAAGAAGAGAGTCAGTAAACGCTAGTAGTATTAACTTTGATAGACTCTACCAATTATCATTTGGAACCCAATATGACTTCAACCGCAGTAGAAATTACGGTAAAAAACGCTGCCGATATCGCTATTATCGGCGGTAGCGGTCTGTATCAAATGCAAGCTTTGACCAATAAGCGCAGCGTTAAAATTGAGACACCCTATGGTGAGCCATCTGATGACATCGTGCTCGGTGAACTTAATGGCGTCACAGTTGCATTCTTAACGCGGCATGGTCAAGGACACAGGTTAACCCCCTCTGAGGTGCCTTATCGTGCCAACATCTATGCCTTAAAGACTTTAGGTGTACGCTATATCGTCTCAGTATCAGCGGTTGGCTCATTGCAAGAGAAGCTGAGACCATTAGATATGGTCATTCCCGATCAAATGATTGATATGACCAAGCAGAGAGTAAGCACGTTCTTTGGAGATGGTGCGGTCGCCCATGTGTCAATGGCTGACCCTTTATCGAATCTTTAATTGCTCTGTCCATCGCATTCGCTGCGTTAAACAATCTGGTACCAATGTTACGAGTGCGAGCCGTCTATCTAGCCTTTGTTTTTGGTCTGATTCACGGGTTTGGCTTTGCCAATGTGCTCGTAGATCTGCCACTAGCAACAAGTGAGCGCGTATTGGCATTATTAAGCTTCAATGTAGGGATTGAGCTAGGACAACTAGTATTCATTGCCATAGTATTTCCGATCGCGCTGTTATTACGTCATACGCGTTTTTATAAATCAGTTATATTTTATGCTGGCTCTTTTGTTAGTATCGCCATTGCATTGTGGTGGTTTTTTGAACGAATAACGTGATTAAAACGTTAAAATACATATAGGTTGTTCAACATAACATCGATACGTTATTGAATAATTTCGACTAGTTTTACAATGATTCCACTATGTTTGCTTTTATCATAAACACGGTTTAAGACATTAAAGAAGGGGCTAAGATTAATAATCTTAACCCCTTCTTTAATATTTGCAGCAGGAAATTTTATATTCTATAAATGGCTATTTATTCAGTGACAAAAGCAACCTTAGTCAAACCCGCAGTACTGGCGGCAGCCAGCACTTGCGCCACCATATCATAACGGGTGTCTTGATCTGCCCGCAGATGAATATTCGGATTAGCACCGTCTTTTGACGCTTCTTCAAGCCGCAATCGCAATTGCGCTAACGTCAGCGCTTCCTCATCCAAAAATAGACCATTGTCTTTATCAATGCTTATTTGCAATATCTCATCAGGCAAGCCGCTTACTGTGGCATTGGTATCGGGCAGATCTAGTGGTACGGTTGGATTCATCACTGTGGCTGTGACCAAAAAGATAATCATCAGCACCAGCATAATATCAATGAGCGGAATGAGATTCATCTCGCTCATACCTTGGGTCTCTTCATCACCTAGATGGAATGCCATACCTGCCTCCTTATTTTTCTTTATTCGTTAATTTATCGAATGAATAGCCACTGTCTATACTTTGCCATCAGCAACTTGACTATCAGTCACTTTGGCACCAGTTGCTTCGGCACCAGTTGCTTCAACGAGAGTTGCTTTGCTATTTGCTAGCATACTCGGTCGCATTGACTCGCCTAATAGACCATGCGCAATGTCATTGGCTCTATACAAGATCCGGCGATTCATACGCGTAATGACGTTATAGAAAATCACCGCAGGAATCGCGACCGCAAGACCTAGACCAGTCATAATAAGCGCTTCACCTACTGGGCCCGCTACTTGGGCAAGTCCTGCCTGCCCACTATCACCAATACTACGTAGCGCATGGAATATGCCCCACACTGTCCCAAATAGCCCAATAAAGGGTGCAATAGCAGCAGTCGTACCGAGCAGTGGTAACCCTTGCTCGCTTTGATAACGATATCGACCAATCTGCTGTAATAGCATCTGTTCGGTGAGAAGCCTGCGCTCTTCTGGACTAGCTTGCAAAGTGGGCGGTATCTGATTGTGTATTTGCTGAGCTAAGTCAACGACGACGGTTTTAGCCAACTGATGGCTATAGTACAATCGTAAAATCCCTGTCACCCAAGACACAATCGACAAAGCAAATAATGCGAAAAATAAACTCTTAGTAATGATATCCGTATATTGCCAATAATCTGTAAAATCCATATAGACTCCTAAAAGCAGTTAAGTAGCTAGTGAGGCTGACAATACATTTTTTATGAACACATTCTTCATATAGTCGGTTTAATCAAAAAAGGAAAACGAGCTATTACTTAGATTAAGGTCGCTCATATATTAATGACATCGGTACAATGCCATTAACAGGTCGCTCATTTTGTTGGAACGGTTTAAGTTGTCCTGCTCTGACTTGGGTCATCGCTGCAATATCAACAATCTTATTACCCGATGATTCGAGCAATTGCACATCCGTAATGTAGCCGCTTTTATCAACATGAAGCTCCAATAATACAGTGAAGATATCGCCTGATTGACTAGTCACTTCACGCCAAATCGCCGACGGTAGGTCTGTTTCAGGTTTCTTCTGATCAAGCCAGCTGGCTTGCTCCTCCAAAAAGTCAACTGCCTCATCATTGAGATTAAGCTGTTTTCGTTTCTCATTACTCTTGCCAGCCTGCGTTTGCAGCAGCTCTTGCCCTGCGCGTTTTCTACCTTCTTGCCACTGACGTGCTTGATCACGATTGAATTGTGCTGTCACCGATCGGATTAACGACGCTATATCTATTTCTTCTTCAGCCTTAATCTTAACTGTTTTTCTCGTCTCTTTTATGACCAGCCCTTGCGTTGACATATCTGTTGATTCAGGGCTGACCTGTTCTGTCATCGCTTGAACCAAGGCTACAATATCCTGTTCTTCTTCCGCTATTTCTTTGGCAATTTCTTCCGATTCTTTGGTCGTATTTTTCTGTACCAAGACTGGCAGTTGAGTTTCTTTTGTTATCTTAGTCTTTTCTGGATTTGACTGATTTTTTATTGGATCAGGTGTTTGTTTTTTTGGTTCAGAACTTAAAGGTTTAATAGAATTTAGCGGTTTACTAAAGGTTGGCTCTGACACAGCATTTACTGACTTAGCTTCTACCTGTTTAGTACCTGATAGTTCAGCGGATTTTTTCTCTGATTGCGGCAGTCGTTGAGGAGCAGGATTAGAGTTTGTAAGGATATTTTCGGCACGACGTTCTTCAGTAGCCGCTGCGGATGATTTTGGCAATGTCACTAGCTCTAATTGGATTGCCTGAGGCTTAGCTGCTTTAGCCTTTAAAATTTCAGGGCTATCCATAGATATCACAGCCCATACAGTAAGACCGTGTAATATAATCACAAAAATAGTTATCCAAGCACTGATAGAGCCGCTGAGACGGGTAAATGGATGTAGTATCATGATGATTTATTAGGCAGCCTATTAGAAATAGCAGTTGAATAATTGTCCATCAACGATAGCAAATATTTGCCTATAAGCGTCAGATTATATAGTAATTTTTATGGAGTGCTGAAGTAGCTTATTGTGCTTACAGTGATGAATGTATCTATTGCAAGAGCAGGACTGATATTACAGCCGGCTTTCATTATTAGCGAAGCGCTTATGAGTGGTAAACTGGTCGTAGTGTTGCTAAAAATTGAACTGAGGCTTTGGGCTTATATGTAGTTTATGCCCACATTCAACTGCTACCACAGAAGGTGAGACGCTTTATTGATTTTATGGACTGGTATTATGGTACACCACTGTACTGGGACAAGCCTATGACTAAAAACTAGCCATTATTATTAATGTTAAATATGAATGATAATATTTTTTTGGCATTAATACCTTGAATTTACTTAGATTAACAATGGCAACTGATAAAATTCAGCATATATCGAGGTGCCGATCAGTACACATACAATATTGAGCCAGACCAGACGAACCTGAGTAACTGACCAACTTATCTGCCAATCAATTTTGTCACGCGTCCTTAGCCACTCTGTCACACTAATCGCTACCGTTAACCACAATGCGCCTACCAAATAACCTCCCAGTACATCGCTCAAATAATGCTCATTCAGCAAAATCCTGCTTAATCCTACCAATAGTGAGAAAAAAACAGTAATCACAGCTATCCGAACTTGCGTGGCAAAGTTACGACTAAAACGAATGGCCATGTAAGCCAGAAAACCATATAACGCAACCGTAACCGTCGCATGTCCACTAGGAAAAGAATCTGTCTGCTCAAACAATAAAATATCTACTGGTCGCGTGCGATGAAATAATAGTTTACTAAGGAAAGTAAATATCGTACTTCCTAAAGTGGCTATTAAGAACCCTACCAATATATAGGGTTGGCGAATCACCCAGCATAGGATACAGACTAGTAATACGATTAAACAGGTCGTTGCAGTAGAGGCAAAGCTAGTAATAAAAATAAAAAACGTCACTACAGGCGACTCACTCAGCATACTCATCTGCTGTGACACAAAAAAATCCGTTGCCACAATAGCATCTGACGTAACCACATCTTCAACCAAACCAAAAAACAAAGCTAAGATATAACCCATGACTAAAAATAAAACCGTCAGAGGCAATCCATAAAAGTGCTGTACAGTGAGCCTTTGCAACGAAGCATGATACAGTTTTGGATAGTTATTTTGTAAGCGAGTGAGTCGTTTGCTTTTTCCAAAATATTGTTCGAGCACCGTCCAATATGTCGGCACCTGATTCAGTACCTTCTGACCATAGCGAATTATCACATACTGTAAAACCCATAAAACAACCACCACTAATAGAATAAAGACTCCTAAAAGGAACAACTGCTGATTTTTTTGGATGAGCGTAATCATGAATGAGAAGTCTCTTTTACAGCCGTTTTTGTGAGTATTTTATGAGTTTTTAGAGTATCAGATACAATCTGACCTTCGTTATCTATTATGCATCTAATATAGGCTTCTTAACATCTTCTTAACAGGGTAATTGTTACCTTAGAGAATAACATTTATCTCACTCTATTAAGAAGTCTGTGTATGTCAAAACACTTAATTACCGATCTAGCCATTGCAGAAACCCATAATATAAGTCTTGCTAAAAATAATAATGAAACCTTCGATAAAAATAAATTTTATCATCGTGAAGTCAATCTTACTTATCTGATTATAGTGGTTACGCTCTATCTCGTTGCTACTGCAAATATTGGCTTCTTTAAACAAGTATTAACGATCTATCCGTTTGCTGATAACATTGGTTTTATCGTTTCTCTGACTGGTTTACTGTTTGGGCTGATGTGGTTGTTGTTTCAGCTATTATGTTATCGACCGACGGCAAAAGTAGTGCTCATTGCTATGGTACTGATTGCGACAATATGTGGTTACTTCACCGATGCTTATGGAACGATATTTGACACTGGCATGTTGGTTAACAGCTTGCAGACAGACCAAGCAGAAGCGATGGGTTTGATAGCACCAAGCTTTATTTTTCGACTACTACTATTGGGTCTGCTACCTGCTTTTTTGATTAGTAAGATTCGTATAAAGCGTTTGTCTATAGTTCGCTCAATCGTGCAAAAGGCAATCACCTTGATAACGTCTATTGCGATAATAGCAGTTTGCCTATTACCATTTGGAGATCAATACGCCAGCTTTTTCCGCCAGCATAAAATAGTGCGTAGTTATACCAATCCCATTACCCCTGTTTATTCTGTTATCAAACTCGGTACCGATTACGTCGATGAGCTACGCCGCCCTGATACCTTGATACTGCATGCGCCAGATGCAAAGCGTACCGCAGCCGTCAGTAGCACAACGAAACCTAAGCTGATGGTTTTCGTAGTCGGTGAAACGGTTCGCGCTGACCATATTGGCTTGAATGGCTATAAACGCGATACGATGCCGTTACTTGCCAGCCAGCCGGATACCTATAGCTACAAGCATGCGACCTCTTGTGGTACGTCAACTGCTTATTCAGTACCTTGCATGTTCAGTTATGCAAACCGAAGCGATTACGACGTTGACACTGCTGAATATAATGAAAACGTGCTTGATACCCTCAACAAACAAGGCGTTAATGTTATCTGGCGGGACAATAACTCTAGCTCTAAAGGCGTGGCAGATCGAGTCACCGTTGAGGACTATAAAACGCCTAAGCTAAATCCTAATTGTGATATTGAATGTCGTGATATTGGCATGTTGGACGGTTTTGATACTTTAGTTAAGTCGGACATAGGGGTCAAGACTGCTGCGAAGCCACAAGATACACTGATTTTATTACATCAAATGGGCAATCACGGTCCTGCTTATTACCAACGTTATCCCAAGGAATTTGAAGAATACAAGCCAGTCTGTATGACCAACGAGTTATCTAAGTGTGATGCTCAATCCGTTATAAATGGTTATGACAATGCGATTCGCTATACCGATTACTTTTTAAATGCCGTTATAGATACGCTAAAACCCTATGAGCAAGACTATGATGTGGTGATGGTATATATTAGTGATCATGGGGAAAGTCTGGGTGAAAACAATGTATATTTACATGGTCTGCCGTACGGTATTGCGCCGAATGCGCAAAAACAGGTGCCAGTCATTATTTGGTCACCTAAAAACAATGGCATCAATCCTAAGAGTCTGTCTAATATGACCAATCAGCCAGTGTCACATGATTTTATTACGCCAACCTTATTGCATTTTTTTGGTATCACTACTCAAGAAGTAGCGTCAGAACCAACCTTTTTTAAGACTACCCATTAAACTTTTTTTTATTCAATTCACGCTTTTTGTAGATAGTAGCCATTATGTATAAGATACTTATTATTGAAGACAATCCTGATATCGTAGCCAATATCTATGCTTTTTTTGAGCCAAAAGGTTTCGAGTTGGACAATGCCCATAATGGTCTGAGTGGCTTAGCACTGGCTTCAAGCAATCGCTACGATGTTATATTGCTCGATGTGATGCTTCCCGGTATGGATGGTACTAAGCTGTGCAAAACGCTTAGAGAAGAGCTGCATGATAAGACGCCCGTATTGATGCTGACCGCGCGTGATACTGTTTTGGATAAGGTTGCAGGGTTTGATAGTGGTGCGGATGATTATTTGGTGAAACCTTTCTCATTGGTTGAATTAGAAGCTCGCATCAAAGCATTAATACGCCGCCATCAAGATGAACATTTTCAGCACAATATAGAAGTTGGCAAGCTGTCTCTAAATACTGAGGAACACAGTATCAAACGAGAAGACAAACCATTAAAACTAACCCCAACGGGATTCAAAATCTTACACACTCTGATGATTGCCTCGCCTCGGGTAGTCAGTAAAACTGAGCTTGAGGAAAAAGTATGGGGACAAGATGTGCCAAGTAGTGATGCGCTTCGCACCCATTTGCATAGTGTGCGTGCGCAAGTTGATAAACCGTTTGATAAAGTCATGATAGTAACAATGGCTGGTGTTGGTTACCAAATTATTGACCCAGACAAAGTTTGAAAATTCATAATACAATTTAAAGATTGAAGTTTACTATAAGTAGTTACGCCTGTACTTCCCTATATATTACCTGACTCTAAATAAGCACCTGCCATGTTCACTATAGAATCCATCGCTAATAAGTTTCGAATCTCCTATTTGTTATTTGCCTTACTGCTTTGCACAACGTTCGTCAGTATTTTTATGTATGCTGAGATGCGAATCGAACAGGACTTAGTGAAAGGGCGTCTTTTACAACAGCTGCAACTTAGTCAAGAAAAAGAAGGTGAACAGGCGGCTTATACAGCAAATCCTGGTATCAAAATTTATCGTTATGACAGTGCGCCTGAAAATTTAAAAGCGATAGCAAACGGAACTGTTCAAGAGATGCAGGTAACCGTGAACAATCAAACGGGCAACACTGAAACGAATCTTCATTTTTTTGCCCATCAACAAAATGAGCAAAAATATATTTTGACTTACTTAGAAGGGTCTGAGATGGTGATGGAAAACTATCCTGTTTTAGCCATCTTCGAAGAGTTAGAAGATATATTTGCAGATGCACTAAAAATTGCGGTTGTTTTGAGTTTGCTCATTGCAGCGCTATTCTCTTACTTATCCTCTAAGCAAATCATTAAGCCTTTACTAGATTTAAAGCAAGCCGTAGAAACCGATCATCAAAACCTCACTGACTTAACCCATCTACCCTCAGAAGTTGGAGTATTAGCACGCGCTATCGATAAAAAAAATCATAAACTAGAGCAATATCTAAAACGTGAGCAGCTATTTACCGGCGATGTCAGTCATGAATTGCGCACACCGTTGACCATTATCATGGGTGCATCGGAGGTACTAGCCTCACAACTTGAAGAGCACAGTCGCCTAAGCGAATTCGCCAACCGTATTAGTACGACCGCCAAAGAAACCTCTGAAATCATCAGCGCTTTATTACTATTATCTCGCGCGCCTGAACAGCTGGACACACCGCAAACCTCTATCAACACCATCGCCCTTAATGAAGTGACACGCTTACAATATTTGCTACGCCATAAACCGGTAACTTGTAAAGTAGTCGCTGAGCAAGATTACATAGCAAATGTCCGCCCTGAGCTGCTAAAAATGGCATTGGGTAATTTAATAAAAAATGCGTTTCAATACACAGATGATGGTGAAGTCATTGTCACTATCGATGCTGAAAAAATTACAGTCTCTGATACTGGTCTTGGTATTCCCGAAATTATGATGCCTTTACTCTATGAGAGATTTGAGCGTCTGAATAATATAAATACCAGCGATCAGGTAGAAGGTAGCGGTTTGGGTCTTAGCATTGTGCAACGTATCATGATTCATATGGACTGGGAGCTTATGCACCAAGACAATGCTACAGGTGGTAGTACGTTTAGCATTTATTATAATAAATGCCGTATATAAGTCTTCACTGTATTTCATGAATCAACCAATCAATATTGTCTTAACGTTTTCTTAATATCCCCTGTTTTATACTGTTTCCATAAGAACAGTATGCTAATTTTTTGTTTGATTATTTTTTTAATTACTCAAAACATCTAGCGTAACTCAATATTAATGCGTATTAAGAATTCAATATGAATACAATCAACTCCGAATCAAAAAACCAAACGACGGCCACTCAACTGCTTGCACCTAATAGTTATGCCAGTCTTGCCAAAGGCAACAAAGGTCTTTCTCGTATTGTTAAAGCCGCCGGTTATTCTTTAGATGGTTTTAAAGCCGCTTATAAATATGAGGCGGCTTTTAGACAAGTATTCTGGCTTAATAGCGTCTTGTTAATAGCAATCATACTTATCCCTTTTGGTATCAGCATAAAAATGATGCTGACAATCACCTCTTTTTTATCCCTTATCGTTGAGCTGTTTAATACTGGTATTGAAGCCAGTGTTGATCATACCTCAACGAACCAACATCCACTCGCTAAAATAGCTAAAGATGTAGGTTCTGCGGCGCAATTTTTGGCATTATTGCTTTTGTTTGTCTTATGGGTAATGGCGTTCTGGAACCTCTTATATTAAGTAAGATTCAAAAATTTTCGACTTAATATAGTTTAAAAGGAGGCTCAATGACGCTAGTAAAAAACACAACTGATTGGACGTGGCTCAAGCTGCTGTGCTTAACGATTATTGCGACATTGACGTTTGAGCACAGCCAATTTGACGTTCGTATTAGCGAGCTTTTCTATATTAATGGACATTGGCTTCTTGAAAAAGGCGCGCAGCCTTATAGATTTATCTTTTATGATTTTCCAAAATTATTATTAATATTATTTGGCGGCTATTTAATAATGATATTAATTTGGCACTATTGGCAACGTCGATACGTTAATACTGTGAATGCTAAAGTGTTTTTTATTAGACCAATCGCAGCATTGTCTAGCCGAGAGGTAGGTTATTTATTAATCACTATCATCATAGTACCTACGGTTATCGCAACCCTTAAGAGCTTTACCCATGTTAGCTGCCCAAATAGTTTATTTCTTTTCAATGGTGATTTACCATATCTCAATCTTTGGCAAAACATACTCGCTAAAACGCCTGCGAAGTGCTTTCCAGCGGCGCATGCCAGCGCAGGATTTTCTTTATATGGATTGGCATTTTTACCGACAGTACAGAAATATCGCTATAAAATCTTTGTACTCGTCACAGCTTTAGGATGGACGATGGGGCTATATAAAATGGCATTTGGCGATCACTTTTTTAGCCATACTTTAGTCTCGATGTTGTTATCATTGACGCTTGCCTGCGCGCTTGCCAGCCTATTTTTCAGAAGGTCTTTAAAATAATAAACTTAGACAGTTTATGAATTGCATGGTGATAATGCCATTGGAAGTTTGTTTTGGGGCTGGCTTGTAATATCTTAGATATAAATATAAAAAAAGGTTGTTATCGCTATATTAAAAATAGCGATCGCAACCTTTTTATGATGGTTTTTCTTATGTGGTGTTATAAAATTAGGATTAGAGAATCTGTTAACTAACGTAAATCATCAACGACCGCTAACATGGCAACTAACGACGCTTCTCCCAATTTAATAGAACGCTCTGGTGACCAACCCGTATCTGCATCAGGCACATTATTGTTATCTATGAATGGCATCTCCAAAGTATTGGCTAGGCAGTCAAAACGTTCGGCCACCCAGTGAGTGGCGAGCGTCATATTCGCTGTACCCGGTGCATCAACGTCATAGCCTTCTTCAGTCTGAAAGTCAGCACTGGCCAGCTTTAACACTTCTGAAAATCTATCACGGAGTCGCGCGAGCCGGTCATTATAATTAGGCGTCCCTTGAGAGCCGGCAAGGAACACAAAAGGTATCTCTTCGTCACCATGTACATCATAAAATAGATCAACGCCAGTCGCTTCCATTTTCTTAATAACATGAAACACTTCAGGGCTTTTTTCTAAACTCGGATTTGACCAGGCGCGGTTTAGGTTCGTTCCGACTGCTTTGACCAAGCGCGGTTTAGGTTCGTTCCGACTGCATTGGTACGTAGGTGACCACGTACACTGCCATCGGGGTTCATATTCGGCACAATATAAAAGTTTGCTTTATCTAATAATAATTTGCCAGTCGCATTATCACCGTCTAATAAGCTATACATGAGACCTTCGACCAGCCATTCAGCCATAGTCTCACCAGGATGCTGACGCGCTGTGATCCAAATGTTACGCTTACTCTCGTCACTACTGCTATCGCCATCACTAATTTTAACTAAGGTTAAGTCGCGCTTATCAAGCGTTTCACCTAAATGCTCTAACGTCACAAATGGGTGCATTTGTACAGCGGCTAATAAATCTTGATGACGCTCATAGCTGTAAGGGGCAAAAAAAGCAATTTGAATGGTTTCACATTCCATGTCTACGTTTATTGTCAGCTTGCCGTCTTTATAAGAGGTGGGCAGGCGGAACCAATACTCACGATCATAGGAAGCAACTGCTTGATAACTCTCCCACCCTCCAGGAAACGCGGCTTCCCCTGCATTTAGGATATTGAGCACATATTGCTCGCCAATCTGACCGGTTATACGAAAGTTAAACCATTGAAAAAATTCGCCACCGACGTCCGGACGAATAGCCAATTGGATATCTTTTTTATCTTCTAAACTAATAACCTCAATATTGCCCGCATCAAAATTTGCCGTGATATGCATAACCTGTCCTTAATCAGTTTTTATGGTAGTGCTTTAAAGAATATGTCGGAATGCCAGATAGTGTAATAGTGTAGCAGTCAACGCAAAAATGAGCTATGCCGAAGAACGCTAAAGCTTAAATTTGGCATAGCCGTATATAAAAATCCCATTGCACCTGCTTGCAGTCACGCTAACAACCTTTTATCCTTTCGCTCTTTACTACCATAAGTAACAAGCTTTATGCACCTTTTCTGCAACCTGTTATATAAGTACTAACTATATAATCATGATTTAGATGATGGCATATAACTTTAAACGACATACTATTCAGCTATTCGGCTTAGAAATTATTTAGCTTAGAAGCTATATTTGGCCATGATTTCGACTTGCTGACCTTTTTTTACTTGCGATAATGTCTTATCGCTTCGATCTCGCCACTCAATACCAAAATCGAGATCTGGTAAATAATTATAGACAAGGTTTATACTTTTTACATTGACGGAAGTATCAGCCGCATCATCTACATTAATCTCACCATAACGCATATTACTCAGAAGCTTCTCTGTAAATTTATGTCTATATCCTACCGTAAAGCCTGTTTGCGACACAAGTTCGCCGTTTTCAGCATCACAATCTATAGCTCCAGTTGCCCCAAGCATTTTTCCGACACATACTGTCGAATAGACGCCCATCCCTTTACCATTGAATACGCTCGCATGTAATGAGTCATTACCCAGTTTGAGTTTACCGGCCAAAGAAGCACCGACACCGACATCTGAATCGTTTCCATTTTTAGCCTCACGTGCAGTGACCGCTAAGTTATAGCTAAGATCAGATATGTTATTTTTATAGCTGACCACCATATCGGGCAGATTAGCGTCCTCATAAACAGGTTGTTGAGCGGTAAAACGAAGCCCTTTATGGGTATAATGCACCGTCAAATCTGGACGGATATCAGCGCCCCCACCTGAGATAGTTCCTAATCCCGTACCTCGAAAATCGAGCTGTTCAGTCAAAAGCGGGTAGACCGCCAAGAACTGCCCGTTCCATGTCTTTCCTACGGTCAAATCGTTGACCTGAACATAAGCATGGCGAAGTCGCAAGTCTGAACCGTCATTTGCGGCATTGCCATAAAAATCCCCTTCGATAAAACCCGTTAATTTTTTATCCTCTACCTTCTTAGTGGTTTTCAGATTAATCCGAGATTGCCGTGCATTGCCTTTAAACTCTGACTCGCCTTCATCTGGAGAATAAAATATACCTTCGGCTTTAACATAACCACCGATACTTAGAGTAGTATCTGCATTTGTGACGAGATCTATGGCTTGTGCTTGTGCACATACCCCAAGAACCGCCAAACCAAAAGACAACTTTTTGATATAAAGCATGATCTATACATTCCTTGTATTGTTTGAAAATTCCTTTAAATGCCTATCGCTACTGTATTTTTTTACCTCATAAATACCAGTACTATCTCCTTGTACAAAAACACTTGTCTCCTATTTTATTGAACCCTTTCAAAATCACTAATAGCGGCTTTTTTTGTCTCGTCGATATTTTTCTTTTGTCCAGTGGCTTTATCAAGATATACCAGTACTGACTCACCGCTAGCAACGATAGTATTCATAGCGGTACTATAATAGGTATATTCATGAATCAAGCTGGCATTGCCAATTTTCTTAATTCGAACCCCAATCCATAAGGTATCGGGATAGATTACTGGTTTGAAATATTGGCAGGATGATGCTGCCATGACTGAAAAAGTCTTTTCATTGAATAGATTTAATTGACTGTTATAGTGGATACGAGCATTTTGGGCATAAGTGTAATAGACCACATTATTGACATGTCCAAAAGAATCCATATCGCCCCACTCTACTTGTTGAGAGTAAATAACCGCAAAACCATGCATAGGATGGTTATTGTCTTTATTAAGCGTCTCTTGTATTTCTGGTAATTTTGCTAAATCTTTCATAGTTATCTCGTCTAGTCGCGCCAATGAACATACCTATTCAAATTATCAGTAAGCTGCATTAACTGTTTTTTTGCAGTCACTGATATAGTTGTTTGGGCTAAATCAATTTTTCTACGTACATCATCCGCATTCTTTTCTTATCAAGCTTACCCACACTGGTCTTCGGCATTTCTCTTAAGAACTTTATTTCACTTGGGACGCCATACTTTGGTAAATAGCCTTTTTCAACTGCTTGATGACCCAATGCTAAAATCTCCTCCGCTTTAATATCGGTATGATCAGGTTTCAGGACCACTAACGCTAGAGGACGTTCGCCCCATTTTTCATCCGCTACTCCAATGACGGCCACTTCAGCAACGCAAGGATGGAATGATAAAATATTTTCGACTTCAAGCGAGGATACCCATTCGCCACCTGACTTGATGACATCTTTGAGCCTATCGGTAATTTTGAGAGTACCATCAGCGGTAATACAGGCAATATCTTGGGTATGCATCCAGCCACCGCGCCATAACTCATCGCCAGCATCTGGATTCTTAAAATAGCTTTGGGTCAGCCAAGGCGCTCGAACGACGAGTTCGCCGGTCGACTCACCATCCATCGGTAAAGATTTGCCGTTCGCATCCCAAAGCTCCATCGATACCAGCATAATTGGTGAGCCAGAAAGACAACGATAATTAATCTCTTCTGTCGTCGTCATAGCACTTGTCTGATCGCCGAATGCCATTCTGGCGAGTACAGGACATGACTCTGACATTCCAAACCCCGAGATAAACTCTATGCCACTTTCAATAGCGGCTTCAGCTAGAGCTTCGTTTAATTTGGAGCCACCTACTGACAATTTAAGACCGTTAAACTTGCGTCCTCGGGTGGCCATTTCTTTGATTAACATTTGTAAAATGGTTGGGACACCATGTGATAGCGTTACCTTATACTGTTCAATCAAGTCAACCAATACTTCGGATACATAGCGCCCTGGATACACTTGTTTGAGCCCTATCATGGTTGCCCCATACGGCCAGCACCATGCATGTACATGAAATAATGGCGTCATCGGCATATAAACATCATTGTAGCGAGCACCTTGACCTTCGGCGCTGAGTGCAGAGGCCAGCGTACTCGATAGCGTCTGCAATACGATCTGTCGATGGGTAAAGAAAACCCCTTTTGGATCGCCCGTCGTACCACTGGTATAAAATGTGGTAGCGATAGTATTTTCATCAAAATCGGGAAAATCAAACTCATCACTGGCCGCGGCTAGCATTGCCTCATACTCACCTTCAACATAATCTGGCATATTGGCTTGCTCAGTTTTTGTATAGTTTTTTGTATCGTCTTCACCATACTGAGCGTCATCCAGCCAAATAATTTTCTCAATAGAAGGGGCTTCATGACGATAGTTTTTAGCCATTGGCTCAAACTCAGCATTAAGTAACAAGGCTTTTGGTTTGGAATGGTTGATGGTATACAGCACTTTATCTTCAGCCAAACGTACATTGACCGTTTGCAAAATCATTCCAGACATAGGCACAGCAAAGTACGCTTCAAGGTAACGATGACTGTCCCAATCCATAACAGCAACCACATCACCTGCTTGCAAACCCATGTTTTTAAGTACGTTTGCCAAGCGATTAACACGCTTAAAAAATTCAGAATACGTATAAGTAACCTTATCCGCATAACTAATGGTTTGATCTTTAGAGGCGATTTTTGCACGGTTTAGTAGCTGTTTGATAATCAAAGGAAAACCATAGGCTTCTTGAGCTTGCTGGTAATCCTCATGTTGGTTAAGTATCGTAGTCATTATGGTCATCCTTGAAATTAAAAATATATGGCAAAAGTATTGAAAGGGTTAGACTCGTTCAATCACCATGGCAAGCCCTTGCCCAATGCCAATGCATAAACTGACCACCGCGTATTTTTCGCCCGTACGCTGTAGCTCACGCGCCGTACTTAACGCAAGTCTTGCGCCTGATGCACCCAGCGGATGACCAACGGCAATCGCACCGCCATTGGGGTTGACGCGTTTGTCATCAAAGTCAATTTCTAAACCTTTTAAGCAGCCAAGTACTTGCGAGGCAAACGCTTCATTAATCTCAATAATGGACATATCATCAAGGGTCAGATCAGCACGTTTCAACGCCAGTTTAATGGCCTCAACAGGTCCTACGCCCATAATACTCGGCTCAACACCCATAGCACCGGATGAAAGAATCTTGGCAATAGGCTTAAAGCCCAACTTTTCCTCCGCCTGCTTTGAGCCAATAATTAAAGCCGCTGCGCCATCATTGATACCTGAGGCATTACCTGCTGTGACGACACCTTCATTGTTTAAAGGCTTAAGTTTTTGTAACGCTTCAACAGTAGAGCTGGCACGAGGATGCTCATCTTCCGCTATCGCTTTTTCGGGTAATTTTTTACCTTGCGATACCATAATTGGTGTTATTTCATCATTGAAGAACCCAGCTTGTTTTGCCGCTTGGTATTTGGCTTGCGAGGCCGCTGCGAATTTGTCTGCTTCTTCGCGAGTGATACCGTATTTGAGGGCGACATTATCACCCGTTTGCGGCATGCTATCGCTGCCAAACTGTTTTTCGATGATAGGATTGGGGAACCGGCTGCCAATAGTCGTATCAAATACTTTAAACTCACGACTGAAAGGCTGCTCAGTCTTAGCAAAGACAAAAGGTGCGCGGGTCATGGACTCAACGCCCCCTGCTAAAAATATATCCCCTTCATGACAAGTAATACTACGAGCGGCATCAATGACAGTAGATAGTCCTGAAGCGCATAAGCGATTGACGGTTTGACCGGGTGTTTTGACATCTAACCCTGCTAATAACGCAGCATTGCGGGCGATATTGCGTGAGTCCTCACCAGCTTGATTGGTATTACCGATCAGCACTTCATCAAAGATATCATTAGGTAATTGATGCTTTTCGACCAAAGCTTTCATTACTGTCGCAATCATGTCATCAGGACGAACGGTGGCTAATGCGCCTCCATGGCGACCAAAAGGGCTTCTTAATCCGTCATAAATATAGGCATCTAACATAACTTTTCCTTGTTGTGTTTTGAGAGTTTGTCTTATTAAGATATATGGTTTAGCAAGATTGCTAGGTTGTTGCTATTAATATTAATAATTAGTTTGCTGAGTAAATAGCGAAATACCTAGCGTGGCGCGGCGTTGTAACCATGGACTAGGACGATAACGCGGATCACCCGTTAACCCATAAATACGCTCTAAGATAAGTAAGATTCTCTGAGCCCCAAGCTCGTCCCCCCATGAAATAGGACCATATGGATACCCTAATCCAAGCTTGACGGCATTATCGATGTCTTCAGGAGACGCAATACCTTGCATCGCAATATCACAGCCTAAATTAATCACCATAGCCACGACTCGCTGCGCCACAAACCCAGTGCTTTCAGTAATTAGCGTGGCATCGACAGCAACCTGTGTAATGGCTTTGTCCTCAACTAAACGGTTATCTGTTTTTCTACCAAATAAAGCATAAGCTTGTGCAATAAAGTTATCTTGGGTGACAATACTTGGCATCAAGGTACGATGCTTAGATAAGTCAGTCAGCATATCAATGGCGACTGCTTGGTTAGGATTGACTTGATAGCGAATAGCAGCATTGGTGGTATCCTCGCCATAGATTGCCAGCAATACTAAACTATCAGGGTTTGGCTTATCATTATCGTCGATAGTAATACCATTAGCGTTTAGATGATCAATCAGCTGTTGTCTATCTTCTGCTAAATCTGCGCCAATCCAAACTGAGATATTTGAGGTATCAGACCCTGTTTTAAGAACTAATGATTCAAACAATGATTGTTCAGACGTATCTGCTGGCACTTTTTGACCGTCTTGTTTTTTATTTTCTGTGTAGTGATAAAAGCCTTCACCAACTTTACGCCCAAGCTTGTTACCCGTTAGCATTTGACGGGTCAAGGGATGCGGACGATAGCGAGGCTCAAAGTAATATTGATTATAGATTGACTCCATAACCGGATGAGAGACATCGATACCCGTAAGATCAAGCAGCTCGAATGGCCCCATTCGAAAGCCAGCGCCGTCACGTAAAATACGGTCGATACCCTCAAAACTTGCAACTCCCTCGCCTAATATTTTCAACGCTTCTGTACCGTAAGCTCTACCGCCATGATTGACGATAAATCCTGGGGTATCTTTTGCCACTACCCCTAAATGTCCCATGCGTTTGGCTAAAGACGTCAGCGTCTCAACCACTGAAGGTTTGGTAGAGATACCGGGAATCACTTCAACGATTTTCATTAAGGGTACTGGATTAAAAAAGTGAAATCCTGCCACACGCTCTGGGTGCTCGCAATTAGAAGCAATCGCGGTCACCGCTAGCGAGGAGGTATTGGTTGCCAAAATCGTCTCGGCAGGAACAATGCTTTCTAATTGTTTAAAAAGATGTTGTTTTATTTCTAAATTTTCAATAATTGCTTCAATAACGACATCAGCCTCGGCAATTTTGGCTATATCTTCAATTACGATCAGATTTTTCAAAGTAGATTGCAGCTGCTCATCGGTGAATTTACCTTTGGCGGCTAGTTTTTCGAGGGTAGCTTGAAGGGATTGGCGTCCTTGCTCAGCAGCGCCTGCCTTGGCATCAAATAAAAGTACCTGAATGCCTACTTGGGCGGCGATTTGCGCAATACCCATACCCATAATACCGGTGCCGATAATGGCCAATGATTTAACAGTCATAATAATCCCTTATATGGTCTTGTTACTTTATGCGCTCTTGTTAAATAGTCTCGTTTTCAGGGTTGCTTAGCTATGTCTTTCTATGATTCAACAAGCTACTGCCCTTTGTATTCAGCACTACGCTTTTCTAAGAAGGCTTTTGCCCCTTCTTTTTGATCTTCGGTATCAAACAAGATTTGAAAGGCTTTACGCTCTAAAGCCAACGCGGCTTGTAATGGCATGTCCACCCCGAGATTGGCAACTTCTTTGATTTGGGTTAAGGCAATAGGCGAATAACTCGCTAGTTTCTCCGCAATTTCGATAGCACGTTTGATAGTCGTTTCATCTTCGACTACTTCAGAGACTAGCCCCATTTGATCTGCTTCATCAGCGCTTATCATGTCGCCCGTTAATATCAGCTTCATGGCTTTATGTTTGCCAATTACTCGAAATAGCCGCTGCGTACCCCCTGCTCCTGGCATCAGCCCTATTTTTATTTCTGGTTGGCCAAACTTAGCAGACTTGCCAGCGACAATGATGTCGGCATGCATAGCAAGCTCACAGCCGCCGCCAAGGGCATAGCCATTGACTGCTGCAATAATCGGCTTGCGACAATTGGTGATGGCATCCCAGTAGCGTTCGCTATGACGCAAATACACATCGACTGTTTTCGCGGTTAAAAAATCATTGATATCAGCACCGGCTGCGAACACCTTATCGCCACCTGTCAGCACAATAGCCTTGGTATTCACATCGTCGTTTAATTTGATGAAAATCTCTGCCATTTGTTCGCGTAGTTCAGTGTTTAAAGCATTGCGAACTTTAGGACGATTAAGTCTTATCACACTAACGCCATTTTCTAATGTTTCACAAATAATGATTGGCTCTTCCATGATGCTATCCCTTAAACAGTGTCCTTAGGTAAAGTACATCAACCCTTAAAAAACACCAGTAATTATGATAATTAATACCGCATAGCGATATTTAAGACCAATATATACTGTTTATTTTCCTTTGTGAAGGGTAAATCTTAGTTAAATTGAGAAATAAACCAATCATTTAAACTTTAATTTTTTAATAAATACCGCATTGCGGTTATTTAAACCAAAACTATTGTAATTTCATAAACTATCAATTATGCTGTTTGTTCAAGGCAATTATGAAGCCGCTCTCAATTTGAATATCAATTAAACAAGGAAGAATCACATGATCAGAGATAAGGACGTTCTTAACCAAATCACCGACACTATCCGCCAATTTGTGAATAACCAATTAATACCGATGGAACACTGGGTAGCTGAAAACGACCGTCTTCCAGACGATATCATCAATCAAATGCGCGAGTTAGGGCTGTTTGGACTGACTATTCCCGAAGAGTATGGCGGGCTTGGCGTTACGATGGAAGAAGAGGTCACACTGGCATTTGAATTAGGGCGCACCTCTCCTGCTTTTCGCTCATTGATAGGAACAAATAACGGTATCGGCTCATCTGGACTAGTCATCGATGGTACTGAAGCGCAAAAACAGAAATATCTACCAAGACTTGCCAGCGGTGAAATCATTGGCTCATTTTGTTTGACCGAGCCGGATTCTGGCTCAGATGCCGCTTCATTAAAGACCACTGCTATCAAGGACGGTGATACCTACATTATCAACGGTACTAAGCGCTATATTACAAATGCCCCTGAAGCTGGCGTGTTTACCGTGATGGCACGTACTGATCCGCAAAATAAAAGATCGGGTGGTATTTCAGCCTTTATCGTTGAGAGTGATACCCCTGGTATTACTTTGGGTAAAATTGACAAAAAAATGGGGCAAAAAGGTGCTCATACCTGTGACGTCATCTTTGATAATTGTGTCGTGCCTGCTGATGCTTTGATTGGTGGTGTCGAAGGTGTAGGTTTCAAAACCGCGATGAAAGTACTTGATAAAGGACGCCTACATATTGCTGCAGCGAGTACCGGAGCCGCTACTCGCATGTTGGATGATGCATTACATTATGCCGTTGAGCGTAAGCAGTTTGGGCAGCCCATTGCCAATTTTCAACTTATTCAAGCGATGCTCGCTGATTCAAAAGCAGAAATTTATGCGGCTAAATCTATGGTATTAGACGCCTCACGCCTGCGCGATGAAGGTAAAGATGTCGTCACTGAGTCCTCCTGTGCCAAGATGTTTGCCACTGAAATGTGTGGCCGCGTTGCTGATAGAGCCGTGCAAATTCATGGCGGTGCGGGTTATATTGCCGATTATGGCATTGAGCGTTTTTATCGTGATGTGCGCTTATATCGTTTATATGAAGGTACGACTCAGATTCAGCAGATTATCATCGCCCGTAATATGATTAAAGAAGTAAGTGAATAGTAGTTTGTTTGATGAGCTAGGCGATACCGGTATTTGCTAGGACGTGAATACCGTCATAAAGACACTATCAAAATAGTTTTTTATTCTCACAACGATAAGGATATGTATTGTGAAAAGTGCGGCTATAACTTCGAATCCAAGCTTAAATTCTGCTAAGAAGCAACCTTGGAAACTGGCCTTTGTATTTTGTTTTTTAGTCTTGTTATGTGATGGGGCTGATATCGGTATTCTTGCCTTTACGCTTTCAAGTTTAAAACAAGAATTTGGATTGAGCAATGTACAAGCAGGTGCTTTGGGCAGTTGGTCATTATTTGGCATGGCAATCGGCGGGTTCTTTGGCGGCTGGGCCTGTGATCGTTTTGGACGGGTACGGGTTATCGTGATTGCGACCGCACTCTTCTCTGTATTATCAGGTTTTAGTGGGTTTGCGCAGAGCTACGAACATTTTGTAGCATTACGGTTCACCGCATGTTTGGGTCTTGGTAGCTTATACATTGCGACCAATACGTTGATGTCTGAGATGGTCCCTACTAAACATCGAACGACGGTGCTTGCGATGTTGATGACAGGGTTTACTTTAGGCTCTCTCGTTATTACGAGCCTGTCTGCTTGGATTATTCCTAGCTATGGTTGGCGCACTCTATACCTCTTAACCTTTATACCTATTATTCTTGCAGTATTGATGTATTTTCTAGTGTCTGAGCCCCAGTCTTGGAAAGAGTCACGTGCCCTTAAACTTAGTGGCGCAAAGAACTCACTTCAAAAACCTGAAAACCCTTACAAAGCCATATTTGAGAATCCAAAGCATCGCATCATGTTTATTTTATGGTCTATGAGTTCAGGGCTTTTATTATTTGGTTATTTTGGCGTAAGCAACTGGTTACCGTCTTATCTAGAAACTGAATTAGGTATCAAGTTTAAAGAGATGGCTATCTATATGGCAGGTACTTATCTGACTATGATGTTTGCCAAATTAGTCGCAGGTATTGTGGCTGATAAGATAGGTCGCAAAATAGTGTTCGCCTTTGGTACGATGGGTACGGCACTATTTATACCGGTATTGGTCTACATGCATACGCCAGAAAACATCGGTTGGTTAATGATAACCTTTGGCTTCTTATATGGTATTCCTTATGCGATTAACGCCACCTATTTGACCGAAAGCTTTCCGACTGCTATTCGAGGTACTGCTATCGGTGGTGCATTCAATATCGGACGACTGGGCTCAGTCATTGCACCCGTCGCTATTGGTTATATGGCGATGCAAAATTCTATCGGCGCAGGTTTATTGCTGATGGCAGGTGCGTACTTCTTATGTGGTCTTATTCCGACGTTGTTTATTAAAGAACAACAGTATGACCCACAAAAAGCATAACATTATTCAATATATATACCGCATAGCGAAATAGCTTATAATAGCTGTGCCAAGTATTTTAAATGCACCTTTAAGATAGTATGGTTAAAGGTGCATACTATTATTAGCCCAAAGTAATTTATTCTGATAATAAAATACGATAAGCAGTATGTTGACCATTACGTTTGTATTAACTTAATTGAGAATAAAAATAATATATGACAACTAAAAACCTTATTACCGAAGGCTCGGCTAACACAACACATATCGAACTGCTAGAGCCGATTGCAGAGATGCGCGATAAGAATGATCGGCAGTTCGTTACCGCGTTGGCGCGAGGGCTAGAGCTACTTCGTTGCTTTACCCCACAGCGTCCTTATCTTGGTAATCAAGACTTAAGTCAATTAACAGGACTGCCTAAAGGCACGATTACGCGTCTTACTTATACTTTAGTTAAGCTCGGCTATTTAAAGCAATCAATAAATAGTAGTAAATATCAATTGTCTGCCGGTGTCTTAGGGTTTGGCTATACGATGATGGCGAACATCTCTATCAACAATCTAGTAACGCCATACATGGAAGAATTAGCAGAGTATGCAAATAGTGCGGTTGCCATGGCCACTCGCGATCGACTAACGATGGTATATTTGAATGTGGTGCAAGGTGATGGTACTACGACTATGCGCCGTAATGTCGGCTCATACTTGCCTATTCACTTAAGTTCGATGGGCAGAGCCTGTCTAGCAAGTATGCCGCAGGCTGAGCAAGAATTTATCCTTGATGCCATTCGCACTAAGTACAAAGAGGATTGGATAAAGATTAGAAGAGGACTGGATAAAGCTTTTAAAGATTATGAAGATTATGGCTATTGCTTTTCAATTAGCGAATGGCAAAAAGATGTCAATGCAGTTGCCACTGCTTTAATGCACCCTACTGAGGGTTTACTGACTTTTAATTGTGGCGCGCCAAATTTCGTTTTGAGCCGTACAAAACTAGAGGAAGATGTTGCCCCTCGTCTACTTCATATGAAAAATAGTATTGAGAGCAATCTTTACATTAGCTAGATAATGTCATTAATGATAGAGATCGCATAATTATTAACACTATAAGTGAGTATGCGATTTTATTATTAACTCAGTATCATGGAAACATACATATAACGCAGTGGCATGATCCGCGCTTTTACCATACTTCCAGATAGGCGCCTAGTCGCTATCTTTACCACCATATCATAAAGTCTTATTAAAGCTCTCCTCGCTACAGCCCTATAAAAATACTGATAACAAATCCCTATAAGTACCACCTCATCTGTACGCCGCCATTATCATATTTGCTGCTCTGATCCGTAACATAGCATATCTAATATACTGCCATCCTAATTTACATATTGATAATAGTTATCGTTTGTAATATTATTCGCTTAAATTATTACAGTCACTTTACTAAGTGCCCCTATCTTAGGATTGGCACCGCTACCCCTTTTATTTTTATTGATCACTGATTGAGACATTTATGCGTTTATCCACTCTGACCCAAGCAGTCGCTTTGATTACCGCTACTTTGATGTTGACTGCTTGCGGCGATGATTCTGATGTCAGCACAGAAATCATTGATGGGACACCGCCACTTTTGACAACGGATAGCAACTTTTCGAGTGGTTATAGCGCAGTTGCGGCCGTATTTGTCTCAGGTCAAGTGCAAGATAGCGGTGGCATAAAGTCTGTGACTTATACATTGAACGGTAGAGCACCTCAATCACTAACTATTGACACAAATGGTTATTTTAACGATCGCATCTTGTTAGATTTAGGCGAAAACAGCATTGCCTTAGCCGCCACTGACAATGCAGGTAATATCATGCGCTCAACCAAAAATATGTATCTGGGTGATACGGTGGCAGCTGGTGGCTCACATACCGCAGCCCTTCATGATGGGCAGCTCTATGGTTGGGGTCGTAATAACTATGGGCAAACAGGCACCGCATATACCTCGACATTCACTGATACTATGGGACATCCAGAGTTACCGACACTCATGAATAATGCCCCAAAAAACCTAATATCTATTAAATTTAATCAAAACCACTCACTTGCTATCGATAATAAAGGTCAAGTTTATAGCTGGGGTAATGATGCTTATGGACAATTAGGACGTGGTCAGTCAAATCGTCATTCTTGTGTTAAATCCGCTGATTGCCGTCTTGATATAAGCGCGATTGCCGGTATTGATAATGCGGTTATGTTAGCGGCTGGTTATAATCATAATTTGGTGTTGACCAAAGACGGCAGCATTTGGGCATTTGGCGCTAATGCTCAAGGGCAGCTCGGTAATAACACCGCTATAAATAGCAGCATACCAGTCAAAGTTGACTTTTCGGCGTCAGAGGGCGTCGGTCATATCATACAAGTCGTAGCCAGTAGCAGTAGCTCATATGCCTTAGATGATAAAGGTCAGGTATGGGGTTGGGGCAGCGACGCGAGCGCCAATCTTGGGCGCAGTCAAGCATGTGATAAAGCCAACAATTGCATCAATATTACTAATAAACCGGTACGTATCAATGTCATTGCACAGGATTTGGCTGATAGTACTGCTCAAAGGGTAGAAAAAGAAATAATCACTCAGCTTGCTGCTGGTAAAGATCATGTTTTAGCACTGACCAACAAAGACTCTGTCTATGGTTGGGGGCTAAATGCTAGCAGCCAAATAGGCTACAATGGAATTGGCTTTAAAAATACTGTCAACGCTTGGGCAAGCACCATAACTGCGCCAACCAAATTGCCTTGGTTTGCAGGTCAAGAGGTTCGCCGTGTCTACGCCAATGGCAATGCCAGCTATGTGCTGTTGGACAATGTTGCAGCAAATAATAGTAACACTCGAGCATCAGATGGCATCCTTTATGCTTGGGGCATGTTTGGTGAAACAGACGGCAAAGGCAAAACAAGTTATGAAAACTTAAATGAACCAACAAACAAGCTGACCAGCTTAAAAAACATCGATAATATGACGATGGGTACAATGCATCTGATTGCACATGAAAAGCCACTCAATCAGAACAATGGCATACCTTTTAAGAACGGCAATCTATTTACATGGGGCTGGAGCTTTGAGGGTTCATTAGGTAATGAAAATATAGCGTATTAAATATAAAAGTGTTATAGGATAAAACATCTCAATAGATATACTTAATCATTATGACTTACTCACTAGACTATCGCAAACAAGTTCTTAAAAGCTTAGCAGATGGCATGACCT
>NZ_CAJHAV010000008.1:0-153278 GCF_904846475.1 Psychrobacter sp. LFX-11D
GACGACAATAGCACGATGGAACCACCTGATCCCTTCCCGAACTCAGAAGTGAAACATCGTCGCGCCAATGGTAGTGTGGTTCGCCCATGTGAGAGTAGGTCATCGTCAGCTCTCTATTCCTAGATAAACCCCCCAACGTTAATTCGTTGGGGGGTTTTCTTTCGTGTGCGGTTTTGGAAAGGGTTGCGTTTATTGGATAGTGGGGTTTTATCATAAGCTTTTTAGAAAAGCTTACCCGCTTCTACTGTGTCTTCAAAATCAAATCCTAACTGTTCATCTTTACGCTGTCTCATTTGTTCTATACGTTGTTTACGTCCTGTGATAAGCCTCAGCACTTCGCGTTGTTGCTCTGTGGTCATATTATGCCATCGTTGGCGTTCCGTTCGACTGCGCAGGCAACCAAAGCAATAGCCTTTTTTGTTGCTTTGACAGACACCAATACATGGATTGGCAATCTCAAACAGCTCAAACTGTTGGTTCATGGCGACTCCATTGCTATTACCGTCATTCCTTTGACCTGCATACAATCACTATAACAATATTCTTATGTCGCAAATGCTGTCTAATAGTGTGCCGTTTTATTGTTATTATTTTTGTCTATCGGGTGCTATGCTTAGCTTCACTAGCCTATATAAGATAATCATAACAAAATTAACAAAGGAGATGATACGTGAACCTGATTTATATCCATGGACTGGACAGTGATGCCAACTCGACCAAAGGCATATTATTAGAAAGCTATTGCCAAAAAAACCATTCTGACATTAAAGTATATCGTCCTGATCTAAACCAGTCACCTGAACAAGTCTTTAGTTATTTAACTGATTTGGTCACTGAGCTGAAAAAAGATAATAAAACCGTACTGATTGGCAGCTCGTTAGGGGGCTATTTTTCCACCTTGGTAAGCAATCATACAGGTTGCCCTGCACTATTGCTAAACCCTAGCACTCAGCCTCATATCACCCTACAGCGTTTTTATAATACATCGATATCAAATCGAGATAGCAGTGATGGGTTACCTAATAATAAAGTCCTGCATACGACGGCGGGCGGCTGGAATATTACTCCCTCAGATTTACAATGGTTTGCAGACCATCAACTTTTAGCAGTAAATTATCCCGATAAAGTTGCTTTGCTACTGAAAAAAGGCGATGAGCTGTTAAATTCTGAATTGTCTAAAGCTTTTTATCGGAGTCAGGGCGCATCGGTAACGGTGCAAGCAGGTGGCGATCATAGGTTTAGTGACTTCGATAAACAGTTGCCAATGGTGATAGATATTCTACAAGATTTAGGACGGGTCTAAACAGACGACATTATATGACGTAAGCGATGGACTGTTAACGTTAATGTCGCTATTTTTCGTTATAATGGTTTAATAGAATTAAACGCACGCGAACAGTTAAGGATGCATTTGTGAGTCAATATAATGCGCAATCGTTAGAAGTTTTAGAAGGTCTTGAGCCAGTACGTCGTCGTCCCGGTATGTATACCGATACCACGCGCCCAAATCATTTGGCGCAAGAAGTTATTGATAACTCCGTCGATGAGGCATTGGGTGGTTACGCCAAAACTATCAAGGTTCAATTGCATAGTGATGGGTCGTTGTCTGTCGAAGATGATGGACGCGGTATGCCAACGGATATTCATCCTGAATTTAACCAATCAGGTATTGAGCTGATTTTGACCCGCTTACATGCAGGAGGGAAGTTTTCGACCTCCAATTATGAGGTGTCAGGTGGTTTGCATGGCGTGGGTATCTCTGTCGTCAATGCGCTATCAACGCGTGTTGAGGTTACGGTATGGCGTGATAGCACACAGTTTGATATGGCGTTTGAAAACGGCGCACCAGTCACGCTGTTGACCGAAGCGGTCAGCTCAAATAAGCGCAAACGTGGTACTAGGGTACGCTTTTGGGCAGATGGTAGCTTTTTTGATACGCCAAAATTCAATGTAAAGCATCTCAAGCATAATTTGAAAGCCAAAGCGGTTTTGGCAGCTGGACTGACGATTGAATTCACTGATGACATTAATGATGAAAAGGTGGTTTGGCAGTTTACCGATGGGGTGGTCGAGTATTTAAACGAACAATTAGATGGTCTTGAGACATTGCCTGAAGCACCGTTTTATTATAATTACGATGCGAAAGCGGGCGAACGAGCTGCCATTACCTTTGCCTTGTCTTGGTTGCCTGATGGTGGGACGCCGATTCAAGAAAGCTATGTGAACCTGATTCCGACAGCTCAGGGCGGTACTCACGTCAATGGACTACGCACGGGTATCTTAGAAGCATTGCGTGAGTTCTGCGATATTCATAATTTGCTACCACGTAGTGTGAAGCTAACCGCAGAAGATGTCTGGGACGGGGTGAACTATATTCTGTCTCTGAAGTTCTCTGAGCCACAGTTTTCTGGACAGACCAAAGAGCGCTTGTCTAGTCGCGAGGCTGCAGGCGCTGTACAGACATTGGCAAAAGATGCCTTTAGCCTATGGTTAAACCAGCATGCAGACATGGGTACGCAAATCGCTGAACTGGCGATTAATAAAGCAGGGCGTCGTTTAAAATCTGCTAAAAAAGTCGCCCGTAAGAAAATCACTCAGGGACCTGCATTGCCCGGTAAGTTGGCAGATTGCCGCGGTGATTTGCGTGATGGGGCTGAGCTGTTTTTGGTAGAAGGTGATTCTGCGGGTGGTAGTGCGAAGCAAGCACGTGATCGTCATTATCAGGCGATACTCCCTCTACGTGGTAAGATTTTAAATACCTGGGAGGTATCATCTGATACAGTGCTCTCAAGTCAAGAAATTCATGATATTGCGATTGCTATTGGCGTTGATCCGGCATCTGACGATTTATCTGAGCTACGTTATGACAAGGTATGCATCTTAGCGGATGCCGATTCTGATGGACTGCATATTGCTACCTTGATCTGTGCGCTATTCGTGAAGCACTTTCCTGCCTTAGTCGATGCTGGTCATTTATTTGTCGCAATGCCGCCACTCTATCGCGTCGATGTGGCTAAAGAAGTGCATTATGCGTTAGATGAGACCGAGCTTCAGCATATTTTAGCCAATGTACCGGGCAATAAAAAAGCCCAAATCACACGTTTTAAAGGCTTGGGTGAGATGAGTGCAGAGCAGTTGCGTGAAACAACCATGAACCGTGATACTCGACGTCTGGTTCAGTTGGATATGGATGACATGGTACTAACCAACAGTGTGATGGATATGCTGCTAGCCAAAAAGCGTGCTGCTGATCGTAAGATATGGCTAGAAGATAAAGGTAATCTAGCTGATATCTCATAGCTATTTTTAGGACGCTTAGCATTATTTATAGTCATGATTGAGTAAGCTATAACATAACAAAAGCATGTAAAATCCAGATTAGTGATACCAGCTTAATGGTATTATATGGATATCTTCTACTACATGGTGCCGTTATGACATCAAAACTATTTAATCGCTCTAATGCTAACAGTGCTAAGCCGCCACGCTCTAAAATATTACCAAGTCTCAATAAAAAACAGCTTGGGAATTTGGTTCCTAGACGCGGCAACAAGATTGCGCCAGTGATTGCGTCTGCATTGTTAAAAGCGGCAGGCTGGCGCACCGTTGGTGAGATAGCAAATATTTCACAGGCGGTGGTGCTAGCGCTTCCGCATACATCAAATATCGATGGTGTATATGCGATACCCAGTTTGTTTGCGCTCGATTTGAAAATCAGTATTATGGGCAAACACACCTTATTTAAGGTGCCGGTCCTTGCACAATTACTGCATTGGATAGGTATTGTTCCGATTGATCGCCGTAATAAAGGCTCCGTATTACAAGCGAGTATTGATAAATTTAAAACAGGTGAGCCATTGTTTTTGGGGTTGTCGCCAGAAGGTACGCGTCAGTACACCAAAAATTGGAAGTCAGGCTTTTATTATTTAGCAGTGGGTGCCGGTGTGCCAATCTTGCCAGTGGCGCTGGATTACAATACCAAAGAGATACGCTTTATGCCTTTGGTCTATCCTACCGGAGATATCGAAGCCGATTTGCCAAAAATATATGCTCAATATCAAGGTGTAATTCCAAGACATCCTGAGCGTTTATCGCAGCCGCTACAGGACGTTAATAAATCAGCGGAGTAGTTTTTTAAGCAGTAGCTGATTATATTTATAAAAAACCCCTGATATGGAGTATCAGGGGTTTTTTGTTTGCGCTTATTAATCTTGAGCCCTTACACATTAAGGCTTTATAAAGTTGCTTATAAGTAAACTTCTTATAAAGGTAACTGACGGTTAGAAGTGCTTACACCGCCATCGACGGGCAAATTGGTACCAGTAATCATGGCAGCATCATCGCTTGCTAAGAAAGTAATCACCGCGGCAATATCGTTTGGTGTGGCACAGCGTCCTAATGGACTATTATCTGATGATTCATCTATATTTGCTTGAAGATCTGTTATATCAGTATTTTGAATATCGGTGTTTTGAATCGCATCTGATATATCAGACTGAGTGACGCTTGGATTTACTGCATTAACGCGCACGCCGTCTGCGCTGTGTGCCGAAGCCAACGTACGGGTCAAATCAGTAATACCTGAGGTGGCAGCATCATAAGTTGCTGCACTCTGATCGCTACTACAAGCTGCAAATGAAGGAACGTTAATGATACTACCTTTACTCTGTATTAAGTAAGGCATCGCCGTCTGACAGACATACAAGGTTTCACTTAAATAGTCATCAACAGCTGGACTCTTCTGTTCAGTAGATAACCCACTATTTCTGCCTTGCGTCGTTTGTGCTGCGTTATTCACCAATATATCGATTGTTTCAAACTTATCGATGACTCTTTTTATCATCTCTTGTACTTGGCTCTCAACACCAATGTCACAAGCAATGGTTAAAAAGTTGTCGGTATGAATCCATGTACGGTCTTGTGGAAACCCTTCAGTGATTTGATTTAATGTATCGGTCGAGCGTCCGACGAGTATGACATTAGCACCTTCATTCGCAAAACGAATGGCAGTTGCACGACCGATATGTGAGTCGGCACCTGTTACGACGACTGTTTTCTCTTTAAAGCGTTTCATGATGGGCAAGTCCTTGTTATCATCAGAGAGTTATTTGATACATAAATGGGCTAATTATATTGTAAAGTAGCATGCGTATTAATTGATTCTTCAATACGCGAGTAATACCGCTTTTATATCATCATAACAAGACACTGTGCTGAAAGCGACCATGTATAATTGCTATTATGTAGTTTATTTTTTATCCAATAGTCTTGGAGTAGCAGTTGCATTTATCCGCTGCAAACCAATTGCGCCGCTTATAATAGCGTATTTTTTTCAGACAAAAAGGTGGTGACTGTGCCCAGTGATTCGACGATGGTAATGTCTGATGGAAGCTATCTTATGCATGAAATGGCTTGTTATTTACGAACAGATATCTTAAAGATTATCTTACCGGATATGCCAGTGGTAGAGAGTAACTATCAAGCGCAATATTCTCAGTACCAGCTACCACTGGGCGAACTTAACTTAGTAGAGTTGGTGATATATTTGCCTACTGACATGCTGCCAGCTGATATTGAGGCACTAGGTAGGACAGCTTTTAATGCTGTAAATATATGGCGCAAGACTCATATATCAAGATCTATAGACAGCCAGTTACGTAGTATTGATGTCTTGGTTTTGGATATCCAACGTCAAAATGATATTGATAATGAACATGATGTTCATAATAAATCCTGCAAAAAAAATCCTGTTCAACGTCTAGCCCATAGTTTTACGGACAGTGATTTAGTAGAGGGTTCGCCCGTTGATACAAGTGCATCTATTCAGCCATTACAAGCATTTGGCTGGCATGACTGGCATATTCATTTAAATAAATTACAGATACCTTGCGAGCTATGGCGATTTTTATACTATCGTTTAGGGCATTCACAGCAGGATAATAAAGATCATATAACAAATTCCGAAAACGATATTATTACTGGATTTCTAAATGTTGCCGACTTCTTTGCACCTGCAATTACGATAGATAATGCATTGATAAAATATGGTTTGCAAAATGAGCCTAACTCGGCATTGATAGCGATGTCGCTGGCGCAAAAAACCAATAGCCCAACTAAGCAGATGTATCAACAGCATATGGCGCAAGCCACTGTCTTATGGTCACAACTTAGCATGCAGATGTTAGAAACAGTTTATAAAAATCCTGCTGCGTTTAAGCAAAAAGAATCATCGGAGAAGTCTAGTGAGGCAGATTTTTCTCATTGGCAACAGCAGATATTAGATGAGTCATTGTTTTCGCGTCATGAGTTAATTCGCACTTTATATAAGCATCCCAAGCAAGCGCAGCAGTTGCAGCAACAAGGCTATGTCGTTCACCAACATTCTTACGAGTGTTTGGGGCGGCATTATGTACTAATATTTTATGGACAAGATGCAGAAGGAAAGCATAGTAAGTCGGCTATATGCCCAAATTTAGCGAAAATTGCTTTAGATGTGGCGACACGATTACCAATGGCAGAACTACATCATGTGATTGTATTGGGTATAGATTTTATAATAGAGGCTGAAGATGCTTTTATGGATATTGATTTATGGATTCAGCCAGTTAATCCCATGACCCAGCGCGAGCGCCAACTGACTAAAAAGGTTCAGCAGTTACAGCAAAATAATCAGAGTAACGCTAGTGAAATTACCGAAGATAATAAGAAAAAAGCTGATTCTAATCATCTATCATAAAGACGCTTAAATATTCCAAGTGCATCTCGCCCTAATAATACTGACTAAAATTACTTATTATCAAACATAAAAAAAGACAGCCTAAGCTGTCTTTTTTATAAAATAAATCAATAACGATAAATTATCTTAGATTATTAGGACCATCGATATCACTATCATCAGTTGCAATATGATTGATATCAACCGTAGAAGAATTTACATCACCGGTAGAGCTTAAGTTATTAGGTGTGATGGTATTATTATCTACTTGGGTTGTGCTGCTACCAAACGTATCAGTAGCTGTACTTGGCGTATTGTCACGTACTGAAGCAGCAACCTTATCTTGAGTCGATGAGCTTGGTGTCAAAGCAGATTTTGCTTTTGCTTCATCACGTTCTCTGTCCATTTTATCCTGCATTTTGCGTAAGAAACGTGCTGCTGCTTCTTGACCACCTAGACCAAACGATAGGGCAAATGCTACTGCAACTGCACCTAAAGTTAGACCAAATGCTAGGTTAACGATAGAATCCGCAATACCCATCGCTTTTAGACCCATGGCAAGTACTAAGCCCATGATCAAAACGCGCACGATATTTGCTAAGAACTGTGAACCTTGTTCAGAGCGCTCAACGACACCAGCGATGATATTGGCAAGCCAAAAACCGATGAATAAGATGATTGCGCCTAGGATGATATTGGCACCGAAAGCAATAAACATTGCAATAATGGCTGAGATAGGCTCAAAACCTAATAAGTCAGCAGCAGCGATAGAGGCAAATAACATGGCAAAAAATACGATGGCATAGCCAACTAAGTCAGAAACCTTTTTGTCACCCATGGTCTGTTGAAGACCAACTTTGGCAGGTAACTGATTGATTTGCGTATTTTCAAGCAAGCCTTTGATGATGTTTGCAACCATACGTACAACATAAAAAGTCACAACCAAGATAGCAATTGCCATAAAGATATTTGGCAAGGCTTCCATGATTTTGTTTAACATGTTGGTTGCAGGACGAGCAATTACATCAATTTTTAGGGCATTTAAAGCAGCAATGATTGTTGGAATAATCACTACTAGAAAGGCTAAAGAACCTGCAATGTTGGGTAAGCTATTCTGTTCGCTTAAACCAGCTTTGGTTGCAAGCTTCTGGACATCGAAAGTAGAAACAAGGTTGGTTACGATGCCACGTACCACTTTGGCGATGATGTAACCTACTACGAATACTACAGCAGCAATCAGAATATTAGGGATAAAGCTGAAGATTTTATCAACCATATTGGTTAATGGAGCAAATAAACCGTCAAGCTCTAGTTGGCCTAATACCATGGTCAATACTACTAATAGAATGAACCAATAAACCATGTCAGCAATCGTGCTGCTCATTGGTTTTACACCAGCTTTTGCACTTAAACGCTCATCCATTGAGGTTTTTGAAAGTGCAGCATTGATGGCAGTACGTGCAACCGTTGCAATAACCCAACCGATCACACCAACTGCAATAGCAGCGATAAGATTAGGGATAAAGGTGAGTACTTGGTTTACCATGTTGGCAAACGGTGCTGATATAGAGTTTAGGTTTAACTGACTTAATGCGCCAGAAATAGCGATAACGAAAATAAACCAAAAAACAATCTTAGAGATGATGCCTTCTAAGTCATAGCTTTTACCTGTTGAAGAGTTCATACGTTGATTGAGATTGATTTTAGACAGCACGCCGCGTACTAGAGCAGCAATGCCCAAGGCGACAAGCCAACCAATGATAAAAATAAGAATAGCGCCGATGATGGAGCCGATAGGGCCACCCAGATAACCGTTGAACGATGTAAACATTGGATTCATCCTGTCCTCCTCTAATGATCATGTGTCTGTTATAAGATAAGAAAATCACTTTAATTCAAGCGTTTCATCCGAGGCAAACACACACCTATTTATTAGTATTTTTAATTAAAATTATTTGTAAACTTGATTTTAGTTCTTTATAAGAAATTTATACTTAACAATCAGTAGTCACTATTAAAAAGACATATCTTTTGTTATTTCTTTCCTTAACCAATTTAGCTTAACTTATGTAATTATGAATTTAAAGATAGAAAGCTTAACGTCTTACTATATTTGTGTGATAAGTTGTTATTTTTACGGTAAATATTAACATAGACTGTACATTTGACCGATAATTTCAAGTGAGTCATAGCAGGCAAAACTAAGATTTGCTATTATAGATAAATGTGACATCTCGCCACTATTATTACAATTTGAGAGCATTTTATGAAAAAAATCACTACCCTAAGCATCAGTGCCCTTGCTAGTGCTATGTTATTAATCACAGGCTGTAGCGCAAATAATGGCAGTAAAGAAACCGCTACTAAAAGTGTTTCAGTGACTGAACAAAGCCCTGCCAAGGAAAAAGTAGGCTATAGCTTGGGCTATATGATGGCAGAAGGGAATAAAGAAGCGGTTGGGGATCTGCACCTAGATACGTTTGAAAAAGGTTTCCGTGATGGCTATGAAGGCAAAAAAGCGGCATTGACAGAAGAGCAAATGCAAGAAGTGTTAATGACCTATCAAAAAGAACAGGAAGCGAAGTTTGTGAAAGATATGGAATCTAAAGCGGGTGCAAACAAAACTAAGGGCGCCGCATTCTTAGTAGAGAATGGCAAAAAAGCTGGCGTGAAAACCACTGCTTCAGGTCTGCAATATAAAGTAGTGACCGCAGGTACTGGCAAGTCGCCAAAAGCTACAGACGTGGTTGAAGTAAACTACGAAGGTAAATTGATTGACGGTACTGTATTCGATAGCTCATACGAGCGCGGTGAACCAATTGAATTCCCACTAAATCAAGTAATCGCTGGTTGGACTGAAGGTCTACAGTTGATGAAAGAGGGCGGTAAATACGAGTTTTATATCCCCTCTGATATCGCTTATGGTGAAGCGGGTAACGCAGGTATCGAGCCTAATAGCACGCTAATCTTTACCGTTGAGCTATTAAAGGTAAAGTAATTAGTAGTAATTAATGCTAATTTAGTATTGATACAATAGACGCAAAAAGAAGCCCTCTTAATGTAAGAGGGCTTCTTTTTGCGTAAGAAATAGCACTTAAGCTTTCGACGTTAATGAGCCATTATTCAAAGGTTCTTTTGGAAAACTTTAGAATTGCGACCGTTATTATACTTCTCGCGGCGTACTTCAGGTAAGGCGCTTGCCTCAACTTCAGCAAACCCCTGTTCAACGAACCAATGTGCTGTACGAGTGGTCAATACAAATAACTTGTGTAGACCATGGCTGCGTGCTTGTTGCTCCAAAAATGCCAGTAAATCAGCGCCGCGGCTACCGCTGCGATATTCTGGATGTACCGCGACGCAGGCAACTTCTGCTGAATCCGTATCGAGTGGATAAAGCGCTGCACAACCTAAAATCATGCCGTCACGTTCGATGACGCTATAATTATCAATCTCTTGCTCCAAGCGTTCGCGTGAGCGACTGACCAAGATACCTTGCTCTTCTAACGGCGATAATAGCTCTATCAGCCCTACCACGTCATCGACATCAGCGCGGCGAATCTCTTCGTAAGGGTCGTGACTAATTAAGGTGCCAGAACCATCACGGGTAAATAGCTCTTCAAGTAGTGCGCCGTTTTTGGCATAAGAGATAATATGGGTGCGATGAACCCCTTGGCGACAGGCATTGCTGGCACAGCTCAAAAAGTAATTAATCTCACAGTTTAGATCACGGTCACGTAAGAAGCGATCGACCTCATTTGGAATCATCTCACGTAACAAACGATCATTGTGATTGATACCTGCTTCTTCGCCTAGGAAAATCAGCTTATCAGCACCAAGCGCCACGGCGGCACTAAGAGCAACATCTTCCGCGAGCAAGTTGAAAACTTCGCCAGTTGCCGAATAGCCCATAGAGCCTAAAATTACAATATGATCGTGTAGTAGATTATTTTTGATGGCTTCAACATCGATAGAGCGTACTTCGCCTGTCATCTGGTAATCAACGCCATCGCGAATACCATAAGGACGCGCAGTGACAAAATTGCCCGACACTGCATCAATACGTGAGCCGTACATAGGTGAGTTGGCAAGCCCCATCGATAGCTGTGCTTCAATCTGCAAGCGAATAGCACCAACCGCTTGTAATATAGAAGGCATCGCGACGCGAGGTGTCACACGAATATCTTGATGCAGTGGCGATTCAATATCAGCATCTTTGAGGTTTTTCTCGATTTGCGGTCGCGCCCCATGCACCAATACCAGCTTGATACCCAAGCTATGCAATAAAGCAAAGTCATGAATCAGTGTGCTGAAATTTGGATGATTGACCGCCTCACCACCAAACATAATCACGAACGTTTTGCCGCGATGGGTATTGATATAGGGGGCAGAATTACGGAACCAATGGACGTATTCAGGGTTAATCTGGGGCATGGCGCTAGTAGTCATAATGGGAGCAATAGTCGTTAGAATAAGAAAAAGGGCGTGACAGAGAATGCCTGTCGCTAAAGGATCGCTAAAGATTTACCATAGCAAAAAACGTCGTTATGAGCTATCTTTTATTTCAGTAGCGTTAAAGAGTCTTCACAGCAGATTAACGATATACACAACATCAACACAGGGTTAATGTTCGTATAAATGCTTTTTGTTATGCTAAGCGCTATTGCTTTACCGATGGCTTACGCAGATAATTGATAAAAATAATAATGTTTAAAAGTTAACATGACTGAGTATGACCATATATGATGGTAAATTGCTTATTCTCCTATATTTTTAAAACTACTAATTTTTACCATCTCCTTTTTTACCAGCTTTGTTTTACCGATACATCAACTAGGGATAATGAATGTCATGAAGAAAAGTAACCATTTTGCGAACCCATTCAGTGCATGGACTGGACACCGTTTGTTTCATGTTGTCGCTGGTACGCTCGTTGGCGTTATGGCTGTCACGCAAGCATCAGCGATGTTGCCCACACCAGAACAAGCCGTTAATAATTCAGTAGCGGTTCAGTCAAACTTTAATCAAAACAGTCAGTCAAATGCGCAAGCAGTTAACAGTAGAATTACAGCGTCATTGATTAGTGTTGATGCCAATGGTAAAGAAATACTGGTTCCTGTGGATGCAAATACGCGTTTGCAGTCAGGTAATGTTTTAGAGTATCAAGGCTATTTTACCAATACCAATGCCGATCGTGTTCGTAAAATGACCGTGACGATGAGTATTCCTGAACAAGTAGAATTGCTGCGTGCTGTTTCTCCTGATTTTCCTTATGGTAGTGCAGATGGCAATACCTTTGCCCGTATGCCGCTACGTGGAAAAGTTGATAATCAGTTGCAAGAAATTCCGTTAAAATTCTATAAAGCCGTACGCTGGGATCTAGAAGGCGTAGGTCTTAATGATACAGTCGCAGTGAAATACCGGGCACGTGTCAAATAAGTTTATGCTTTGATATCTGCTTCAACAAAAAAGCACCGCAGCAATCACTGTGGTGCTTTTTTTATCATCAATCTTTGATATCTGTAGTTAGCAGGATTTTTTATATATCCTTTTCCACTATAAATTAAAGAGTGGCATATTTACTCTTGGATTTTTCGTTAATAAGTTGCTTAATGGCATAAATTTGGGCGGTAGTAGCTTGCGAGCCAGCAGCAATCAAAGCGCTACGCTGGCTGGTATCTAGCGTGCTGATATGACCAACATTTGGCATAATCACAATATCAGCACGCTCACGCTCATGACGCATTGATGCAGCGCTATGATTAATCGGAGATGCTTTCGCGTTATAGGCTGCATTGGCGATTAAACTGTTTTCAAGAAAGCCCCAAAAGCTGGTTAATGAATTGAGGTTCGGTTTTTGATTGACAGTCGATGTATTAGCGTTAGCAGCAGTCACATCAATGGCGATGATAATATCGGCACCCAAATCACGGGCGCTATCCACAGGCACTAAGCTGACCACGCCACCATCAATATATTTTTTGCCGACTTTTTCAGGGATGCGCGGTGCAATAAAGATATTAGGCACACTACAGGATGCTTGTACCGCAAGCCCAACATCACCCGTGGTAAAGACGGTCTTTTTCAGCGTATTTTTTTCAGCAGCAACCGCGGCAAAGGAGATGGGAAAATCTTCTATAACCTGTTTTCGTACTTTTGCATTAATAAAGTTTTTGAGCTTAATACCTTCGATAAGACCTTGGTTAGATAAGGTAAAGTCTGTCAATTCACTATCAGTGGTGGTCAGTGCCAAGTGTTCAAGCTGCTTTGCATTATAACCACTGGCATATAAGCTACCAACTAAGCTCCCGACACTGGTGCCTACTACCAGTGTCGGTTTAATACCGTTCTCTTCTAATGCTTTAATCACGCCTACATGAGCGAAACCTTTTGCACCGCCACCACCTAATACTAAAGCTACCGTAGGTTTGTTCGGTACTGACGTATCTGCTGGCGCGACTGGCGTCAAACTATTGCAAGCACTCATCAATATAGCGAATATAGCGAAGAGGCTCAGACGAAGCGTCAATAAAAAATGATAATAAGGGTGGCAGATAGAATGAGAGGACATAAAAAACCTTATCAAAAATTATCATAGAGGAATAAATAGCGGTGTAGTAGGGTATTCATCAATAGGTTACGCAGAAATCAGCTAGACGTTGTATGGCGAAATAGCTTAGCATAAGGTATTAGTTAGCATAATAATTTAGCGGTATAGCTAGGCACGTTACACAATATTGATCATTATCACATGATAAGACAGCTTATAAGCTAGCATGAATTCTTGAACAAGACACTTGACCCTATAAAATTTATATTAACATCGTTAGGATTTTTGATGCCCACATCGGTTAACCCTGCTACACCTCATTTACTAGATGTTTTGGCACTTGATATGCCGGTGACGGCGCTGGCAGGTGTTGGACCAAAAGTGGCCGAGCAATTGACGCAATTGGGCATTGCCCGTATCTTTGATTTGCTACTACATCTGCCGCGCGACTATGAAGATCGTAGTCGCTTGGTGTCAATAGGCGATGTGGCTCATGGACAAGCCGCCATGATTACTGGTCGCGTCGTGCATGTCGATACCAATCGCAGCGGCATGACGGTGATTGTAGATGATGACACGGGTACGATATCTCTACGCTTTTTTAAGGTATATCGTGGACTTGCTCAAACTATGTGTCTAGGTACCCATCTGCAATTATTCGGTGAAGTCAAAGTGAGCCGCTACGGTAAGCAGATACATCATCCTGAATATCAAATTATCAGCAGTAACGAGACGGTAGTAAATACGGGTTTACAGCCTGTTTATCCAAGCGTTAAAGGTTTACATCAAAATAAGCTGCGTACATTAATTAAGCTTGCACTGCAAACGGTTCGTAGTCAGGGCTTGCCGATGACTTTATTTACGCCTGAGGATTTTTCAGTCGTTGCGGATTTGCCATTAGTGCCTTTTGAACCAGCTAAAATACCGATAACCGAGCCAGATTATCCAGAAGATATCTTTTCTACCCTCGCGCGTAGTGTGCCTGACAACGGTTTTAGTAGTAGTGATAGCAGTAATAGTAGCGTCAATAGAACGAAGCCCTCTTTTTATCATAGTCAAAATAATACCAGTTCCGATGCTATAAATATGGCTAACAATAATGTCTATAATTTAACCATATTTGAGGCGTTGGTATTGCTGCATACGCCGCCTACTTATACTGATGCTGGTCAACAATACAAATTATTAACCCAATTAAGCGCTCGTACTCATGCTGCTTGTCAACGCCTCATTATTGAAGAGTTGACTGCACATCAGCTCAGCTTATTATATCGCCGTCAGCAATTGCATCAGTATAAAGCGCCAAAATGTGCTATCCAAAGTCCATTGGCAGATAAATTATTTGGTGCGTTACCATTTGATTTAACGGGTGCGCAGAAAAGAGTTATGAGAAATATTACCGCTGATATGGCGACTTCAATACCAATGCTCAGATTGGTACAAGGCGATGTTGGCGCTGGTAAAACCTTAGTCGCGGCAGGCGCGGCGGGTTATGCATTAGATAGTGGTTGGCAGGTGGCGGTGATGGCACCGACGGAGATTTTAGCGGAACAGCATTTGGTTAATTTCAAAAACTGGTTTGAGCCGTTAGGTATTGGTGTCGGTTGGTTGGCTGGTAAACAAACCGCTAAGCAGCGCCGCGAAGCGTTAGAAGCGGTGAGCGAGAATACCGTACAAGTAGTCGTTGGTACTCATGCGCTTTTTCAGGAGCAGGTACAATTTGCCAAATTGGGTTTGGTTATTATCGATGAACAGCATCGCTTTGGTGTTGAGCAGCGTATGGCGTTGACCAATAAAGGCGTGGCTGGTAGCACACCGCATCAGCTGATTATGACTGCAACGCCCATTCCGCGGACGCTAGCAATGAGTGTTTATGGCGATATGGACACTTCTATTATCGATGAGCTACCACCAGGGCGTACACCAATTACTACCGTAACAATTGACCGCAACCGCCGTGATGAGGTGATTGAACGTATTGCAGTTAATTGTGAAGCTGGCAGGCAGGCATATTGGGTGTGCTCACTGGTTGAAGAGTCGAGTGTACTCGATGCGCAAGCTGCTGAGGCGACTTATGAAGATTTGAGCGAGCGTTTGGATATTCGTATTGGCTTGGTGCATGGCAAAATGAAAGGCGCTGATAAACAAGCCATTATGCAAGCGTTTAAGGCAGGACAACTTGATTTGTTAATAGCTACCACAGTTATCGAAGTGGGTGTTGATGTGCCCAATGCTTCTCTGATGGTCATTGAAAATGCAGAGCGATTGGGTCTATCGCAATTGCACCAATTACGCGGGCGAGTCGGGCGTGGTTCAACAAAAAGCTATTGCGTGCTGTTGTATCAGAAGCCGTTGTCGGAGACAGGTACTGAACGTCTAAATGTATTGCGTGATAGTACTGATGGTTTTGTCATTGCGCAAAAAGATTTAGAGCTGCGTGGTCCGGGCGAGTTATTAGGAAAGCGTCAAACAGGTAATGTCGGCTATTATTTGGCGGACCTTATTCGGGATGAGCAGTTATTTGCTATTGCCCAGCGTTTGGCAAAGCATCTGATTGCAGATCCTGCACGCAAAGCCGATGTCAGCCAACTGATTCATCGTTGGATGCCAGAGGCAAGTCGTTATACCAATGCTTAATGATAGTTAACTCAACCTGTTTTCTATTACTGATTACCATAAAAAAAGCCATTATTTTCTTAAAATAATGGCTTTTTTATGGTTTTATAAATCATTTATCAACCAATAATTAACACTGTATTCTGATTTTAATGAACTAATATTGACTTATGTGTTCATGAGTTATTATTGAACTATGATTATTTGTGTGGCAGTTTACGATAATGGATTGGCACAGTGTCTTCCATGCGTTTGCTAGGATATCGCGTTTTACATAATGATATATGGTTAAAATATGCGTATTTCTAGTCGTTTTATCGATTCTAACAGGACGTTAGGATGAGAACTTGATTAACTTCATAGTGGCAATCTATCTGCTTTGTCTGATGACTACTGTGCCATTCATGCTTTTTATTAACGACCTGAATTTATTAACAAGGATGTTTCATGAAAAAGACGTTAACCTTCGTTTGTGCTATCGCCACACCATTATTATTTAGCCAGTCTGCTTTTGCTGCATTCGATTATTTTAAAACCGATGGTAGCTTCAAACGCTTTTCGGTCTCTGCTGGCTGGTTGCATGCCTCTCCGCAAGGCACGGCCAATCCTCTAGAAAATACGACAGCCATTAAAGATGGTACTGTCGCTAAAAACGGCAGTGTTAAAATAAAAACTGTCAGAGAGGTTATTGATCCTGATCAAAGTGAGCTCACTAAAGTTAAAGTAAATACAGGCCTAACTGCTATAGGGGTAGTAAGCTTTAGAGGTGAAGAAACTGATTTGTCTAGAACTACCCTAGGTGATGTATCAGGTCAAGTTAAGCTTGGCGGTTTAGAGAATTTTAGCAGTCCAGGTACGGGTCTTGAGTCTGCTGATGTTGATACTTTTGGTTCGCTATTTAACTATTATCTAAATGATAACTGGTCGATTGAAGTCAAAGCCGGATTTCCTCCTAAAGTAGATATTATGGGTAAAGGGAAAGTGTATGCACCTATATCTGGTGAGGTTACAGCTGGTGGAATAGGAGAATATGCACTACCAAAATTTAAAATTAAAAAAGAACAGCTTATAACCGATTTAGAACAAGGTGATGGCGTGGCATCTAGGGCTCGCGCATGGCTACCGGCAGCGGGGGTGCAATATCAGTTTGGCAAATCTGGGGTCAATAAGTTTCGCCCTTATGTCGGTGCTGGGGTCATGTATGCCTATTTTAACGGTATTGAGCTAAATGAGGGTATTCGTAAAGATTTAGAGGCAGCTGGACATCAAATTCAGAATATCAAAGATGGCAAATCGGGTGCTGCGCTAGAAAATGTGCCATCCAATCGAGAGATGAACGTGGATGTGGAGGCAGAAAGCGCTTTTGCACCTATCGTCACTGTTGGCGCTACTTATGATTTCAATGATAGATGGTTTGGAGTCGGGTCATTGTCTTATGCAAAACTGGACAGCGATACGACCATCACCGTTAAAAATGATAAGAATGAAGAGTTGATTCGATCGAAAGCTCACCTCGATATCGATCCTTATATTACTTTCCTTGGCGTCGGCTATCGTTTCTAATAGAAGATTTATAGTAACTACAGAATAGTAGGATAAACATAGCGCACATTCTTAGGAATGTGCGTTTTGTCTTACGATCTACAAAAAGAATCTCTATCCTGTCAAATTCATTAATAAGCAGTATGTATTGCTTATCACTTTTAATATGTTCGCTTGGAGCGTTTTTACATCTGCCGATATTGAGTCAGTATGGAACTTACGAAGCTCAGACACTATATATATAAATCAGATGACAACTTAATATATGCTATCCTCAATAAATTTACAGACTATTGTAGTCATAAACAGCATTTTGACCATATAAAGATGCTCGTTTAACGTAATGCTAGCCTATTTTCACCTATTATTTTCCTCATATTATATATCCTTATTATTGCCTGTATTGACAGAGAGTTATCATGAGCGATGTTGAAGACAACAAGCTGCCAGTTGAATCTGAGCTACCCCCATACCGCCAATCTGATGCGCGAGCGTCTAAGCCTTTATCAGATAAGCCATTATCAAAATTTCCTTTATGGTTATTACCAGTATTGGCCATTGTGCTCGTTATTGGGGTATTGGTTGGTAAGTACTGGGGCAATGATGAGGAAGCGAGCAATGAGTCGCCCGTTGCTAACAATGTGCAAAACGATAGCGCTAACCTAAAAGATGCTAGCATTGAGCAAGCTGTATTATCGGTCGAAACAGTGCTACCAAGCCAAGATAATATTGGTAATACGCTCAGTGCTGACGGAACCATCAATGCTAAAGATGTCGCTAATGTCAGTGCCAAAGTAAACGGCGTAGCGATTGAACGGATCTTGGTCGAAGAAGGTCAGCGTGTTAAAGCTGGTCAAATACTGGCTGTATTTGATACCGACGCGATGGAGCAGCAAGTCTTGCAAGCAGAAGCAGATGTTGCCGAAGCAGAAGCGACGCTTGCCAATGCCACTGCCGATGCCGCCCGCGTCCTGCCACTTATTGATATTGATGCCATTAGCAAACAAGAAGCGGATCGCTATCGGACTTCCAAACTGCAAGCGCAGGCGTCACTACAAGCATCTAAAGCTCGACTGAGTACGCAGCGCTTGAGTGTCAATAATGCCAATGTGGTTGCACCGGTTAGCGGTATTATTAGTGAAAAAATGGCTGAAGTTGGTATGGTTGCTGGTGGAGACCCACTATTTACTATTATCAAAGGTGGCATTTTGGAATGGCGTGCGGATATCGATCCTAAGCTGATTGGTGAGGTTAATGTTGGCACACCAGTGCAAGTTAGCCTACCGGGCGGCGATTCTGTCATGGGGCAGGTCAGTCGCATTGCACCAACTGCTGATAATAATAGGCAAATTACCATTTATGCTAGCCTCGTTGCTAACGCAAAAGTACGAGCAGGCATGTATCAAACGGGCGAGTTTTTATTGGGTAGTAGCAGCGCTCAAACGGTTCCTAATAGCGCCATTGTCAGCAATGACGGCTATGACTATGTGATGCTAGTGACCAATATCAGTACTAAAGACGGTAAAAACGGTCATAACATTGGCCGTATCAAACAACAGCGCGTGACATTGGGTGAGCGATTTGGCGATAATGTTACGCTCACAGAACCCTTGCCTGCAGAGAGCCGGCTTGTAAAGCAAGGGGGAAGCTTTTTAAATAATGGTGACTTGGTACGTGTCGTTGATGGTCTGAGTCAAACTGGTAAGCAGGCTACTAGCACAGACACGCAGGCGCGCTCATGAGTTTAAATGTTTCCGCCTACTCGATTAAAAATCCATTAGTGGCTATCTTGCTGTTTGTACTGCTGACTTTAGGCGGTATCTATGGCTTTATGCAAATGAAGGTGCAGCAGTTTCCCGATATAGACCTACCAGCGGTGGTGGTCACGGTGACCTTGCCGGGCGCTGCGCCATCGCAGCTCGAAAACGATATTGCAAAAAAGGTGGAAAATAAGCTCACCAGTATTGAAGGCGTCAAGCACATTCGTACCACGCTACAGACGGGCGCCGCTACTATGGTCGCTGAGTTCGTCTTAGAAAAAGACATCCAAGAAGCGGTTGATGATGTGCGCTCGGCAGTCGGTGAGGTACGTGGCGATTTGCCTGCCGCTGCCAATGACCCTATCGTTACCAAAGTCTCAACATCAGGATTCCCAGTCGTCACGTACTCTGTCGCTGCTGAAAACATGAATGTAGAAGACTTGTCTTGGTTCGTCGATGATACCGTCACTAAGCGTTTATCTGATATACCCGGTGTCAGTACTGTCAGCCGTATCGGCGGTTTGCAGCGTGAAATTACGGTTGCCGCTGACCCTATTACCTTGAGTGGTCTAAAGCTTTCTATCATACAATTATCCAATCAAATCACCGGTATTCAGCAGGACAGCTCAGGCGGTGAAGCCGAAGTCGGCAAAACCACGCAGACCATTCGTGTACTTGGTGCTGTTGAGCGCGCAAGCGATTTAAATCACTTACAAGTTGCAGTGCCTACGGGTGGTACTCAAGCGCTTGGGCGTATGGCGCAAATTACGGATGGCGCGGCTGATCCCAGCTCTATTGCCAAGCTCGATGGGCAAACGGTGGTTGCATTCAATATTACGCGCTCGCGTGGTGCCAGTGAAGTAGAAGTCATGGAGCTGGTTGACGCTGAGCTTGCCAAGCTGTCAGCAGATGTAGGCAATATTAGTATTGAAAAGGTTTATGATCGAGCAACGCCAGTCGCTGAAGATTATCAAGCGTCATTACGAATGCTGATAGAAGGTGGTTTGCTTGCCGTAGTCGTGGTGTTCTTATTTTTGCGCAATATCCGCGCGACTTTTGTGGCTGCTGTGGCATTGCCATTGTCCGTCATACCTACTTTTTTGGGTATGTATCTGTTTGGTTTTAGTCTTAACATTATCTCCTTATTGGCATTGTCGCTGGTCATTGGTGTACTGGTCGACGATGCCATTGTAGAAGTGGAAAATATTATTCGTCACTTACGTATGGGTAAGACGCCTTATGAAGCGGCAATGGAAGCAGCGGACGAGATTGGCTTGGCGGTGGTCGCCACTACCTTTACTCTGATTGCCGTATTTTTACCGACTGCGTTTATGGGCGGAATTGTCGGGCAGTTTTTCCGGCAGTTTGGCTGGACGGCGGCATTATCAATATTTGCCTCGTTAATGGTTGCGCGCCTTATCACACCGATGATGGCAGCATATATATTGAAACCAGAAAAGAAGCACGTTGAAAAGCAGAGCGCGCTGATGGATTGGTATCTTAAAGTGGTCTCATGGACGCTAGATCATCGCTGGATGACGATGGGTGCTACCTTAGTATTGTTTGTGGCTTCATTGGCTTTGGTAAAATTATTACCCACCTCTTTTATACCTGATAATGATATTGACCAAACACGGGTGGCCATTGAGCTGACACCCGATGTGGCGTTAGCGGACACGGAACGAGTTGCCGCGCTGGCAAGTGAGCGTATCTTGGCCATGCCTGAAGTGACCAATATCTTTACGTCGGTAGGTGAGGCGCAGGCGACAATGGACTCAAACTCTAGCGGTGGCAAGGCAGAAAATATAGCAGGTCTAGATATTGTACTTGCGCCAAGAGCAGAGCGCGGCTCTAAGCAAGAGATTGAGCGTAAGATGAGTACTATATTGGCAGAAGTACCCGGTGCGCGCTTTACGGTCGGGTTATCGAGTGGTGGTGAGACAGGTTATAATTTTTCTTTGACCAGCACCGACCCGCAACTGCTTGAGCAAACCGTACAGCAGATGATGTCAGAGATCCGTGAGCTACCAAGTGCTGGTGCTGTCACGAGTGATCGCAGCCTGCCACGCCAAGAGTTGACCGTCACGCCAAATAGGCTAGCAATGGCGGATAAAGGGGTGACGACGCAAGACATCGCCACGACCTTACGTGTGGCGACCGTTGGTGACTATGAGCAACGTTTGTCCAAGCTGAATTTAGATACGCGGCAGATACCAATTGTCGTGCGCTTGCCAGATATCGCTAAGCAAAACGTCAGCCAACTCGAAGGCTTATATGTACCAAGTGCGCTACCAGCAGGACAAGGCGTGCGTGTTGGCGAAGTTGCGACGCTCGACTTTGGTACTGGACCTGCGCAAATCAGTCGCCTTGATCGTGAGCGGGCGATTAGTATTACTGTTCAGCCTGCCAATGGTGAGCTTGGTGATTTGGTACAAGCGGTCAAGAGCATACCTAGTATGCAACAGCTGCCAGCCTCTATTACTATTATTGATCAAGGACAAGCAGAAAATATGGCCGAGTTATTTAGCGGCTTTGTGATTGCGATGTCGGTCGGCGTGGTCTGTATTTTGGGCGTACTTATATTATTATTTGGACGCATCTTGCAGCCATTTACGATTCTCATGGCATTGCCCTTGTCTATCGGTGGTGCCTTTGTCGGCTTGGTAATTACCAATAGCAGCCTGTCGATGCCCTCGATGATTGGTTTTATTATGTTGATGGGCATTGCGACCAAAAACTCTATTCTTTTGGTCGATTATGCACTGATTGCTCAGCGGCGCGGTCTAGCACGTTTTGAGGCAATTATCGATGCTTGTCGTAAGCGTGCGCGTCCGATTATTATGACTACCATTGCGATGGGCGCTGGTATGTTGCCGTTGGTATTTGGTTGGGGTGATGCCGATCCGACCTTCCGTCGACCGATGGCAGCAGCAGTATTGGGAGGTTTAGTCACCTCAACCTTATTAAGCCTCGTTGTTATTCCAGTTGTCTATACGCTGATGGATGACCTATCAGGATGGTTTGCTAAGTGGCTTGCTCCAAATGGTAAGCCAGATATAGTGACTGAGGAAAAGTAGCAGTTCTAACGGTATTACTGTTAGTAAGCGCTACAAAAAGCTCAAACTATATTCAGGTATAGTTTGAGTTTTTTATGGGTAAGATGTTAGCTATTAGATTAATTCAAGCTATTATGAGGTCAAAGAGTCGTAATGTGTGTTATTGGGAGACAGGTTATCAAGGTAATGGGCTTTAATTATGGTTCTTTGTATGACGTTAGTCTGAAACTGGTAAGTTTAGTGGTTTAGTTGAGCAAGTCTTTGTTATAGTCGATTCAGTTAAATTTATCAAAGAAACGGTTTATATCGATATTTGGATGCTATCCGTGTCTTTAACATTCCTAGAACTATAAACCAGTTTCTATACATATTAGAAAACAAGGAATAACTATGATTAATGCCTATGCAGCAAAAGAAAAAGGTGGTGAGTTTGTGCCTTATCAATATGATCCTGGCACATTAGGGGATCATGAAGTAGAAATCGAAGTACATAGCTGCGGTATCTGCCATAGCGATCTATCGATGTGGCAAAACGAATGGGGAATGACCCAATATCCGTTTGTAGGTGGGCATGAAGTCGCAGGAAAAGTCCTCGCAAAGGGTAAGCACGTCAAGCACCTAGAGCTTGGCGATAAAGTCGGGCTTGGCTGGCATAAAGGATATTGCAACGTTTGTGATCTATGTATCGGTGGGGACCACAATCTATGCCCTGAGCAAGAAGGTACTATCATTGGTAACCATGGTGGTTTTGCAGATAAAGTACGCGCAAAAGATACTAGCGTTATCAAGATACCTGAAGGGCTTGATTTTAACGCTGTAGGACCGTTGCTATGTGGCGGCGTTACGGTGTTTAATCCGCTTATGCAGTACGACATCACGCCAACCTCAAGAGTAGCTGTTATCGGTATTGGTGGTTTAGGTCATCTAGCGCTTCAATTTGCCAATGCGTGGGGCTGTGAAGTGACGGCATTTACCAGTGAATCGAAAATGGAAGAAGCAAAAGAGATGGGCGCTCATCACTCATTAAACTCAAGAGAGGATAGTGAAATTGAAAAAGCCGCTGGTTCTTTTGATTTAATCATATCAACAGTGAATGTCGATATGAACTGGGATGTCGTGATCAAGACCTTGAGACCAAAAGGTAAGCTACACTTTGTCGGACTGTTAGAAGCTCCATTAGAGATATCAGCTGCACCAATGATTATGGCTCAGAACAGTCTGTCAGGCTCACCAGTTGGATCACCGTCAATCCTGCGAAAAATGTTAGATTTTGCCGCTCGACATAATATTCAGCCAGTGACTGAAACGTACAAAATGTCTGAGATCAATGAAGCATTTGAGCGCCTAGAGAGTGGTAACGCTCGCTATAGAGTGGTATTAGAAAGAGACTAAAAGTCTTTAAAGGTAACGAAGCATAGTTATAGTAGTGATACCTCAAATGATAAATGATGAGGTATCGCTATTTTTTTGTACTGTCATGCTACTTTCTTTAAGCCATTTTTGCTTTTTTTTGAGCGCATAAAAAACCCTTGCTGTGGTATTAAACAACAGCAAGGGCTAATAGTTGAGTCAATAGAATGAATTGTCTAATATGATACTTTATTACTCGCTGACAATAAATATTGCTAAGTTAGTAAACATTATTCGACAGTAACACTCTTGGCTAAGTTACGTGGCTGATCGACATCAGTACCACGCATCACCGCCACATGATATGACAGCAATTGTACTGGCACGCTATAAACAATCGGCGCAAGCGTTTCGCAAACATCTGGCACATACACCACGTGCAATCTATCTGCTGCGACCATTTGACTGGATTCGCTCGCAAAGACAAACAGTTCACCATGACGGGCATGAACTTCTTGCATATTGGCTTTTAGCTTATCAAACATACTGTCTTTAGGTGCTAGCACCACGATAGGCATATCTTTATCAACTAATGCCAATGGTCCGTGCTTCAGCTCGCCTGCTGCATAGCCTTCAGCGTGGATATAAGAGATTTCCTTTAACTTTAATGCGCCTTCTAGAGCAATTGGGAACTGTAAACCACGACCTAGGAATAAGCAGCTTTTCTTATATTCAAAATGCTCACTCATGATCTTGATAGGCGCGTCGAGGTGTAAGCTGGCATGGAGCTGACCCGGTAGTTGTTGCAGTTGACCAAGCAGCGTGCTCAAATTTTCATCAGTCATGCGCTGTTGGGTCACACCTACCTTTAATAACAATAACATCAATGCCGCAAGCTGAGTGGTAAAGGCTTTGGTAGATGCCACGCCAATCTCGGGACCGGCAAGCGTTGGTAAGAAGATATCCGTTTCACGTACCAATGATGAGGTTGGTACATTGCATAATGCTAGACTAACCAGTCCAATAGGAGCCTGTTTTTGAATATCACGTAGTGCAGATAAAGTATCAGCAGTCTCGCCCGACTGAGAAATACAAATCACTAAGGAGTTATCAATGACGACTGGATTGCGATAACGGAACTCACTGGCAACTTCAACTGAGCAAGGCACACGAATAAGACTCTCAAACCAGTATTTTGCGACCAGACCTGAATGATAGCTAGTACCACAAGCGATCACTTGTACGTGCTTAATGCCTTTTAATTGCGTTTCATGACGTTGCAGAAAATCATCACGCAGTTTAGTTGGCTCATCATTATCTAATGCCATCTCGAGAGTGCGAGCGACGGCATCTGGCTGCTCGTAGATTTCTTTGAGCATATAATGCTTAAATTCGCCTTTGTCCGCATTGTGTTGTGCTGCGTCAATTTCATGGATTTGGCGTGTGACCTCGACACCATCAGCGTAAACCTGAATACTGTTACGCGTTAATCGGGCAATATCGCCTTCCTCTAGATACATAAAACGATTGGTCACTGGTAAAAGTGCCAATTGATCGGAGGCGATAAAGTTTTCGCCAATACCGACGCCAATCACTAAAGGAGAGCCTAAACGTACTGTAATAAGCTCTTCTGGGCAATCAATATGGATAACGCCAAGGGCAAATGCGCCATGTAATAAAGGAGTGACAGTGCGAACGGCTTCTAATAAGTCAGGCGTTGCTTTATAGATATCGTTAATGAGATGCGCGACGACTTCGGTATCGGTTTGCGAGGTAAACTCGTACCCTTTGGCAATTAATTCTTCTTTTAGCTCGGCGTAGTTTTCAACGATACCATTATGTACCACAGCAATCTTGCCTGAAACATGCGGATGGGCGTTACGCTGAGCCGGTTCGCCATGCGTTGCCCAGCGTGTATGCGCAATACCAATATGACCATCGAAAAACTCTGGGTTGACTGCGACGGCATCGACTAAGGCCTGAACTTTACCCACTTGGCGCTCACGGTGGAGCTCGCCATCACGAATGACAGTCAGACCAGCAGAATCATAGCCTCTATATTCTAGGCGCTTAAGTCCCTCAAGTAAGATATTGGCGATATTACGCTCAGCCACTGCTCCAACTATTCCGCACATAACTATTCCTTAAATTTAATTATTAGTATTTCTATGTATGACGATGTCTGGTTAATCTATAAATATAAATAAGCAGCACCACAAATCATTGTCGTACTGCTTGAGATTGCTAAGAGCCATTTTTATTTAACTAACTGTCAACGCTGCCATTATTTTTTAGTCGGACGCTTAAAGTCATTTTTCTGTGTTTGACGAGCACGACCAAAGGCTAGTGCATGAGCATCAACGTTTTTAGTAATCACTGAACCAGCTGCCACAGTAGCGGTATCACCAATTTTCACTGGCGCCACTAGACTTGAGTTAGAGCCAATAAAGGCATTATCGTCAATGATGGTTTGTGATTTATTCACACCATCATAATTGCAAGTAATCACACCAGCGCCAACATTGACACCAGTACCAATAGTGGCATCACCAATATAGCTTAGATGATTAACCTTGCTACCATCACCAATTGTTGATTTTTTAATTTCGACAAAATTACCGACTTTGCTGTTGTCAGAGAGTATGGTCTCAGGACGTAAATGCGCAAAAGGACCAATATCTACACCTGCGCCAACTTCAGCGCTATCAATCACGCAATAAGGCTTTATATGACAAGCGTTGCCTATCTGGGCGTTTTTAATGACACAGCCCGCTTCAATATAAACATTATCACCTAAGACACAATCACCCTCAAATACCACACCCACATCGACAAACACGTCCTGACCTGCGCTCAAGGTGCCACGAATATCGACACGAGTAGGGTCAGCGAACTGTACGCCAGCTTCTTGTAAGTCGGCGACAAGTTTACCTTGCCATGTACGCTCTAAGCTAGCAAGTTGTTGACGGTTATTCACGCCTTCAATCTCAAAGGTATGCTCAGGCTCAATCGCTGCAATAGTGATGCCATCAGCAACCGCCATTTTGACAATATCAGTCAGATAGTATTCTTGCTGCGCATTGTCATTTGATAGCTTGGGCAAAAATTTATGCAATAAAGCATTATCGACGCAGTAAATACCGCTATTAATTTCTTGTATCTGCTGCTCATCGCTATTGGCGTCTTTTTGCTCAATAATGGCTTCAATATTGCCATCTTTATCACGTTTAATACGACCGAGACCAAATGGATTATCTACTGTTAGCGTCAACATAGACATGCCGTCAGTATTGGCATCCTGTAGTGTCGCTAAAGTTTGACAGCTAACCAAGGGTACATCACCATAAAGAATGAGGCTTTGTCCATCTTTTGGTAGCTCAGATAGAGTCACTTTGACCGCATGTCCCGTGCCCAACTGCTCAGTTTGGGCAACCCAAGTAATGGGCAAATGCGCATATTGCTGGTCAATGTGATCTTGTACTTGCTCGCCACCAAAACCATGGACAATGATGGTGTCATCAACCGTCAATTGATGGCAAGTGTCTAACACGTGACCTAGCAATGACTTGCCAGCCAATGTCTGTAGAACTTTTGGCTTGGCCGACTGCATACGCGTGCCTTTACCAGCAGCGAGGATGATTACCGAAAGAGGAGATGTCATAATAGCCTACAAATGTAACAAAATATAAGGTCGAATTATAGCGCAGATTGCTAGGTAACTAAAACGCTATGTCGTGACAACTTTGTAATGGCGTGATTAAGTGATAATTATGTAAATAACTATCCAAACAGCTGCTGCCATAATACCTGCAATGATGTCATCGAGCATAATACCTAGACCGCCAGCGACTTTTTTATCTGCCCATCCAATGGGTGGTGGCTTAATGATGTCAAAAAAGCGAAAAAGTATAAAGATCATGATCAGAGCAGCGACAGAAAAAGGTTGCGAGATATTGTGCCAAAAATTACCGTCAGCAATACCTATATAAGACAACGGCAATAAGGTAATCCATATACCTGCCCACTCATCCCAGACGATATGTGGGTCATCATGACCGCCCATCAAATCTGAGGTGCGACCACATATCCAGATACCAATGATACAAGATAAAAGTGTAATAATTAAAAATGGTATAAAACCTAAGCTTAGCAGCGGTATTGCAACAGTTAAGCCGCCAACCGTACCCCAAGTGCCGGGCGCCCGGCGAGGTAAACCACTGCCCAAGCCGATACCGAGCCAATAAACTGCGCGGTCAAGCATGGTGGCGTTGACTGGCAGAGGAGGGCAATCATTGGCTTTACGGATATCGGGCTTAACTAGGTCGTGATCGGTCATGGGTTAACCTGCAAAATGTTGGTAACCCGTAAGATTGGGCCAAGTAATAAACGGTGAGGGATGGGTGGGTGTCACTGGCTGATCTTGATAATAAAGTTCAGGACGTTTATGCGCCGCATTATCTGTATTTCTATCACTCGCCAATGCAATCACATTACCAATGTAAGTCACAGGCGTATTAACGTCGGTACAAGAAGACGGCTCGATATGGGGAGGCAAGGTAAAAGCCAACTCATAATCATCGCCACCAGCCAGTTGACACAATAGCCGCTCAGATACATCGATACTAGCTAAAGGGTTGCTGGTAGGAAGAGCTTCCAAATTAAGTCTCATAGCGATGCCGCTTTGCTCGCAGATATGACCAAGATCTTGATAAAGACCATCAGAGATATCTATCATTGACGTTGCACCGATTTGTGCTAGTGCTGCACCTAAGCTAATACGTGGTGTTGGCATATGAAGTCGATGCGCAAGTTCAATGCCGATAGCATTATCAGGGTGCTGTAAGGCATAAGCGGCATCACCAAGTGTACCTGATACATAAATTTTATCACCGACTTGCGCACCTGAGCGATAGACAGCTGGAGTATCTGCGGCAAGCAGCCCTTGGGCACTAACACTTAACACTAAGCTATCATTATGGGTCGTATCGCCGCCTATCAAGGTCACACCAAATAACTGGCAAGCATGAAATAAACCTTTGGCAAACTCAGTCAGCCACTGACTATTAGCAAGGCGCTGAGGTAATGCTAATGCCAGTAAAATGCTATGCGGGGTGGCACCCATAGCCGCGATATCAGAGACGTTAACTGCCACAGCTTTATAACCAATGGCAAATGCTAACTTGTTAACCTGATCCCAGTCTTCACTAAAGTGACGACCTTGAACGAGTGTGTCAATACAGCTGACCAAGCGCGCGCCTTGTGGCAGTGCCATGACTGCTGCATCATCACCGATGCCCTTTTCGACAGCGTTAGATGATGACTGAGTGGCTTGCATTTGCGAAAATATACGCTCAATCAGCTCAAATTCATTCATGGCTAGTCTTTGCTTTTTTCATCAGCATCATTTAATTCAGCACTTTTGGTATCAAAATCAACGCTATTCGAGTCAAGTAATTCGACCTCTGCTGTAACTTTGTCATTGCTAGCAGCGATGTTTTCTTCTACTGGCTGATCATTGGCAATGTTTTCGGCAGTAACGGCAATCTCGTCTGCTTTATCAACGATGACTGTTTCGATGCTAGTCGGCTTAATAATAATTTCTTCAACCGTATTTTGAGTATCGTTCTGCTTACTGGCTTTGTAATCAGTAATATTTGCCAAAGCTTTACTGACACTATTGCGTTTAACACTGGCATTATTAGCACTGATACGTGGTTTATTTGATGCTGTTGGTTTTTCTTCGATATCACTATTATTAGCATTGATATCTGTGTTTTTATCCGCTTTAGTAACAGGCTTAGTTGCTGCTTTTTGTGAGGTGCGAAGATTGGCTTTGCTATCCGCTTCTACTTCGGCAGCACGTAGCTCAACTGCCATTCTATCTAAGACGGCATTAATCAGTTTATGTGCATCGGTTGCGCCAAAATGATTGTTTAGCTTCATCGCTTCATCAAGTACCACTTTGTACGGAATTTCTAAACGATTTTGTAGCTCATAAGCGCCAACCAAAAGAATGGCATGTTCAACCGTATCGAGTTTATTGATTTCACGATCTAGATGCTGGCTAATAAGCGCATCTAAGGCATCAATCTGCTCTGGGATATCACGCATCATTTCATGATAGTAGCCAATATGTACAGTATGCATGGCATTAGTCGCGCGTGTACGAGCAGCAATATCGTGCGGGGCATTGGCTTTCCAGCCAAGCTTGCCATCGATATCAAAACGGCGGTCAGTAACCAGCCATTCATATAGACCTTGCATAGCAAAGCGGCGTGCCTTACGGATAGCGGTGTGACTGGTCTTATAAGAAGACTCACTCATATCAAAGGTTTGATCGCCCGCACTGCTGCTCGCGATGCGCGTGGCTTCAGCTTGTTGGTCATTAACTTGTGCGGTTTGTGCAGCGCTAATAGCGCGCTTGAGTTGGTCAGTCATAAGGGGTCTATACCTAGTTTTTGAGATAATAAGTTTAAAAATAAAATGTTAAATAGTGGTCGACTCGCAAATGTTGCTAGTCAGTCTTGGAGATGAATGTTCGATAATCACTTAAAATATTAATGCTAATGCTATTGTAAAGTGCTGAGGGCTATCGTTATAACCATAGCCCCATTTCAAACAATAAATAATAATTTTATACTCATAAATGCGGCTAACAGTGAGTGCAATTAAGCGTCTTCGCTGCCATCATCAATGTCTAACTGTGATAACACAGCAAGCATTTCTAGTACAACCATCGCTGCTTCTGAACCTTTATTACCAGCTTTAGTACCAGCACGCTCAATCGCTTGCTCGATGCTGTCAGTAGTCAATACGCCGTTTGCTACTGGAATATTATAGTCAATGGCAACACTGCTTAAACCTTTAGCAGATTCGCTTGCGACAAAGTCAAAATGCGGCGTGCTACCACGGATAATCGCACCCAAAGCAACGATAGCGTCAAAGCGATCAGACTCAGCAGCGCGCTGTGCAACCAATGGCAACTCAAACGCACCTGGCACACGAATCACAGTAATATTACTACCCAATACGCCATGACGAAGCAATGCATCAATCGCACCATCAACCAATGACTCAACGACAAAACCATTAAAACGACCGACGACGATACCGATACGCACGTCCTCGTTTTGATGTAAATTGCCATCAATATGGGTCACGTCATTGCGTTGCTGTTGTAAATTTGACATAAAAAATCCTTTGCCGAATGGGCTATTAATAGAAGTATAAGAATCTAAGTATTAGGAATCTAAATATATTGCTAGGTTCAAATCGCTTATTTAATTGGCTAGTGAGCAGATAAATAGGCAGTAAAATGAACGAAAACCAAATGATAATAAGCAGTTAGCGCTATGATAACATTTTTTTCTGCTATATTTGTATTTTACCAACGTCTTACAAACGCATTTGTATACCTTGCGCTGCCATATATGCTTTGGCTTCTTGAACGGTATACTCACCAAAGTGAAAAATACTGGCAGCAAGGACGGCATCGACGCCGCCTTCTAATACGCCTTCAGCTAAATGCTGTAAATTACCGACGCCGCCTGAAGCAATGACCGGTACATTTACACGACTGGTAATTTGCTTCATGAGCGCCAAATCGTAACCTTTTTTGGTGCCATCGCCATCCATAGAAGTCACCAATAATTCACCGGCGCCAAGCTCAGCCATTTTGCTTGCCCAAGCGACGGCATCAATGCCCGTTGGCTTACGACCGCCGTGGGTAAATATTTCCCAACGCGGCATGATAATGCCATCAACCTCGATATCAGCAACGCGCTTGGCATCGATAGCAACGACGATACATTGATTGCCAAATTTCTGCGAGGCTTCACCGACGAACTCAGGGGTAAATACCGCAGCAGAATTAATCGCTACTTTATCCGCGCCTGCATTAAGCAAATTACGAATATCGGCAATTTTACGCACACCGCCGCCGACAGTTAATGGCACAAATACCGTTTCCGCCATACGTTCTACCGTATGATAAGTGGTGTCACGCTCGTCATTGGTCGCAGTAATGTCCAAAAAAGTAATCTCATCGGCGCCTTGTTCATTGTAGCGTTTGGCCACTTCGACAGGGTCACCTGCATCTTTAATATCGACAAATTGTACGCCTTTGACCACGCGCCCATTATCAACGTCCAAACAAGGGATGATACGCTTTGCTAACATAGGGTCTTTCACCTTATAATCAATTCATTCTATAAGCGCTAGTCTAGCAAAATCACTGCCATCTCAGGCAGGTTTTCGCAAGATTAATGTGCTTTTTGCCAAAGTTTATCTATAAGCGGTGTAATCGTCGCCATCACCGTCTATATTTATCCTATTTACCTTTATTTAATTGCCATAAGTGAGATGTCATGTCCGTCTATACCCAGTTAACCGATGACCAATTTGCTACCTTTTGCCAACGTTTTGGCGTATCGTTCGCCCGTGCCATTCCGATTACCCAAGGTATCAAAAACTCTAACTGGTTTATTCAGACGACTGATGATGTAGATGGTGCACACTCTTATGTATTTACCTTGTTTGAAGAGCGTCCACCAGAAGACATCGAAAAAATGGCGGTTATCTTAAACCAATTAGATGGTAAATTGCCGGTAGCGGCGCCATTATCATTAGTTGATAGCGCAGAAAAATGTTATGTCATACGTTATGACAATAAAGCCATTACGCTAGTGCCATGTTTGGCAGGCTCTCATCCACAGCAGACTACGCAAGCGATGTGCCATGAAATTGGCGCATCTTTGGCAGTATTGCATGAAACGCTACAACAGCTACAGCCTGCGGAAGAATATGGCGTGCCATTATACCCATGGAGCGATGTACGCGACCGTGAAATGCAGTTTATGCCAGCTGACGAAGCCAAACTCATGAGCGATATTTGGCAGTCTTATACGAATTTGCCGCTTGCCAGCATGCCAAAAGGCTTATGTCATTTAGATATGTTTGCTGATAACACGCTATGGAACTTATCGTTAAATAATAGCCAAAAAGGTGAAGAGCGTCTGACTGGGTTATTAGATTTCACCGAAGTCAGCGTCGAACACTATGTGATGGATATTGCCATTACCATTAATGACTTTTGTACTACTTGGGGTATGGCTGAACAAGGCGAGTCGGTGAATTTTGACCGCAGCAAAATGGTGGCTTTTTTGCAAGGCTATGAGTCGAAACGCATGCTCGGTGAAGATGAAAAGCATGCACTACCTGTTATGCTCGCAAAAGCTGCGGTGATTTTTTGGCTATTACGTCTCAACGTCATCCATTATAACCGTACCGAAGGTCGTACCGGTGATAACATCATGGTCAAAAACCCTGACTTGATGAAGCGTCTAGCCGCTTATCATTGGTCACATGTTGAAAAAGCACAAAATACGGTATTTGTACTGTTAGCTATTAATAATAAGATCGAAAAGCCGATAGCCGGTGTGTTTAGCAGTATTACGCAAGCTGAGCAAACATGTGATAGTTTAGGTAATAGCAGCGATTTTATTATTAAAGAATATACGCTCGATCAATTAGTATAATTTTTTTGAGCATTCCTGTATCAAAAATATAAAGGCGACCTCATGACCGATCAAGTTGATAACTGGCACAAACTGGCACGCTACGATACCAATATCCAAGGTGAGTTACATGCCAATTTGCTACGTAATAATGATATTACTGTTTCTCTACAACCGCTGAGTGCGATGCCTGGTATGAATTCTGGCATCGTGCTTTGGGTACAAGATACCGATTTGGTGCATGCAAAACGCATTTTGGATAGTATTGATAAGGATGCAGCAAGCTTGCCTGAAACAGACGATGATAACGGCGGTACTCTATAAATGTGTCAACTTTTAGGTATGAACTGTAATACGCCAACCGATATCGGTTTTAGCTTTGCAGGCTTCCGTCGTCGCGGCGGCATGACAGACAGTCATGAAGATGGTTTTGGTATTGCATTTTTTGAGCGTAGCGAATGTACTAATAGTGACAGCTCTAATAGTGAAAAGTCGGACAATGCCTCGACTGGTCTACGCTTATTCCATGACAATCGCCCAAGCCATTTATCGCCCGTTGCTGATTTGGTTAATAATTATCCAATCAAAGCGATGAATGTTATCGCACATATTCGTAAAGCAACCCAAGGTCAGAATTGTTTGGCGAATACCCATCCTTTTGTCCGTGAAGTCTGGGGTGAGCAGTGGGTATTTGCGCATAATGGACAGATGAATAGCGAATTTATTAAACGCTGCCAGCGCCTGCAAGACAATGGTAATGCCTCACATTGCCAACCAGTCGGTACAACTGATTCTGAAATGGCATTCTGTTATCTGGTCAATCGCCTGAAAAGTAGCTTTAAAACTCGTCCGGATGACAAAACGCTGTTTAACTTTTTGACGACTCAATGTCGCTATTTATCTGCCAATGGTTTGTTTAATTGCCTCATATCGAATGGTCGTTGGCAGATGGCGTATGCGGGCAGTTTATTGTTCTATCTGACGCGAAAAGCACCATTTGGTGAAGCAAAATTGGCTGATGATGACTTGGCGATTAACTTTGGTGATGTGACTACCGATACCGATAAAGTCACGATACTAGTGACCGTGCCATTGACTGAAAATGAAAAATGGCAACAGTTGGCAGTCAATGAATGCCTGATATTCCAAGATGGGGATGTCATTTATAAAGACAGTCCAAGCCAGCGTAAGTTTTTGACCATTGAAGAAGGGATTGCAGTAGCGCGCGCTGTTGGGGCGAGTGTTTAGGAATAGCGAATATTAGATGTTAATTAAATATAAACCCCACAACAACGCTTAAATTTCTCACCCGAACCGCAAATACACGGCTGTTTTTGGGTTATAGTCATTTCTACTGTTGGGTCGAGGAAGTACCAACGCGCATCGTTGTTCGCTTTGTCTGTTACTTTTACAAAGGCAGACAATTCATGATGCGCCTGCAAGCCATCATCTTCATTATCAGAGACATTAAAGTAAGCTTTAAATTCAACTTGCGCATGACGTTTACCTAGCTTTGGCGTGTGCGCGACGATTTCCAATCCTGCCCAGTTCGTCTCCTTTGCCCAACTCTCAATCGAATGGATATCAAGTAATGCTTGCTGCGCGGGTAGTGTAGTCTTGACGATATAGTTTGGCTTGACCAACACAAACGCACTATAACGCGACCGCATGAGGCGTTCAGCAGTTTCTGCTTTTATGCCGTCAGCTTTATCAGTTTCTTCGCTCAATAAACTGTCATGGTAAGGCTGGCAGCAATCTTGATAAAGTAGCGGCGCGCTAATGTCATCCGATGACGGGTTCATTTGGCAAGGGCAGGTCTGTAGAGAAATTGACATTATTTACTCAAGTTATTATTCGTTTTGATAGCTTCATAAGTTTTAATTTAGCCAGTTTTTTATCAATTCTGGCCATAGACCGATTTTAAGCTTTGCCCAAGGGGCGGGGTCACATAGCTGCTGCCAAAATTCATCAAATGGTGGCGCAAAATATACCAAGAGCGCAAGGATGACGTACAGTAGCAGATACCACCATTTATCTTTATGCTGATAGAACTTCATCGCCGTACCCGATGAGCGCTTCATTTTCATATTGGATAAATTCACACTATATAATTCATCTAATGCCAAATGCACCATGGCGCCGCCGAATAAAAATAAGCCGTAAAACCAGCTAACCGTCAACGGTAAGTTTAAAATATCGTAGCTGATATAGGTCATTCCAAGCCCCATTATCGCCATGTAGGGCACCGAGTGAATGACACCGCGATGCACGGTCATATTGGTAAAAATCGAAAATACCACATAACGCATAAAGCCGTAGCCGGCTAACCATAAGGCTATCAACGCCAGTAAACTCAGCTCACTACGCCAATGCATCACCAGACCAAAGGCAAAAATAAACGAGGTAATATTAAAACCAAGTTTAATCGGCGTCGAGTTATCTGAATCTAAATCAGGCAGCAACCCACCGATGGTACCGAGCGCCACACACATCAAAAAACCTGAATCCTCAATCAAGCCAGCTTTATAAACCGTTAGACTCAGCGTACCACTGACCATGAATGCGACATTTAAGTGGGTGTTAAAATTTGCCATAAAAACTCATCAATAAGTAGCGCACGAAAACGTCATTTCGAGCGGCTCGTCTAGCCGTAAAAAAGCGCTCCATGATACCATAGCCAAGCCAGCCGTCTAATAGAGATAGTCAATATGACCGCCACTGATTTACCTGCCAAGCCTAATAACAATATTTGCAACGCTCCTTTCGATGTGCCTGTTAATGCATCTGTTGAAGCTGCTATTAATAACCCGTCTGCATGTGATAGTCAGCTTGATGACTGCTTTGCTACTATTGACTGGCAAGCGCCATGGCTGTGTCACTTAAATCAGTTAGATTATGTAAGTCACGCCATTACTCAGCTAAGTGGCTTAAAAAATGAGCCTGCTCAGACAGATATAATTGAGAATACGCCTGATATTATCGCCAAGGTTTTAAATACAGCGTTGCAGCAACAGGCTGATGAATTACGTCAGCTATTACCGAAAACCAAACCTGCACTAAATAATAAAGCCCAAACCTTACGATTTGTCTCACAAAATGCGTTGCCAGCAGGCGAAGCATACGAGAGTTTTATCGGTACGACTGGTAATATTCCGACCCGTAATAATTTGCATGATTTATTTAACGGCAGCATTTGGCTAACCTTTCCTAAGACCAAAGCCCTGCTGAATTATTATCATATGCTTGAAATCGAACAACAAGGTATTGGTGCCAGTCGCGGGCGTGTCCGCGATACCATTACCGTACTTGATGAGAACGGCGCGATTTTAGTGACAGCAGAGCCTAGTATTGGTGAGGCACTAGTGGATTTTGACTGGCAAAAAAGTTTGGTAGAACCGCGTGAGCAGTGGGATAAGCCAAAGCAATCGAATAACCACTCTCGGGCGGCGGTTTATATTTTTGGTCATGCACTATTAGAGAAGCTACTTCAGCCGCGCAAGGCATTATGCGCCCATAGTATTGTTATTTATGTGACGCCAGATTTTTTTGTCTTATCGCTATCTGAGCGTATTAGTCATTTGGATCAGAAAGTAGCTGATTATATGGAGGCATTATTATCACAACCGGATGTGACACCGCGCAAACTGTCTCCATTGCCTATTTTGGGTGTGCCGCATTTTTGGGCTGAAAATGCCAAGCCTAACTTTTATGATGATAGCCAAGTGTTTCGCAGTGGTCGCCGTCAAAAATAAAAAGATAAGGGAATACCTTACGAGTTAACCGTTAATGCTTAACCGCTAAAGCATTGTTACGTTTACGATTGTGCCACGATTTGCCTACGTCTAGACGTTAACAAAGCTCGGGTTATTTGTTATGGTAAAAGGACGTTACTGTTAAATACTAAAGATATGCTTATGTCTTTTGTTACCTAAGATTTTGTTAGTATAAAAATACAGCGGTCTATTTTTCTTAGCAACTCTTATGAATCATTAATTTGAGTTGTTAATAACAGCTACTAAAGTTAGCCATTAAATTCATTTAGTAAAAATTTAAGCACTATTATTTAGCCACCAATTATCAGCATAAATGCTTATTGATTGATAGTCATATTAGTTCAAGAGTCATTTATGTTCAGGATCTATAACAACGATAAGGAAGCTACCATGAGTGATATTTTTAATGTAAAAGACACCATTACGGTCGATAGCAAGGACCATACCTATTATAGTCTGCCCAAGCTAACCGAGACTTTTGAGCACATCAGAAAGTTACCATTTTGCATGAAAGTCGTTTTAGAAAACTTATTGCGTAATGAAGATGACGGGCAGTCTGTTGGCAAAAATCACATCGAAGCGGTCGCCAATTGGGATGCAGGCGCAGAAGCGTCAAAAGAAATAGCCTTTATGCCAGCCCGTGTTGTCCTGCAAGATTTTACTGGTGTGCCATCGGTAGTCGATTTGGCAGCGATGCGTGATGCCGTCGTTGAGCTTGGCGGCAAAGCTGAGCAAATTAACCCGTTTATCCCAAGTGAATTGGTCGTCGATCACTCAGTACAAGTCGATGCTTATGGCCGCGAAGATGCCATAGATCTTAACGAAAAGATTGAGTTTAAGCGTAATAATGAGCGCTATGAATTTCTGCATTGGGGCAAGAATGCCTTTAAAAACTTCGTTGTCGTGCCACCAGCCACAGGTATTGTGCATCAGGTTAACTTAGAGTACTTGGCCCGTGTGGTAATGGCTGCTGATGTCGACGGTGAGTTGACCGCTTATCCTGATACGGTATTTGGTACTGACAGTCATACTACTATGATTAATGGTATTGGTGTACTTGGTTGGGGCGTGGGCGGTATTGAAGCGGAAGCGGCAATGCTCGGTCAGCCATCATCAATGCTCATTCCACAAGTGGTTGGTTTTGAGCTAAAAGGTAAGTTAACCGAAGGCGTTACTGCAACAGATTTGGTATTGCGTGTGGTTGAAATGCTGCGTGCGCATGGCGTGGTTGGTAAGTTCGTCGAATTTTATGGCGAAGGCTTACATAGTATGCCACTGGCTGACCGTGCAACGATTGCCAATATGTCACCAGAATATGGTGCAACGTGCGGTATTTTCCCGATTGACCAAATGGCGATTGATTATCTACGTCTATCAGGTCGTGATGAAGCCCAAATAGAGTTGGTTGAAAAATATGCCAAGGCGCAAGGCTTATGGCATGATGCAGATACGCCAGCAGCGACCTACTCAAGTAAGTTGGAATTGGATTTATCATCAGTACAGCCCGCACTTGCCGGTCCGAACTTGCCACAACAGCGTATTAATTTATCTGATATGCATGAAAAATTTGGCGAAACCTTGACGGCGATGACCAAAGACCGTAAGAAAGAAGTTGAAGCCAAGGTTCGCTTCGATGAAGAAGGCGGTAAGCAAGAGCAAGCAAAAACGCTCGCGGCAAAACCTAATCCTTTTTGCGCTGAAGGCAGTACTTATTGCACGGTCAAAATCGAAGACGAAGAGTATAGATTGCGTGATGGTTCTGTCGTTATCGCGGCGATTACTTCTTGTACCAATACCTCAAACCCAGCAGTGATGATTGGCGCAGGTTTGGTGGCGAAAAAAGCCGCTGCAAAAGGTCTAACGGCTAAACCATGGGTTAAAACTTCACTGGCTCCAGGGTCAAAAGTAGTAACTGATTACCTTGAAAAAGCCAAATTGATGGATGAGCTAGAGAAAATAGGCTTCTACCTAGTTGGTTATGGCTGTACCACTTGTATCGGTAACTCAGGTCCGTTATTAGGGGCGATTGAAGGGGCTATCGAAGAAGGTGATTTGGTTGCCGCTGCTGTACTATCAGGTAACCGTAACTTTGAAGGTCGTATTCACTCACATGTAAAAGCCAGCTACTTGGCGTCACCGCCATTGGTTGTTGCTTATGCCCTAGCAGGTACTGTCGATATTGACTTGACCACGCATCCGCTAGGACAAGACCAAGAAGGCAATGATGTATTCCTAAAAGACATCTGGCCAACGTCAGAAGAAATTAACGAGCTAATTGCCAATAATATCGACGCGGATATGTTCCGTAAAAACTATGGCGAAGTGTTTGACGGTAGTGCAGCATGGAACGCCATTAGCTCAGCCGATAGCCAGCTGTATCCATGGAGCGAAGAGTCTACGTACATTAAGAACCCACCGTTCTTTGATGGCATGACCATGGAGCCGGAAGGTATCCCTGATATCGAAGGCGCGCGTATCTTAGGGTTGTTCGGTGATTCAATCACCACCGATCATATCTCACCAGCTGGTAATATCGATGCTGATTCTCCTGCGGGCAAGTACTTGCAAGGGCGTGGTGTGATGGAAGCTGACTTCAACAGTTATGGCTCACGCCGTGGTAATGATGCGGTCATGACTCGTGGTACTTTTGCCAATATCCGTATCAAAAACGCCATGATGGCGGGCAAAGAGGGCGGTTATACCTATTACTTCAACGGTGATAGTGCCACGTTACAAGATGGTCAAGAAATGGCTATCTATGATGCGGCGATGAAGTATAAAGAAGACAAACGTCCGCTCGTGGTACTTGGCGGTGCAGAATATGGTTCTGGCTCTAGCCGTGACTGGGCCGCGAAGGGAACGATTCTACTCGGTGTAAAAGCGGTACTGACCAGCTCGTTTGAGCGTATTCACCGCTCAAACCTAGTCGGTATGGGTGTCTTGCCATTGACCTTTAAAGATGGTGAAAATGCAGCGACCTATAATCTAGATGGTTCTGAAGTCCTTAGTATCACAGGTCTAGATAATGGCGAAAGCAAAACCGCGAAAGTTACGGCCATACGTGCCGATGGCTCAACTGAGAGCTTTGATGTGAATGTCATGCTACAGACGCCAAAAGAGCGCGAGTATGTGCGTCATGGCGGTGTATTGCACTATGTGCTACGTCAACTGGCAGCTGAGAGCAAAGACGCTGCGTAATAATTGATTAGACTTAGTATGACAAAGAGCCCAATCATATGATTGGGCTCTTTTATGCAATATTATCGTGCTTAGGTAATTTTATTGCTCAACCTTTCTCAGTCAGCAGCTTGACTCCCATGCCGATAAATATCACACCGCTTATTCTATTTAAAATTACTTCAATAGTAGGATTCTTACGCAGATTTTCACTGAACTTTGACGCCAACAATGCCAAGCACGAGAACCACATAAAACCGGTCGTAGCAAAAGTTAGCCCAAGACCTAAAAAAGACAGCATGCTATTACCATAACTCGAGTCGATAAACTGTGGGAAGAACGCCAAAAAGAATAAGGCGACTTTTGGATTAAAGGTATTAGTTATGACCCCTTGCTTATATATCTGCCACCTATCTAACGGTCGAGTAGACGCTAATTTTTCTTCAATGGGTAAATTACTGGCAAGTAAAGGTACTGGTTTGCTAGTCAGCATTTTAAAGCCTAGATAGCATAAGTAGCTTGCGCCAATATATTTCACTAGCGTAAATGCAAATGGTGAATTGGCTGATAGGACGGACAACCCGAGCGCAGCCAGCAAAGTATGTACTAAAATACCAGAGATAATACCGAATACAGAGTAGAATCCTGCAGTCTGTCCCTGTGACATACTACGAGTAATGATATACATGCTATCTGTTCCGGGTGTTATATTTAATAAAATGGCAGCAAGAATAAATCCCAGATAATTTTCAATACCAAACATAGCCAATCCCTCCTTGTGATAGAAATTCAGCTCAACATTTTATAGAGCGCCTTTACATTGCATTCTATCAATATTCCTAATGGTATATATAGCCTTGCTAGCATTTTTCAGAAATGACAGACATAAAAAATCCCAGTCACCGTATGATGACTGGGCTTTTTTATTGTTCGCTTATTAGTCTAATCTTATGCTAAGCAAAAGTGCTAATAAGTGACGCCGTATAGTGGCGTCCCCAGGGGGATTCGAACCCCCGTTACCGCCGTGAAAGGGCGGTGTCCTAGGCCTCTAGACGATGGGGACGCATAGAGTGTTATAACCAGGGGTTACAACGGTACTTCACAATATCAGATAGCTTATAAATAAGCATTGCCTAGGTGCTGATATCGTCCTACTAGCGAGTATTTACGTTAAAGTTTCAGTGAACTGAGCTTTGCAATAAATAGTATGGTGGAGCTAAACGGAGTCGAACCGTTGACCCCTTGCATGCCATGCAAGTGCTCTACCAACTGAGCTATAGCCCCTCGCTAAGAGTGTGCGTATTTTATGTAAGACCAGCAGTCTTGTCAACTGCTATTTTAAAAATAATGCATAAATATGCAAAAAAAAGTGTTCAAAGCTATTTTATTAACTTACTAAGCCCAATTTAGCGTGGGTTTTGCTGACTGGCTATCTCTTTGATGGCTTTATCGGTAAAGAATTCTTCTTCAGTACCATCTGAAAAAATAACTGCACCGCATTCTGTGGGGATATATTGCCCACCTTTTAGTTGTACTGTGCTGATACCTTTAAAGCCAACGATGTCAGATTCTTTCAATCGATCGACATTATGATTGATATAACTGCAATAAGAGAGATATATCCACTTTAAGTCATCAAAATCTTGACCGGTAGTGAGGGTTAACTTGGTATCGTATAGCTCTTTTACGATGGCATCGTAGTATTTCTGCGCTTCTTTTAGCGTGTTAAAGACATAGTCTTTGCTTTCGATGGTGACGGTCTTGGCGGCCATTTTTATTTCCAATTTAAGTATTAAATAAAGAATCAGTATTCGTATGCAAATGCTGATATTCACGTAAAAAGGGGTCAGTAATAGCCTGACCCCTCTTTTTTATTCACTAATAGTATTATGAATCAACAATATTATTAACAAACAACTATTCAGCTGCCAAAAAATCTGGCAACTCTGCCGCTTGTTTCTCTAGTTTTTTCAGCTTCTTTTTGCCCAAACCACCAAGTACGTCAACCGCATGACGCAAGCGTGTCAATGTCATATCAGCGCCGATAATTGCCATAGAGTTCATGACTGGCGTCGATGAGGTGCTACCAGCGATAGCAATGAAGAACGGCGCCATAAAATCACGCATTTTAATGTCAAGGTGAGCAGCAAGACCTTTTAAGGTGGCATAGATGTTTTCTTCCGACCACGTTGGTAAGGTCTCTAGCTGCCAAAGCGCTAATTGCAGCATCTCAGTAATTTGTTCAGCCGAGAGTAATTTATGGGTAAAGCTCTCAGCATTGATATCAGGTAGGTTTTGGAAATAAAAGCCACCCCAATTAACTGCATCAGATAACAGCTCAATACGCGGCTGAATCGCTGCTGCGATAGCGGTTAATTTATCGCTGTTACTTGCCCAGTCGAGGATTTTGTTTTTGAGTTCTTCTGGCGTTAGCGCCCGTAGCCATTCGGCATTAAGCCAATTGAGCTTTTCGATATCGAAAATAGGGCCGCCAAGTGACACACGCTGAATATCAAAGCTGGCAATCATTTCATCCAAGGTAAATTTCTCAGCTTCGTCAGGCATTGAGTAGCCCATACGACCAAGGTAATTTAGCAAGGCTTCAGGTAGCACGCCGGCATCACGGTAATACGTGATAGAGGTAGGGTTTTTACGCTTAGACAGTTTTGATTTATCAGGGTTACGCAGTAATGGCATATGGCAAAGTACGGGCATCTCCCAACCAAAATACTCATAAAGCAGCTGATGTTTCGGCGCAGAGTTGAGCCACTCTTCACCGCGCAACACATGGCTGATGTCCATCAAGTGGTCATCGACAACGTTGGCTAAATGATAAGTCGGCATGCCGTCGGTTTTGAGAAGCACTTGCATGTCCACTTGCGTCCAAGGAATCTCGACCGTACCGCGCAGCATATCTTGTACTTGACAGACGCCTTCGGTTGGCACACGCATACGAATGACGTTTGGTTTGCCCTCAGCAACCAATTGCGCAGTTTTCTCTGATGCTAAATGGGCACAGCGACCGTCATAGCGTGGTGTTTCGCCATTGGCCATTTGCTCAGCGCGCATAATATCTAATTCTTCACTGCTACAAAAGCAGCGAAACGCATGATCGTTTTCTATCAGTTGCTCTGCATGCTTTTTGTAGATATCACTACGCTCGCTCTGACGATAAGGCGCGTGCGGACCGCCGATATCTGGACCTTCCGCCCAGTCAAGACCGACCCAGCGCAGCGCATCCAAAATCATTTGTTCAGATTGTTCGGTTGAGCGTGTTTGGTCGGTGTCTTCGATACGTAAAATAAATTCGCCGCCATGGGCTTTGGCAAAGGCTAAATTAAACAGTGCGATATAAGCAGTGCCAACGTGCGGGAAGCCAGTAGGCGAAGGGGCAATACGGGTACGAACAGGGCGTATGCTATTAGTAGAAGTAGATGGTTGCATCATAAAAATCTCAGAATGTTGTTGTTAATGAATGGGACAGTCAAAAGTAGTAGTGAAAAGTAAAAATATGGACGAAAGAATGGAAGTCAACGTTGAAAAATAGCGTAAAATATAGCGCTAGTATAACAGAGAGATGGGATATTTTTAACGAAATGCCCTTCTAGCGCTTGACTACCCGTGTATCCTTGCGATAATAATGTTAGGTAAGCCATAACTTGTTTATTTTCATCTGATTTTTTACTATTACTGGTCAATTTGACCATCATCTATTGAGTTGTTTGTGTCCATATCGAATAGTAAGCCAAAAAATACGCCAAATGCTAATCACAATCCTTCTGACCCTGATAATTCTACGTCAGCGGCGAGTCTGTTTTCTGAAGAAAGCACTTCTACTCAAAAACTTATGCAAGAGTCTAGGGAACATCAAGCTACGTCTGACGAATTGAGTTTTGTCCATGATGCGGTGCTATTGCAAGAAGCGGTCGCCGCAGTGTTGGGTGTCAAAGCTCTACCGAAGCAGACAGACGACGAAAGTCAAAATAGCTTGCAAGCAAGCGGTATCTATGTCGATGCTACCTTTGGTCGTGGTGGCCATAGTCGCTTGCTATTAAGCCAGCTTGCCGATGACGCAACCTTGATTGTTTTTGATAAAGACCCAACGGCCATTAGCGTTGCTCGTGAATTGGCAAATAGCGACAGTCGCGTAAAAGTGGTGCACGATAGTTTTGCGACGTTAACAGACAGTCTTGCTGCAATGGGAATCACTCAAGTTGACGGTTTAATGGCAGATTTGGGCATCTCATCACCGCAAATTGATGATGGCAGTCGCGGTTTTAGTTTTATGCGCGATGGTGCAGTTGATATGCGTATGGATACCAGTCGTGGGCAGTCAGTTGCTGAGTGGCTTGAGACGGTCGATGATGAAACCTTGGCCAATGTCCTTTATGAGTTTGGTGAAGAGCGTCACAGTCGCCGTATCGCTCGTGCCATTAAGCAGATGAACAGTTACGACTCTACTTTAGCATTGGCTGAAGTGATAAAAGTTGCCCATCCTAACTGGCAACGCGGCAAGCATCCAGCGACTCAGAGCTTTCAGGCGATGCGGATTTTTATTAACAACGAGCTTGGTGATGTCGATAACTTTTTAGAGCAAAGTATTCCGATATTGAAGGTAGGCGGACAGCTAGCAGTGATTAGTTTTCACTCGTTAGAAGATCGACGTATCAAGCAGTTTTTGCAGCGTCATAGTAAAGGGCAATATCCAGAAGATGAGAATCTACCGATGCCACCCAAGCGTCCGCGTTACTTTAGTAAGCCTAAACGGGTCGGTCCAAGTAAAGCAGAGATAAGTCATAACCCACGCTCGCGTAGTGCATGGTTACGCATGGCAACACGTACTGATGCTGACTATGTAGCAGATGTTCATCCATGAATGCCATTATTAAATTATGTGGTTTAAATATGACTGAATGTTTTAATGATTACGCGGCTGTTAAAAAGCTGTAAACATTATCTGCTAGGCTCAGCAGTTACTTTTTTGCTTGGTATTGTTTGTATTGATGGTGCTGATGGCTTATAAGAGTTTTATAACTCGTAAATGGTTATCGCTTTTTATATTTTGAAGTTCACTTTTTTGAGATTGTCATGGCAATATCCGACAAACCTGCAAACCGCCGCGCCGCAACGCCATCGAATACCGATGTTGGCGCCTTATTTGTGCGTAAATTTAAAATATCAAATATCTATGTGGCTATATTGGTACTGTTGGCGGCTGGTATTGTATGGAGTGGCATCAAAACGGCTGAAGGTGTTCAGCAATATCATCAGGATTATAAAACCTTGCAAGACATGAAAAAACAAGAGCGAAAATTACAAGTTGAGCATCAGCGTCTGCTTATTGAACAACAGACCTTTAGTGCGACGCCGCAGATTGCCAGTCGTGCCGTTGCTGAGCTTGGGATGTTTTCGCCGACACTCAAAGATAAGCTGATTATCCAGCCAGGTGCTGCGACAGCAGTTGCACTCGTGGACCCTGATGCCAGTACTCCAGACACTTTAACGACGAATGATTCTGATGTTTTCGAAGCTGATGCTGTGAGCGATGCACCCGTTAAGGCTGCTGCTACCGATTCTGACCTAGCGGAGGCAGGACAATGAGCGATAAAAAACCCAGTGCTAAAGCGACCAGCAAAAAACCAGCCAGCGGCAAGGTTACTAAGCCACTACGCCGTGCTAGTGCGGCCAAATCTGGGCAAACGAGTAGCAAGCCTGATAATAAATCAGATGATGGCCGTAAAGCCAAGCTATTTGGTCGCTTAAAAAAGAATGAAGAACAGGGTGCTTATACCAGTGTCAAAAATCTAAAAAGCAAAAGATCAATTTTGGGAAAAGCATCTGGTGCTTCCTCTCGCGGCGGTGTCGAACAAGATAAGAACCGTTTCCGTTTGATTTGGGGTATAGCGCTGCTTATTTTGGTGGCACTTATCGGTCGTGCTTACTATATTCAAATTGCCAATACTCAGTTTTATCAAGATAAAGGCAATGAGCTCATCACCAGTGTACGCACGCAAAAATCCTATCGTGGCATGATTACGGATCGCAACGATTTGCCATTGGCTGTCAGTGCACCACTTGCGACAGTCTCTTTTAGCCCGCATGACTATGCCCGTGAATACTACGAGCTTAAGCGTATTATTATCACTAATCCTGAAAGTCCGCAGCTTATCGCACGTATGCAAAAGCGCTTGGATAATATGGATTTGACGACGCTTGCGGCGGCTGCCAACATCTCAGCCGATGAGCTAAAAAGAGTGACAGCTATCGATCCTACTATTGATGTAACGGATGAAGTGGCAGTCAAAGCAGCGCTGCCATCGGGTGCAGGCTCGCATTATTTGCCACTATTAAATAAAGTAACGCCGGAGATTGCAGAAAGCGTTAGCTCGCTTGATTTTCCTGGTGTTAATGAGAAAAACTTTTTTCAGCGCTATTATCCGCAGCCACAGCCTAACTCGCAACTACTAGGTTTCATGGGACAAAATGCCAACGATCCTGAAGGTGGTTACGAAGGACGTGCTGGTATCGAACGTCAGTATGAGAAAGAGCTGGCAGGCGATGATGGCAAGGTTTTGGTGCTCAAAGACGCCAAACAAAACAGTCTTAAAGAAATCAAGCAGGTTGAGCCAGAAGTACCAGGCAAAGATGTGACATTGACCATTGATTCGCGTTTGCAATATTTGCTTTATAAAGAGTTAGAAAAGGCGGGGCGTTTGCAAAAAGCGCGCTGGTCGACGGGTATGGTAGTCGATGTACAAACGGGTGAAGTATTGGCGCTATCGACATGGCCGTCATTTAACTCTAATAATCTAAATGAGATGACGGGTGAAAATCAGCGTAACCGTGCGCTCCTTGATGTCTTTGAACCCGGTTCAGTCATGAAGCCATTCACCGTTGCTGCGGCTTTAGATTCAGGGAAATACACTGCCACTACTTTGATCGATACCAATCCTGGCTCTATCCGTGTCCGTGGTTATACGATTCGTGACCATAATAATCTAGGGCGGATCACGATGGCAACGCTACTACAGAAATCTAGTAACGTCGCCTCGACCAAGATTGCTTTGTCTCTACCGGCTGACGGCATTACCAATATGCAAAGACAGTTTGGCTTTGGGGCAAAAACACCACTGCAATTCCCAGGTGAAGGCAGTGGGCTTGTGGTGACACCAGAAGAAAAAGAAACTTCGAGACGGGCAACGGTCAGTTATGGCTATGGTATACAGGTGACGCTGGCACAGATAGCGCAAGCTTATTCAGCGCTGGCGGCAGGTGGCGTCATGCATCCGCTAACGTTGAATAAAAATGACAAAGCGCTACCAAGCAAACGTATTATGGCGCATGAACAAGCGATGGCCATCGTACAGATGATGGAAAGTGTCACAGAAGACGGCGGTACGGCTAAAGGTGCGGCTATTGATGGTTACCGCGTTGCTGGTAAAACAGGAACCTCGCGCCGTATCAATCCAAAAGGTGGCTACTATACTGACCAGTATCGTAATGTCTTTGCGGGTATGGCACCAGCTTCTAATCCAAAACTGGTCGGTGTCATGTTAATCGAAGACCCGCGTGGTCAGATTTATGCTGGTTTAACCGTGGCTCCTGTTTTCCATAATGTCATGAAAGAGGCACTACGTTTATATAATGTGCCCTTAGATAAGCCGCTCAAAACCGAAGCTCAATAGATATAAAAGTAAATTTTTTAATATCCAGCTCTTAACTATTTGATGTGTTTTAACCGTTTAGGATTTGCCAATGACCCTGTCTACCTCGTCGCCATGCAGTATCACAGTTACCTTGCACCAGCTGCTTGCAGCTAGTAGCAGCGACGATAGACATAGTCTACAGCAGGTATTTACAGCGAATATGACCGCATCTGTTAGCGAGTTATCGAATCAAATGACCGCTGTTCAACTGGATGCGGTGATTAATATTCCATTCCAGCAGTTCTGTTTAGACAGCCGTCAACTAGCCAGCAACGACGTGTTCGTCTTGTTAAAAAGCCATACGCCAAATTGCCAAAAAAGCCGTGACCACCTCTATCAAGCCGCTAACAATGCGGCTTTTATCCTATCGGAAATCGACCCTATTGCTTTGCTTGCCACGGCTAATGTCTCGCCTCACGCCAATCTCGAATTGACTAAAACTGATAATGCAAAATCTATCGCACAGCAGCAATTAGATACTTTGCCTTGCCCCGTATTATATATACCTCATATCCGTGATTTTCTGGGCAGCTTAATTCAAGCACGTTTACAGTATCAGCAGCCCGTGACATTACCAACTGTCATAGCGGTGACGGGCACCAATGGCAAAACCACCATTAGTCAATTGGTGGCGCAATTGACGCAGCTGACAGGTATAAGCAGCGCAGTTATGGGCACGGCAGGTAATGGTAGGCTTGGTGCTTTGGTACAAGCCAGCCATACCACGGGCGATGCCTTAGCGGTCCAGCAATTTTTATATCAAATGGGTACAGAGAATGCTGAATTATTGGCATTAGAAGCCAGCTCACATGGTTTGGATCAGCAGCGTCTGCAAGGTATGCCAGTGTCGGTGGCGATTTATACCAACCTGAGTCGCGATCATTTAGATTATCATGCTGATATGGCAGAGTATGCAGCAGCAAAAGCCAAGCTGTTTGATAAAGCCCATTTTCCAGATTTGACCCACGCTATTATCAATATCGATGACGAGCATGCCCAGATTATGCTTGATACGGCACACGCTAGCCAATTAATAGTTTGGACGTATAGTTTAGACCCATCAAAATCTGCAACCTTTGTTGCTGCTGAAATCAAGCCAAGTCTGCAAGGTGTTGAGATTAGCCTGCGTACAGATTTTGGCGATGGGACAATGAATCATTTAGATATCGTCAGCCCATTATTGGGGCGTTTTAATGTTGCCAATTTACTTGCTGCTATGGCAGCTGCCGTAGCTTTGGGCATTAATCTTGAGCGGATTGCTGCAATCATTCCGCAATTGCAAGGTGCAGTTGGGCGTATGCAGCGTGTACCGTCGAATGATGGCTGCTTTATCGTTGATTATGCACATACGCCTGATGCCTTAAGTCAGGTGCTTGCCAGCCTAAAGACCCATTGTAAGGGTCAGCTGTGGGCAGTGTTTGGTTGTGGGGGCGACCGTGATGCGGGCAAACGTCCTTTGATGGCGCAAGCAGGATTGGCAGGCGCAGATAAAGTCGTGTTAACGGCAGACAATCCACGCACCGAAGATCCCAATGCGATATTGCAAGATATGCAGGCAGGGATGAGCACTGAGCAATATCAGCGTACCCATATTGAGCCTGCGCGCCAAGCAGCGATTGAGTATGCGGTCAATCAAGCAGCGGCTGATGATATCGTCGTTATTGCTGGCAAGGGTCATGAGACCTATCAGGAGATTAATCATGTTCGTTATGATTTTGACGACAGTGTTATTTTGCAAAACGCCTTAAAACAAGCAGGGCGTGTATAGCATTTATAGATAAATAATAGCGCTTATAATTAGTTTTCCATGATATTTAAAAAGTATTAGTCGTTAACTATAAAAAATAAATAAGTAGTCATCATATATAAGGTAATCATTATGACAGCCGACAACGATAACAGCATTCAGTCGCAAGGGCTGTATGTTTGGCAAGCAGACAATCTGCTCGCAGCAACCGCAGCACTCGACGGGCATTGGCAGCTGAGTGAGGGACAATCCGGCTCAAAAAACGATGTAATGAGCACTCGTATTGCCACCGATACCCGTACGATAAAGCCTGGTGATATATTTTTAGCGTTAACGGGTGATAATTTTGATGGTCACGACTATATCGATACTGCCATCGCGCAAGGTGCGGTTGCGGTTATCGTCGCTCGCCCTATTGCTACGGCTGATGCAAATAGCATTCCGCAGTTAGTGGTGAGCGACACCCGTTTAGCGTTAGGACAATTGGCTGCGTATCGTCGTCAACAGCATCAAAATTTAACCGTTATTGCTATTACTGGCTCTAGCGGTAAGACCACCTGTAAAGAGATGCTCGGTAGTATCTTTGGCAGACTTGCCCCAACGCTTATCACGCGTGGCAACCTAAATAATGACTTGGGTGTGCCGATGATGTTGCTCGAATTATCCGATCATCATCGCTATGCCATTTTGGAGTTGGGCGCAAACCATATCGGCGAAATTGCTTATACTACGGAGATTGTCCAGCCAGATGTTGCGTGTATCTTAAATATTGGTACGGCGCATTTGGGTGAGTTTGGCAGCCGTGAAGGGATTTGCCAAACCAAGGCTGAGATTTACCATACCTTGAATGATAGCCAATTTGCGATCGTTCCTGATAAAGATGATTTTACCAATCAATTACGCCGTATCGCTGAAAAGCATACATCACACGTGATTGGCTTTGGTAATACTGATGTCAGTGCCAGCCATTTAGATGTCGAGCCTGAGCGTAGTGAATTTAAGCTGCATATCGGCAATCAAGTCCATGATATTAACTTGCCACTAGCAGGCGAGCACAATGTCAATAATGCTTTAGCCGCTGCTGCCTGTGCCCATGCATTAAATATTGAAGTTAGTGATATCGTCGTCGGACTTGAAAATGCGCGTCCTGCCAAAGGTCGCTTGAACAGTCAGCTGTTAGGCATGCATCGACTGATTGATGATACTTATAATGCCAATCCACATTCGGTACGGGCGGCTGCCAAAGTATTGGCAGCGCAAACGGGTACGCAAGTGATGGTATTAGGCGATATTGCTGAGTTAGGTGAGGCTGCAGTGAGCGAGCATCGAAGCTTGGGTCGTACCATTGCGACCACAGGTATTAATGTACTGCTTTGCGTTGGTGAATATGCCCCTTATACAGTCGAAGGTGCGCAGGAGATTTCTGATATCAATGCCCATGCGTTTACCGATAAAGACAGTTTATTGGCGTATTTGAAACCTTATTTGCAAGCGCAGCAGGCGCAACCTTGTACGGTGTTGTTTAAAGGTTCTCGTTCCATGGAAATGGAAACACTTATCAATGCGCTAGTCGAGGAGTAGGCGGTGTTAGTTTGGTTGTTTAGCTGGCTTGGTCATTATTATGCCCCGTTTTATGCGGTTTCTTCTTTGACGCTGCGCGCGTTACTGGCGGTCGTTACCGCCCTTGCTTTTAGCATGGTTTTTGGTAATCGCGTTATTCGACGTTTGCGTGCACTTAAGTACGGTCAGGCGATTCGTAATGATGGACCACAGTCGCATTTGGTCAAAACTGGTACCCCGACCATGGGTGGGGTGCTGATTTTAAGCGCGATTGGGGTATCAACCTTGCTTTGGGCGCGTTTGAATAATCCGTATGTCTGGATTTTGCTCATCGTCATGATTATCTTTGGTGCGGTAGGCTGGGCGGATGATTGGCTCAAAATTAAATATAAGAACCCAAAAGGTCTAATTGCTCGCAAAAAATACTTTTGGCTATCCATGGGTGCATTATTCGTCGGCATTTCTTTATATTATATTGCCACACTGCAGCCAGATATTGCGACGACTCGCGAGATGCAGGATTTATTAATACCTATCTTTAAAGATTGGATGATTCCATTTTCGGCAGTGCCGTTTGGTATTGGCTTTATTATCTTTACTTACTTTGTGATTAATGGCGCCTCTAACGCTGTCAATTTAACTGATGGCTTGGATGGCTTGGCGATTTTGCCAGTGGTCTTGGTTGCTGCAGGCTTGGGCGCGATGGCATATGTCTCTGGTGACGTACGCTTTGCGGATTACTTGCACGTACCTTATATTGCCTACAATTCTGAGGTGATTATTGTCTGTGGCGCGATGATTGGCGCAGGGCTTGGCTTTTTATGGTTTAACGCCCATCCAGCGCAAGTGTTTATGGGTGATGTGGGTGCGCTGTCACTGGGCGCAATGCTCGGTACCATTGCGGTAATGACACGCCAAGAAATCGCTTTCGCAATTATGGGCGGACTGTTCGTTGCAGAAGCATTGTCGGTAATGCTACAGGTTGGCTCATATAAGCTACGCAAAAAGCGCGTCTTTCGTATGGCACCGCTGCATCACCATTTTGAAGAGATTGGCTGGAAAGAAACCCAAGTGGTCGCAAGGTTTTGGATTATCGCCATTATCTTGGTTATCCTTGGATTGATGACGTTAAAGCTGCGTTAGAACAGTAACTTAGATTAATCTCGATATTCTTCGTTAAAAAGCCATCTCAACAAGTTTGAGATGGCTTTTTTGTTTCCCATACTATCTTTTCTCATACCTTTTAATACTTAGCATGGCTGAATTTTGGTAAAATAACAGCCATATTGCTATGATTTGAGATGCCTGTGTCCTTATTTATTTGTCCCCTTTGTCAGTCGCCACTGCAGCCCGCAATCGATACATGGCGCTGTGATGGTAGCTTGCACCCAAAACAAACTGCGCATCCTTTTGATGTGGCACGTCAGGGTTACGTTAATCTGCTACCTGTCCAACAAAAAAAATCTAAAGCACCGGGTGATAGTCAAGCATCCATCGAGGCACGTAAACGGTTTTTAAATGCAGGGCATTATCAGCCATTACAAGCGCTTATTTGTCAAAAAATAGTGGAACTGTTAGCAAAAAACGAGTTGCCATCTGAACAAACTGGTAAACCAGTCAATTGGCTAGATATCGGTTGCGGCGAAGGTTATTACACCCAAGCGATGGCTCAGACGGGTATGGATACACTTATTGCGGCAGATATTAGTAAACCTGCCATAGTAGAGCTTGCAAAAGTGAGCAAGGCAGCAAGTTCTCTTTGGAATCAGCAAGATAAGAACGATGGTATTGAAACAGCAGTGATTTATCCATTAGTAACCAGTGCTGCTCATTTGCCCTTGCGTGCGCAAAGTATCAATGGGATTAGCAGTATTTTTAGTCCCATTCTGCCAGAAGCGTTCAATGAAGTATTAAGCGATGAGGGTTATTTAATCATTGCTAAGCCAGATATCGGGCATTTAGCAACGATGCGTGAGGCTTTGTTTGACGATGTCCGTGAGCACGATTCTGACAAGTTTTTGCAGGAATTAGCGCCATATTTTACGCTGCTTAACACTTATAATGTCAGTACTGAGTTAAAATTATCAGCAGATAATTTGGCTGATTTGCTGACTATGACTCCTTATGCATATCGTGCGCATACCGAAAAAAGACAAGCGCTACTAGCTTCAGTTGCAACCGAAACATTTGCAACTGAAGCCAAGTTTGTCATATATATTTTGCAGAAAACAACTAACTTATAAGTTTACTTATCGCTATGTCATCTTATCAAGACACTTCACAAAATAACCTGATGGGCTTAAAGTAAAAGGCTTATAAAACAGGTCCCATCGTAGCAATGATGTTGTTCCAAATCCTAGAAGATAGTGGCCAGTTTTTGACCTCTTCACGTGTTACTTCGTCTGAATCAGCGATATATAGGTATTGGCGCTCGATAATATCCGCCGTCAGCTTTTTATCGCTAAAGACAACGTTATTCTCATAATTCAAATCAAAGCTACGCAAGTCTAAATTGGTCGAGCCAATTAAGCTAATTTCACCATCAATCGTCAAGGTCTTGGCGTGTAACAAGCCTGGTTTATATTCATAAATTTTTACGCCCGCTTCGAGCAATTGCCAATAATAACTGCGACTGGTCGCGGCAACGATAAAGGAATCGTTATTTTTTGGAAAAACCATCATCAATTCAACCCCGCGATAGGCGGTAGCGCATAAAATACTGATGAGTGAATAATCGGGCACGAAATAAGGCGTAGAGATAATCAGCGTCTCTTGCGCTTGGCTAATCAAAGCACCCAAAAACTGTGGCGTGGTACCGTGCCGCTGAGTGGGACCATCTGAAAAAACTTGGGCAGGAAAGCCATTAGGCTTTGGCGTGCTATCATAATAAAAGCTATCAAGCGAAGTATCTGGGTTTTCAATCAGCCAATCACTGGCAAATAACATCTGATTCTGCGCGACCACAGGTCCTTCGATACGCAGCATAATATCGACCCACGGAGCATATTTTGGCTTTACCATAAATTCAGGATCGGCGCAGTTACGACTACCAGAGTAACCAATTTTGCCATCAATAACGGTAATTTTGCGGTGATTACGCAGATCAATACGGCTAAACAGCATTACTTTTACAAAGTTGGTCAGTGGGAGAGCTACACTGACTTGTACGCCAGCATCTTGCATTTCTTGCCATATCTTTGAGCTCACCATCTTCCGTGAGCCCATGCCATCAACCATTGCTCGACAAGTAACGCCGCGCTTTGCTGCTCGGATGAGAGCTTGCGCGGTATCAATACCCATGCCATCGACGAGCCAAATGTAATACAGCACATGTATATGGTCTGTTGCAGCATCAAAATCGGCAATCATGCGTCTGCGTGTTTCGCTTGCATCTGCCATGAGCTCTGCCTGATTACCCTCCATAGTATGAAAACCAGTGGCTTTTGCTGCATAAGCAAAGGAAGCTTGATAAGCGGGCTTGATCATCTTCTCTAACGTCGTCTCATGACCAAGAACGCTTGGACTATGAGTATTTAATCGCTTAATGATATCGTCGCGTTTTTGCCCAAAGTCATGACCCAAATGCACTTCACCAAACATCCAGTAAATCAGCACGCCAAAATAAGGCAAAATAAACAGGATGACAATCCATGCTAATCTGGCAGGCGAGGTCAAATCATGGCGAGATAAGACCCGTAAAGAAATCAGTATCAGTAGGATAAAATGTATCGTCAACAAAATATCTACGATCATAACAGCGTCCTTTATTATTATTTTATCTAAAAAGTATCAATCGCTTTAACTAATCAAAAAGAGAAGTACTATGAAAACCGTCTAGTATTCTCCAAAAAGCCAACCACTGACAAAGGCAAAGTACTCTCTAAACCACGCGTTATAGCGGATGGATAACGGAGTAGGGCTGGCAAGCATAATAGGTTGCACGTAGCCTTGATGCCGAGCGATGTTTGCGGCGCGAATAATATGAAAATCACTGGTCACGATAGCGATGGGCGCTTTAATAGAAATGCCTTTTGCCGCTAATATCTCTTGGCTATAAATAAGATTTTCTACCGTACTCGTGCTTCGACCTTCTTGCAAAATACGTTTTATAGGAATGTCGTACGTATCATACAAGTAGGTTGCCATAATACGGGCCTCGCTATGTGCTTGACCAAAACCTATGCCACCGCTAGTGATGACCAATGCGCTTTTTTGCGAGTGAATAATAGGCGCGGCCGTGTCCAAGCGTTTGGCTAAGGTTGGTGTGGGTTTGCCTGCGACCGTACCTGACCCTAGCACAATGATGGCAGTAACTTCAGGTACAGAGCTGGCACCTTGTTTCATCTGCTGCTGTAACGCCAAAATAAACATGCCAAAGCTGAGCAGCCAGATAGAAAATATCATCCATAGCCCGTACCAAAAATAGCTTAACCAGCGGTGTTGATAGATAAACCTTATGATATTACGCCAAAAAATACCATGAGCAACAAATATCATACCCAATAAAAAGGGTGCCACCGAACCAAAATTTATCTTACCTACTGCTATTAAAATCGCACAATCGACAATCATGACACTGCCGATAAGGGTAAGTAGCACTCGTATTGGCATCATAAAATTTTTTGGCACAAAGGGGCGATTGTTTATAGGCAGTATGGTCAATGGATTTTCTATGTTGATATTAGTTTGGACGCTATAGCGTGTCTGATAAGAGACTGTTTGATCCCATGATAACGCACCCTGTTCTGAGATAGCGTCTCATTGTTGTTACTAATAGCTATGGATCGATAGTAGATTAATATCGAGCTTTAGAGGGTCAGTGTGAGTAATAAGAATTAGAATGAAGGTTTGATAAAGTGAATTTGATTATGAGATGATTTTTAAATAAATATATATGAATATAATAAAAAAATGTTTACTAAAAAAATTAAAATATCTTCGTATTTCAAGTAAATACAGTGATATTACCAGTCACTCCTATAAATATACCGCTCATCTGTTTACTTTTGATTAGGTGTCGTTACTGTAATAGACTGCGTTTATTGGGTAATAAGAAGCCTGGCTTCTGTGAATATTACTAGCTTATACGTCGCTAGATAGCTCTTGTTTTTTGCTGAATTCCTAAGAAGTTACTCTAGTAGACATCAAAAATAAATCAGTTTTAATTATAGAGTTCATATTATGAATATTTTTGGAAAATTAGCAGTATCTGGTTTAGTTTTATCCTTTGCTTCAGTGGCATCAGCAGCATCGGTGAGTGGTTCTACCGATTTTCGCGTCACACTCCCTGAAGTCTTAGTACTTTACCATTGGGATGATGCGCATTTAACATTAACGGATGTCGTCACTCCTACAGCTGCCAACGACAGTGATGCTCGCGAAATTAGTGATACTACTACTCGTAACCTGACTGATGTTTTAGGGAAAGGTGCTTATACAATTGAAGGTACTGCTGTTAATTCTAGTGTTCCTGATACTTTCGTTTCTAGTGCTTCAGCAAATGTCACCTTAAAGAATTCTTGGGCAGTACGCAGTATATCTAGTGGTGATGTTACCCTTGGCTTATCGGTACAACAAGATACCCTCAAGAATGTAAATAATCAGAACTCTACTATTACTGTTAGTAAAGCAGGACTAGCTTCTACGGGTACAGGTATTGGTGGTAGTGCTACAGCCATGACCATTCCTTCAGGCTGGCAGGGTGTGCAAGGAGATATTAATTTTACCTTAGATTTAACAAAGGCCAATAATTCTGGTGAATATAACACCCGTGGCATAGCTGGTACGGCAGGTGAGTCAGCTAACGCTACTGACACTTTCTTGCTAACGTTGACGGGTCTTTCTGCAAGCTAATCAATGGTTAGATTTCGTATTAGTTAATATAAGCTTGATACAAAACGAGCGATAAAATACCAGCTGAAATTGCTGGTATTTTTGTATCGAAAGCCTATTCCAAAACTGCTTTTAGAAGCCTGCCTTGTGCGCTACCAAACTAATCGTCAGTAATCTAAGATAATAAGGTGAACAGATGACAATATCCATCTATCCAAACCAGAAATTGACCACGTTGCTACCTAGTTTGGTAGTTACTGCGGCTGTATTGACAGCATTGATTTTTTCACAGTCTGCTCAAGCTGAACTGGTTATCCATAACTCTGTAGATGGTAAAGGTCAAGTCAAGATGGTCGTCACTGATGACCGTCAAAAGGAGTTGCCACCTGCACAATTGGGGATTTCACCTTCACGTATTAATGAGACTGTCTCTTTAACGCAAAATAAAAACTTGGGCAAGCTCAATCAAACTTTAACCTTATATAACTATGGCAGCAGGCCTAAGAGTATCAAACTAAGCTTGATAGATATGGATGAGTCAGGCAAACCGATCGACCCTAGTGAGAGTACGCTAAAGCCGTGGACTTTGATTAATCCGACTCAATTTACTATTCCTGCTGGTGGCTATCAGACAGTACGCATGTCGATACGTCTGCCAATGGGTTTTGCTAATGGTAAGCGCCTCGCTATGTTGTCCATTGAACAACAAATTGATAAATCGCTTACTTATGATGCTGATGGTAAAGGAGTTACTTTGGAGATAGGCTCTCGTTACGGGTTACCGATAGCCATTAATGTTCAATAAGCCGGCACTTAATGTCTAGTAAGCTCAATTTAGATAACATTAATACGACTATCTACGCTAATAACATGGGTTGTGTGCAGCAGTTATGATCAAGAGATATTCACCCTTACGTCTGATGATTTTGGCATCTTTGCCATGTGTAGGCAGCTATTGCTCACTAGCATTCGCTGAAGTATCTGTTATAGCAACAAACAAGAATGCTAATATAACGTCCAGCCTAAAATCACTGGCATTACCTGCTATCGATAGCCAGACTTGGCTTCCTGCTTTAGTTGGTGTGTTCATCAATGGGCAAGAGCTTGACAGTCTAGATGTGTTATATGATCCCAATATTGATACTGCAATCAATAATAAAAACGCTCAGTACTTTCTGTCTACCGATGATTTAAGTCGCTTAACTACCGTTAGCTTTTCACCTAACAGTAAAGGTAACAATATTAACAATCATGGCTATCAAGTTAACACCCCTATAGGTAATACCCAGCTGGCTGCCAACCAAGTATTGTCTTATCAAGGGCAACAATATTTAGCACTTGATACGTTAAAGCAGTTGGGTATTACCGCAGAATACAGTCGGCAAGACTCAGCCATCAAACTTAACATGGGGTGGCGTCCATCACAAAATCCCGCTCCAAAAACCAATAATAATGCTGCTGATACTTTGCCTATCGACTATCGTCCTAGTCGAGCTGGTCTGCTGGGGTTATCTTTTAATGGTACGCTAAGTGCCAGCGAGAGCAATGCTAGTCAAAACAGTACCAGTCAAAATAATGTGCGAACGATTAGTCGCCAAATGTATGCCGATATTGGTGCTTATGGTTATGGGTTAGGGGGCGTGTGGGGTATCAAAGCCATAGGCTATGATGACAGTAATGCTGACGAGTATATAAATATCAACGAAGAAAAATTCTCTAATAATGATGGCTTTGGGCAGACTGCCTTGGATGGCTTAACTTATCTGCCCTCAGATTGGGATGGTTGGGATATAGATAATTTATACTGGGCAAAATCTGGGGAACGCCTAGCCACACGCCTTGGTATTAACCAGCCTAACTCTTTAGGTCAAGGCGTACAGACGTCAGGCGCTGAATTTACCGGCGCGCTGCTTGCCTATAGTAATCGTAATATTGCACGTCATTTATCCCAATTTGATGATGACAGTCGCAGTCTATTACAGAATACCAGCCAAGATTATCAGCATCTGACTGGCATAGGCGAGGCTGGCGGCGTTGCAGAGCTACGGATTAATGGGCGGGCTATTGCGCGGGTACAGATTGGGCTAGATGGGCGCTATGAATTTTTGAACCTTGACGTCAGTCAATTGGTGCTGACAGATACCTTGGTTGAGATGGCAATCTATGCTTATCCATTGGCCCGTCAGCCTCTTGAGATACGACCTATTTTACTTGGCAAACGTCGTACCAATGCCGCCACTGATGAGCTAATAATAGAAGCAGGTATTGGGCGTACGGGCAATCTGATTAATAGTGAGACAAGGTACAGCTATAACAGAAGTGGCAATGAAGATAATAGCCAGACGGCAGCGCATCTCTATGCAGAATATGGTATCAATAACCGCTTAGCAGTGCGCGGCGGTGTCAATAATAATATCCAAAATTTGCAAGATGATGATGCCTCGGTATCTTGGCACGCTGGCGCAAACTTTAGCCCATCCGTTTATACCAATGCTGACATTAGCTATGCACGCACGCCCGTCCAAGATCTATGGCAGGCTCAGCTGCAGTATCAACGCAAAAAACTGTGGGCGAACTATCAGTACCAAGCCCGACAGTACGAGGGCATTAGTAGGGATACCTATTCGCAGAACGGCAATCAAGTAGATCAAAATGCGCCAACAGCGTCATTGAGTGACCAACGTCATCAATTACTGCTTAACTATCAGCCTAGCGATAAAACCACCGTTAACCTGAATCAATATTATGATGAGCTGTCCTATACTACAGTTGACTCGGATAACTACTACGCTTATACCAGTATCAATCACCGTTTCAATGATGTGCTAAATGGCGGCATTAATTGGGACAGCCGTGGTGATCGCTATGGCTATCGCTTGTTGTGGCAAGATGTTTATAGACAGCGTGCTAATACAGAAGATTCTTACGGTACGGGCACGCGCAATACCATAGGGTTATCTGGTGACAACCTTAGCGATACGCTATCCATACGCCATCAGCTTAATAATAATACCAGTTTGGAACAATCGACCAGTCTGCTGCACGGATATAGCAAATGGCTATACCAAGGTGATGTCAGCTATCGCTTTGATGCAAACGATTTGTTTGGTAGTAGTACGATAGGGGCTCAAGCAACCGATAATTTAATTAATATCGGTTATAGTTTATATGACAATCAAGTGGGCTGGCTAGCCGATTGGCAACTGACGCATCGTAACGGGGTCAGCTTTAGTTTGGGTTATAAGCATCGTTATGTAGATGCGATACCCAGCAGTCGCTATGATGACTTAATCATTGGTGAATCAATAATAGGTGATGGCCTACTGCCAGCGTGGACGCAGAATAATTATCTATACGCCAAGTTGTCTTTTGATATGTTTAAAGCACCCAAACAACGGTTACAATTTGGTAATTATCCGCGCCAAAACGCAGGAAGTGTGGTGGTAGATATTGACCATCATGCTGACTCACCCATAGATCATGAAAGCATGCGCTTTGAGCTGGACAATCAACAAGTAAAAGCCAGCTTACTGGGTACGCAAGCAACCCATAGTCAATACTTGATCAGTAATATCAAGGCGGGTGATTATACCTTGACCATGGATGCTGAAAATCTGCCGCTAGAGTACAGTACTGGCAAGCTGCTAACCCCGCGCATAAGAGTCAGCAATTATGCGCCTACCTCGGTGCCAATTCAGCTTGAAAAATCTTACGGTGTTTCAGGCAAGCTTGCTGATGCCAAAGAAGGGGTTGTGATTGACATTTATCAAGGCGCAACCCTTATACAAAGTGTCACTACTGGTAGCTATGGATATTTTCAGACATTTGGTCTGGCACCGAATACTTATAGGCTTAAAGCTAAAGGTTACGAAGCTGTATCTATAGAGGTCACTGACAATTTTGTGATGCAGCTGTTATTACAGCCATTACAGTTGCAAAAAGCACTATAAATATTAGACGTAACTTTGCTAATCAGCTGCTCAATGTTATATTCAAAATAATAAAAAATTTAAACCAGAGATCCTTATGCCTAAAGCTCTTTTCACTACTCACTATCACAAATATGTGTTAAAAATCGGCATAGTGACGCTGGCTAGTTTGCTTGGACAGTCAGCATTCGCGGCGTGTCCTGATACGGCTGGTATTAATATTGAAGCTAATACTGTTAATACAGCCAAAACTATCTACTTTTGCAAGCAAGAATTTCCGGATACAGCTTTGATATTTAAACCCAGTGCAACAGACTTAATATCTGGAGGTAGCCAAGTTATCTCAAAAGGTAATACTATTCAGACTGCAGCGTTAGGGGGAAGTATCAACCTTGCAGGATTTGATCTAATCGATTTGAGCTTTAATAACATATCCGCAAATTTCCCTAATACAGATGGACAGTTCGGGTCGCCAAGCTTATTTAACTTTTATACAAAAACAAATAATAATGACGATTGCGGTGGTAGCGGGGGTCAACATCAGTCAATACTAAATTACCTTAGAAGCAATCCCAGTGTTTTTCAAACAATCCCTCTATCCAGATCTGCTACTTCAGATACATCTGGATCTAATATTGCCAAGATTACTGGTGCAAAACTGAAGTCTGACATTGATCCAGCAAAAGAGTTTGTAGCTGATATTTCTTTATATCATGCAAATGCTGGTAGAAGAGGGCAGTATTTCACTAATGGAAGAGTACGCTACTGTTGGGTTGGAGTAGGCACTAGAGTACGCATAAATCCTAATAATAGTAATCTAAAATATGCTGGCGACTATAACTTACAAATAGGAATTCAACCTCAGTAGTTATAAATGCAAAAAATATTTAATTTTGAGTAAATAAGATTAAAAGTGTTTATAGCTCTTGTGTCTGAATAGAGTCTAAAAAATAACACTCAGTACTTTATGATAGATAGGTTGCCATAATTTTATATACCAATACTACTATTGATTTTGTAGGATAAACTGGCGAAATAAGACAAGCTGAATAGAAGCTGTAAGCCTCATACATAAAGAACTTTATTGTTGGTTAAGAGGGGACAAGAAAGCTAGGGCTTTGATTAAGCGGAATAAGATTGGCGGTGAAGGAGGGATTCGAACCCTCGATACGCTATTAACGTATACACACTTTCCAGGTGTGCGGTTTCAGCCACTCACCCACTTCACCGTTTTGAGTCATACTCACTTAAATACTGCACAGACCATTGACAATCTGATTCGGACTTCAAGCTTTTAGATACTGTATATGATATACAGGCACTGATTTTTGCAGGACCTAGTATAGCGGATAGCATTTAAAATGTCACGGTGTGCGCAGTATCTTTCTTTATTGGTAGACGCCTGCTAGGATAGAGCATACGTAATAGTAAGCATAAATGGTTGAAAGTTGCATGAGAAGTGTTTTTAAGCGAAGATTTAATCTAAAAAACAGCACGATAACGGTAATAATCGCTACCGTTTTAAGCGTATCAACGGCACATGCTAATGATTTCACACAATGCAGCCAATCATTTTATGGCGGTGTCTATCCTGAATTCAGCAATACGAAGCTCAGTAATAATACCCAAGCACTATGTATGGACGGTTTCGCTGTCATGTATTCTGGTATATCACGTACACCATTATGGTCAGCAGAATATCTGGATCGTAAGCGTTTACAGCAGGCCAAACAAATCGACCGTGAAGACAGCTTTCATGAAGAAAGCCGATTGCCACAGTCCATGCGTGCCAAACTCTCTGACTATTCAGGCTCAGGTTATGACCGCGGACATTTAGCGCCTAATGGTGACATGGCCAATCGAAGTCAGCAGTATGATAGCTTTAGCCTTGCTAATATAGCCCCGCAATCACCACGTAATAATCGCTATATCTGGCGCAATATTGAATCGGCGACTCGCTATTTAACGCAGCAATATGGTGAAGTCTATACTGTCACAGGGGTTGCATTTACTGATAAAAAAGCTAAGCAACTAGCAGGGCGGGTACTGGTGCCCAGTCATTTCTTTAAAGCCGTTTATATACCAGCGATCAATCAAGCAGGTGTTTACTATGCGCCAAACGACGAATCTGAGCGTATAGAAATCATTAGTATTGACGAATTGACGTCTAAAATTGGTATTGACGTCTTGCCGGTACTTGATGCAAAAACTAAAGTACAAGCTCTGGATTTACCGCTAAAGGCTGGTGAAGCGATAGATCTACCAACCACAGAGGTAGAAGAGCCTGCTTGGATACTATTCGTAGTAGCAATTTTTGAATGGCTCATGGCACAATTGCAAACATAGATCGTTTAAATATTGCTAAACCTGTGTGATTCTGATACATCTTGTAATATGCTACTCATGAAAAAAGGGGGATTAAATGATTGACCCATTTGCTAATAACCACCAAAGCATGCAAATTGGTGAGCTGGTAATTGAAAATCAAGAAGATAAAATTATTATTTATGGGGACATTAATCTGGTCTTAAATGACACTGGATATGAGCAGGCAAAGCAGCTGCATGAGCTTAGCGGTAAAATTTTAAGCGCCTTCGAAAGTAAAAGTCTTTATATTAATGATGAGGCTAAGTCAAAAGAAAAAGATGACCAATCGGGCAAAATTATAGACAATCCTTTCTTGTAACTTATTGATATAGTTTTGATTTTATAGAAATAATAAACTATAAAAAAATTACTAGGCAAATTCTTAAAATTGCTTATAATGGGTCAAGACAACGCTTATGCTGTCCAGATTTTTTATTAAGAGTAAATTGGTCATTTGGTATTTGCTGTACTAATGAGTGAAAACTGAATATAGTACCACTGAGCTGTAATAAAAAATTGTTGGCAAAGGATGAGCTAAGGACATAGAAACATATCGTTTCTAATAATCATTGAATGAAGGGAGTCTATTTATGAAACTATTCGCAAAAACTACATTAGCAATTGCTGGTATCAGTTTAGCAAGCATGGCATTCGCTGCTGATCCATTAGCCAATACTACTTGGCAGACTTATGACGAAGGCAAGCCAAAAGGCGTGGTTAAAATCACCGAGTCAAATGGCGTGTTGACTGGTAAGCTTATCAGCACCGTGTCAGAGAAAGGTCAGAAGCACGTTGGTATGACGATTATCTCTGGACTAAAAGCTGATGGTAATGGTAAATACAGTGGTGGTAAGATTACTGACCCTGAAAAGAACAAGACTTATAAATTGACTGCTAACTTGAATGGTAGCAATCTTGATCTAAAAGGTCATTTAGGGCCATTCTCACGTAGTCAAACGTGGAAAAAGAAATAATTCTGAGTTACTGTAACTCCCTTTATTAAGCTAAGTCTTAATAAAGGATAAAAAAATCCCGCATTGCCGAAAGGTTTTGCGGGATTTTTAGTAGTGTCTGTTGTTATATTTCTGTTTAAAGTAAAATTAAGATCCTGATTAGATATTCATCTCAAAACAAAAGCAGTATAAGATAACTACAGCTTTGCTAGGATAGATGTTCATCGTAAACTGTGAGCAATGCGTGGCAGAGATTTTGAAATCCCTGCTAGCAGCACTACAGCATTCTTAAAGCAGAGTTATTAATATATCCACTATCTTATAAATTCTGGATAGGCTTCCATACCACATTCGGCAATATCAGCACCTTGATATTCTTCTTCTTCAGAGATACGCAGACCGATGACAAACTTAATAATGCTCCAGACGATTAAGCTGCTTATAAAGACCCATGCAAAAATAGTCGCAGCACCGACTACTTGACCAAGTAATGACGCTGCCGTATTGGTCAGCGGTACAATAAGCAGACCAAATAAACCCACCACACCATGGACAGAAATAGCGCCTACCGGATCGTCAATTTTTATTTTGTCTAGTAGTAAAATCGATAAGACAACGATGACACCAGCAGTCATACCAAATAAGGTAGCTTGTAGTGCTGACGGCGTTAAAGGTTCTGCAGTGATGGCAACCAAACCTGCCAATGCACCGTTTAAGAGCATGGTTAAATCGGCTTTACCAAATATAAGGCGTGCGATGAGCAACGCACCAATCGCTCCACCAGCAGCGGCGGCATTGGTATTCAAAAACACGACAGCGACAGAATTGGCGCTAGCGATATCACCCAGTTTTAATACTGAACCACCGTTAAAGCCAAACCAGCCCATCCATAAGATTAAGGTACCAAGCGCTGCCAGTGGTAAGTTTGCACCAGGAATAGCGCGTATCTCGCCTTTAATGCCGTATTTACCGAGGCGCGCTCCTAAGAGTAGTACACCTGATAACGCCGCCGCCGCACCTGCCATATGTACGATACCAGAGCCTGCAAAATCAGAGAAACCCAAGTCGCCTAGACTATATAAGCCAAAGACTTCCTTGCCACCCCATGTCCAGCTGCCTTCTAATGGATAAATGACACCAGTCATCACCACGGCAAACAGTAAGAATGCCCATAGTTTCATACGTTCAGCGACCGCGCCTGAGACGATAGACATACAGGTGGCTACAAAGACCACTTGAAAGAAAAAGTCGGACGCGCTGGAGTAAACGGCATCGCCATTAAAGCCGTTTTCAGCTGAGGTAGCTAATGCATCAGTGACCAAACTTTCGGTGCCTGCAATACCACTCAAAAACAGATTGCCGTCATACATGATGGCATAACCGCATATCATATACATGGTACAGGCAGTCGCAAAAAGCGCGATATTTTTTGTTAGGATTTCGACGGTATTTTTTGAGCGAACCAGCCCTGCCTCTAACATTGTGAAGCCCGCAGCCATCCACATGACAAGCGCGCCACACATTAAAAAGTAAAACGTATCTAGCGCGTACTGGAGCTCAAAGATTTGATTTTGCATGTTAATTCCCCCTTGAATATATGCAATACAGAGATCGGTATGACCTATAAAGAGATATTTATAGGTAAGTCTTGCGCTTAGATAGCGTCAGGACCTGTCTCACCCGTACGAATACGAATGACTTGCTCGAGATTGGTCACAAATATCTTACCGTCTCCGATTTTACCGGTACTAGCGATACGCGTGATAGCTTCAATAGCTGGCTCAACCATCTCATCCATCACCGCCACTTCCACTTTTACTTTAGGCAAAAAATCCACCACGTACTCGGCGCCGCGATAGAGCTCAGTATGACCTTTTTGACGACCGAAACCTTTGACTTCAGTGACGGTAACGCCTTTTACACCAATGTCAGAAAGCGCTTCACGCACATCATCGAGCTTAAACGGTTTTAAGATCGCAGTGATTAGCTTCATAAAAAAATCCTTATATGGGTGATGTCGCAGGTCAATAGATGCCATTTGATGCAACATATTATGATCATGCTTATATTAAATGATTCAAGAATTGTGCCAAACTTACTCAAGGGGGAAGGTAAAATAAGGCGCATTTACTCAAAATCATTAGCACAATGACAAAAATGGCGTCTATACAGCAAATATAATCCTCATTTTACTGTGTATAAATAGACAATTAACCTGTAACGTTACATGAATACAAACTTTATTATAACTAACTTTTTAATCACTTGGGGGAGGATATGGCTTTATTTCCTGTGATGATTGGCTAAATGATTGTAGGATATAAAAACAGCTAGAAAAGACAAAGGCTACCTGTTTATCGATATAAAGAGTAGTCTCTATATCGATAAATAAGTAGCCTGAGTGTCAAAAAGAATAAGCTAAGAGGCTGTCTTTAGGCTTTGGGGAACAATAAGTACGGAGTAGTGGTGCTACCTAATAGCTTTTTGGTGTCACTGCCTTTGAGCAGCTCAATCAAACGCGGCTGGGCAAAAGCACCTGTCATCAGTAGACCAATATCGTTGTCACGTTGATAGTAGGTTAGCGCTGCAGTGACATCACGGCAGTCGAGCAAGGTTTTTTTGCATTTAATACCAGCTTGTTTTAGGCGCGCGTAGGCTTCACGTAATGCATCGCAGTTTTCAGAGTTCTCTTTGCCGACCATGACGATATGGATCAGCAAGGCGCGCACTAAAGGTGTTTTACATAGCCAATTCAGCATTTTGTGCGAAGTAGGACTATTATCAAACGCAAATAAAGCACTGGTAGGGGGCAGAAATGGTGCATGAGTCACCAAAATGGGGCAGTGACTTGAGCGGATAAGCTGGCTTAGAGTCGATTTACAAGTGACATGATGACCAATCACGATAAGTTGGGCTTGGTCATCGACATAATTAATACTGTCATCGAGCTTTTCATGCCGATGCAGCGTATAAGTCTTGATTTTGTGACGTTGCTGCTCACAATAGCTGCTTGCTTGATGTAAAAGAAGCTTACCTTGCGCTTTTAACTCGCAATTACTCAAGTGCTCTTTTATAGTGAATTGATCTAGTAAGGTATTTTCATCATCAATATTGAGGCAGCCCGAATAATCAACGGCTGCCTTCTGCTGTAAGCTTGGCACTGAATACAGCAGTCCAATCGGGGCTTGCAAGCGGATAGACGCCCACATGCTTGCTTCCAATACAGCTTGCACATGGTTTGGGCAGTCTAAGCAGGCAATCACGCTATCTGGCTTCAAATTACTCATAAAGGCATCACATCATTTCAATAACTTAAATGCAAGCTGGGCAGTCGAGATATGGCGCTCAACTGCCCAACTTGATTTATATACCAATATAATTACTGATCAATAAACCACTCGTTTATATCAGCTTGATAACACACATACAGTTCTAATCTAATAAGCCAATATCTCGGCGATCATGAATCGAAAAACGATCGATAAGCGTACGGCTGGCACTGTTCAATCCAACGACTTTTACCTCAATACCTTCGCGCTGCAAGCGTATCACCAGCTTGTCCAAGGTATCTACTGCGCTGATATCCCAAAAATGCGCTTGGCTCACATCGATGTGAACATTATCTAATGCCTCTTTGGTATCAAAGCTTTGCAAAAACTGCGTGGTAGATGCAAAGAACACTTGCCCTTGAACGTAATAATAACGCGTATTGCTATTGTCATCATATTCGCTAAATACGGTTAAGAATTGACCAATTTTGTTAGCAAAAGCTAAAGCAGATAATAGTACGCCAACACCGACGCCGTATGCTAAGTTGTGAGTAAAGACGGTGGTCAAAACTGTCGCTAGCATGACAATATTAAATGACATAGGATGGGTCTTAAATTCACGAATAGACTGCCAGTTAAAGGTACCAATAGATACCATAATCATCACAGCTACCAGCGCCGCCATCGGTATCAAGCTGACCCAATCATTTAAAAACACCACCATAATCAGTAGTACGACACCAGCGATGAGCGATGATAAACGGGTACGCCCACCAGATTTTACGTTAATCATTGACTGCCCAATCATTGCACAGCCAGCCATACCGCCAAAGAATCCTGATACGACGTTAGCGATACCTTGACCACGGCATTCGCGGTTTTTATCGCTTGGCGTATCGGTCAGCTCATCGACAATGGTTGCTGTCATCATAGATTCCAACAAACCTACGATGGCAAGTGCGATAGAATAAGGCGCGATAATAAGTAAGGTAGTCAAGTTTAGGGGAATATCAGGAAGCAAAAACATTGGTAATGAATCTGGCAAGTCGCCCATACTACCAACGTTACGAATATCAAGATTCATATACATGGCAACAGCTGTCAAACCTACAATGCAAATCAGTGGCGATGGAATAACGCGACCAATTTTAGGAATGAGGGGAAATAAATAAATAATCGCCAAACCTGCAGCAGTCATTATATAAACCGTCAGACCAACGCGTTCAGTGGCAGGGTTGAGCTCAGGCAACTGCGCGGCAAATATCAAAATTGCCAGCGCATTCACAAAACCGATAACGACTGAGCGCGATACAAAACGCATCAGATTACCCAGCTTTAAGATGCCCATAACGACTTGAATACCACCGCACAACAAGGTTGCAGCAAGTAGATATTGCAGACCGTGGTCGGCAACCAAGTCAACCATGACCAGTGCCATAGCTCCTGTAGCTGCCGAAATCATACCCGGACGTCCACCAACGAAACTGATGACTACTGCGATGCAAAATGAGGCATATAAACCAACTTTTGGGTCGACACCGGCAATGATAGAAAAGGCAATGGCCTCTGGAATCAGTGCCAGAGCAACGACTAAACCCGATAAGGTATCGCCACGAATATTGGAAAACCACTCTTCACGTAAATTACCAAAAAAAGATGTCATAAGTAAACTGCATATAGTTGGGGACAAAAAAAGCAATCATTACTCAGTGACAGAATGATTGCATTGTGATGAGCATTTCTAGAATGATAAAACTGTGTCCGCAATCATGGTCTGCGGTAGAAGAAGACAGACAAACCGTCAGAAAAATTATAAAAACACATATGATGAAAAATAAGGGAGAACATGCCTATCATACTATTAGTGTAATATGAAACATTGCTAATAAGAGGCGACAGTCGCACGATAGTCGTGACAACATGCTAAACTAAAAATGCTATGCTGAAGTTGTCGTCAATATAGTCGCTCTTACTGAGGTCGCTATTATAGCATTAGCCACTCAATATAAAAACCGCCGTCTCATTGTATAAAGTATTGAAAAATCAGTACCGAAATATGGTTGATACCGTTATCATGCTATTCATTTTAAGCAAATGGTTCAGGCGATATGTGCAGTACATTGATTGTCTGTTTTCTTGATATCATTTTGTTCATTTATTTGTTCGTTTCATAAAAGGAAAAGCCATGACCGCTAGCACCGCAACAGAAACCTTACTTCATAAAGGCAGTGGTTTACAAGTCGTGGTCGGTTTGGGGCAGTCGGGGTTATCGGTCGCGCATTATTTGGCCGAGCAAGGCTACCAAGTTGCCGTCACTGACAATCAGGAAAATCCTGCGTTAGCAGATAAGTTGCCTGCTACTATTGATATCAGGCAGTTTGGTGCGATCGATGCCGAATTATTACAACAAGCGGCACGGATTATTATCAGCCCCGGTATCTCTTTAGATAATGTCGCCATTGCCGCGGCACGAGCTGCAAATATTCCAGTGGTCAGTGATATTCAGCTATTTTGTGAGGCTTGTACGGTACCAATCGTTGCGATTACAGGTTCAAATGCCAAGAGCACCGTTACGACACTGGTCGGACAAATGGCGGCAGATGCAGGTATCAATGTTGGCGTAGGCGGTAACATTGGTGTGCCAGCGCTGAGCCTACTGAGTGATGAAGAGATGGAGCTGGCGGTTATAGAGTTATCCAGCTTTCAGTTAGAAACGGTCACCAACTTAAGAGCGCAGGTCGCGACAGTCCTCAATATGTCGCCTGATCACTTAGATCGTCATGGCGATATGCTCGGCTATCACCAAGCCAAACATCGTATCTTTCAAGGCGCCAAATCAGTAGTGATTAATCGAGAAGATGCCTTGACGCGGCCACTGGTATCAGACAGTTTGCCAAGATTGAGTACTGGTATCCATGCGCCTAATAAAGGACATTATGGACTTATTACGGATACCGCCGGACAAACTTATTTGGCACGCGGCACAGAGCGTCTAATATCGGCAGACAAACTTAAGATAAAAGGGCGTCATAACCTGCTCAATGCCCAAGCAGCGTTGGCATTGGGCGAGCTTGCTGGTTTGCCGCTTGAAAGTATGCTCATTACTTTGCAGCAGTTTGCAGGGCTTGAGCATCGCTGCCAATATGTCTCTACAGTCGCTGGTATTGATTATTTTAATGACTCTAAAGGCACTAATATTGGCTCAACTATGGCGGCTGTTGAAGGTTTAGGTGCAGTTTATGCGCCAAAAGACGGTAAGCTGCTATTAATATTGGGCGGTCAAGGTAAAGGTCAGCAGTTCGGTGAACTTTCGCCCTTTATCAATCAATATGTGAGTCAAGTGCTGTTTATTGGTGAAGACGGTAAGCAGATTGAGCAGCATTTACGTGCAGCGGGTCTCAGCGATGAGGTCAGCCTGCATCAATGTCAGACATTAGAAAATGCTTTTGCGACGATTGAGCAAGTAACAGCAAGTAGTTTGTCGCAAGTACAGGCTGTATTATTGTCACCTGCTTGTGCAAGCTTCGATCAGTTTGATGGGTTTGTCGCCCGCGGCGAGCACTTTAGCCAGCTCGTTAAACAATTGGATATTGTGTCTTAAAGGCTTCTATCATGAACGGCAAAACCTAAGCATCTATATCGTCGTATTTAGTCTTATAAAGCGCCTTGTTACAATATTATGTGACCTGCGCTTTATAATCGTAAACACGACAAGCATTTTCTGGATAAATGATTGTTTTGCTTATAAATTGCTGCTACTGTCAAAGAAAAGCATTACGGTCAGGAATTACAGGCTGTAGCAGAGACAATGAATACTTTGATGAGTATTCATTGAAGGTTTTCTAATCGACACTTGCTTATGCGCAACTTTTTAGTCAAGTCTATTTAACAATATCTCTTTTTAATTTTTAAACGGTGGCGTTGCATAAACGCCGTGTTTTTTCGTTTGCTAGTGTATATAAAATTATGGCGCTCTCTTCTCTCTTTCGTTCTTCTTTTCAATCTCGACAACCTAACGGTTCAGATGGCGTTTTATCTATGCCATCTGCGCGTGCGATTTTATTATCTAGCGTTGGCTGTATGTTGGTTCTGAGCCTATTAATGGTGGCTTCGGCGTCTATTCCTTTTGCGCTCAGTCGCGGCATGACAGAGCTAAAGTTTTTCTACAATCAGCTTCTATACATGGGCATTGGACTGGCTATTGCAGCGGTTTCTTATCGGGTTGTATCCTTAAAGACCTTATATAAGACCGAAACTCAATTTATACTCTTAGCCATTACGGGAGCCTTGCTATTTGCAACCTTATTTAGCACACCCATTAATGGCTCGAAGCGCTGGTTAACCTTAGCAGGATTCAACTTCCAGGTAGCAGAGCTTGCAAAGCTTGTAATGATTATATTTGTCTCAGATTTTGTCGTACGGCGCTCATTCGAAGTTCGTAACGGTTGGGATGGCTTTTTAAGGATTGCTTTGGTGGTTGGGATGATAACTTTCCTATTATTAGCGCAGCCAGATTTTGGCTCCTTTGTGGTTATCATTGGTATGGTCTTTGCGATTTTTTATATCGCTGGTGCTCCTTACAAACAGTTTATCGCCTTGGGTGCGGTCGCTGTCGGCGGCGCAGTATTAATGGTTGCGACGGTACAGTACCGATTGGTACGAGTGATGTCTTTTCTAGACCCATTTGATGATGTGCAAGATACTGATTATCAGTTGGCACGCAGTTTAATTGCCTTTGGTCGTGGACAGTTTACCGGCGTTGGTTATGGTGAAAGTGTGCAAAAACTGTCGCATTTGCCAGAAGCGCATACCGATTTTTTATTAGCCATTACGGGTGAAGAATTGGGTTTCGTTGGGGTGACTATGATTCTAATACTTGAAGCGCTGATTATCGGTAGTGCCATGCGTATCAGTTATACCGCTCTAAAGCGTCGGCAGATGCGCATGAGCTATACTGCTTTTGGGATTGCAGTGGTATTTATTGCACAGACTATTATCAATGCTGCAATGAATATGGGTGCAATTCCGACTAAAGGTTTGACAATGCCTTTCTTTAGTTATGGTGGCTCATCAATGTTGATTAGCCTAGTGATGGTGGCAGTGCTACTAAAGATTTATAAAGAAAGTCCTGAGATTGAAAAAAGCCAATGTCGCTATTACTAATTGGTGTTTTTGATTTAGAGAAGCGTCGCTTATAGCGGCGTTTTTTTGTTAAATAGTGGGCATATTTAAAGACTGCCTACCTTGTAATGGCGTGCTATCCCATTGAGTAATCGCTTGATTTAACATACGCTCTGGCGAGTCATGCTCGACTGGTAACTGCCCTAATAGCTTTAACGCATACGCAAGTAATTTACTTGGATGACGGGTATCGATAGGCTGCGCAAGATTTTGCTTGGAAAGTTTTTGACCATCTGAATTGCATATCAAGGGCAGATGATACCAATGACTGATCGTCGGTAAGCGTGCTGCTTGCATGATACTGATTTGAGCAGTCGTCATCGGTAAGATGTCCAAACCACGCATGATATGAGTGACTTGCTGTAGTCCGTCATCAAGACTTGCCGCCAAAATATAATTAATCATGCCATCTTGACGTCGAGCCACCATGTCCCCTAAAGTTTGCTGCGGATTATCCCACTGTATGCCCTGGATACCATCATTAAATCCAATACAGTAATCTGGCAGCTGTATACGCAGTTTATGTTGTGTAGGACTTAAATCCTCCTCAATACAAAAACGTGGATAGCGTTGTCTATTAGGCTGTAGATCGCTATCTACTTGTCTATTATCGTTAATAGACAAGTCAGTGGATAATTTTACATCATTAAGCGCTATTTGTTGTTCTTGCTGTGTCCAATAATGCTCTAAACGCTTACGTGAGCACTGACAGCCATAAGTCAGAGGACTTAATACTGAAGAGACATAATCATTATAAATATCAATGCGCTCAGACTGAAAAATAACATCGTCATCCCAGTTGAGCCCAAGCGCCTCTAAATCTATCAAAATTTGCTCGGTAAACTGTCTGTCACAACGTTCGGTGTCCGTATCTTCGATACGTAATAACCATTTGCCACCGAGTGATTTGATATGACAAAAGCTTGCAAGCGCGGTCGTTAACGAACCTAGATGCAGCTCACCTGTGGGTGAAGGCGCAAAACGGCCGATAGGCTGCGTCAATTCAATATTGGTTGGCATAGTTTTTTCTGACTTAGACGGGGTAGAGGTTTTCAACATAGACAGTTATTGTAAAATGACTGGAGAGATAAATAGAATAAACAATCCCATTATAAAAAGATATTTAACAAATACGCTTATTTTGTTGGTGACTCGTCAACCTGCGTAAAGCCTATTTATAAAACGCAACGAGCGACCAATCAATGGTCGCTCGTCGTTATTGTCATGCTTAATCAAAATGGCTTCAGTTCACTATATCTTGTATTTAGCAAACCTAAGCGCTTTTAGGTATGACCTTGGTTTTGGCGTTCTTTAATCTCAGACAATGTTTTGCAATCAATACACTGAGTTGCTGTTGGACGTGCTTCAAGACGACGCAAACCAATCTCTACGCCACAGGTTTCACAAAAACCATAATCATCATTTTCAATTTCTGAGATAGACTTGTCAATTTTGCGAATAAGCTTACGTTCGCGGTCACGCGTACGCAAAGTCAGCGCAAACTCTTCTTCTTGAGTGGCGCGATCATTGATGTCTGGCATGGCGCTCGACTCATCTTGAATATAAGTCTTAGTGCGATCCGCTTCACCGATAAGCTGATGCTTCCAGTCTAATAACATTGCCTTAAAATGTGCCAACTGCTCATCAGACATATACTCTTCGTCTTTGGCAGGTGCATAAGGCGTAAACTTAACATCACTTGGATTCGTGGTCAGGGTGCTCATATGGGTATCCTACTTTTTCAAATTAATTCAATAAAACGTGCTGTCAAAAGACCAGACGTTATCAATTTACCAAACGCTATAAATTTTCCCTTTATAAAACGTTTTACCACTTAGTAACACAGCTGATCTGATTAAAATGTTTGTCTCAATATGCTGATAATGACGTATCAATGGTCAAGTATATTGTCATAAATATTTATATTTAAATGGTTATGCCTAAATAAAATAATAAGTCACTGACTGTGAACACTTAAATTGTGGTCGATGTAGCCATCCTAGCTATTATAATATTGCCTAATGATATATTAAACTGTTGTGATTTTTATCACTATTTATCGTTTGTAATGCTGTCTTCAAAATATAGCTCTCAAGACAAAAATGCGATTAGTTATATTTATATCAACCTATACTGTGCCAGCCATTCTATAACGAATCAAGCAAAATCAGCGAGCAATATAGCCGACAGCCTCAAAGCACCATTATAGCCAGACAAGTAATCAATTCTAGTCAATAAAACTGGTCGTCAAGTATCTAGTCTTTCAACCCAGCTTGCAACCTTTCCATTGTTGGCTAATTGCAACCAACGATACCCTGGGCGCATATTTTTATCGTAGGCAAAATTGTCTTCAAACGGCTTAAATTGATAGCAGGTAGAAGGAGTGCTATATACAGTGACACCTTGATGATGGCGTGTTTGCTCTTGATGGGTATGTCCATTGATAATAACGCTAAGATTTTCAAAGGGGGTTATATGCTGCCAGAACTCCTCTGCATTCTCTGCCATATGGCTATCAATCCATTCGGAATCTACGGGCAATACATGATGATGGAGCGCGATGAGAGCGGGCTTAGCACAAAATGCTAGCTGCTCACGTACCCAATCAATGTCGGTTGATGTAATCTCGCCTTCTACTTTGCCAGTAATCGATGAGTCTAGTAAAAGCAGCTGCCAATGCTCAGATTCAATCAAATGACGGCTAAGCAGACGTGGGTCAGAAGCCCTCGCAATCAGCGTCCGTTGGTAAAAAGGTAAATCCTCACCCATCTCATCAGTCACGTCATGATTGCCAGCAATACAGGCAAAGGGAATACCCGTCTCCTTCAATACTGTAAAAATATGGTCATAAATAGCAGGCTCTACTTTATTGACCAAATCGCCTGTTACAATAATTAAATCACACCGTATCTCTTTGCTCAATGCTTGCTTGATAATTGCCTCAAAACTATATTGGCAAACAGCGACTTCACTACTGGTTTCATCAGCAGAAGCCGGCACGTGTGATGATAGATGCAAATCAGTGATTTGCAATACATTCACCTGTCCGTCTGGCGTGCTGACGGCACTCACAGGATAGCTTGGCATTAAATTTTGTCCCTTATCGAAGACTAACAATGAACACTTTTAGGATATTCAGATAATTAAATGCACCATGGCAGCTCACCTGATTTCTCAATGTCGTTTTTATAGAGCGCATTTTAGACTGCTGATAAGAAGGGTGTTCCCTCTTGCGTAAAGCGCTATTAACTATCATATTGATAGCATTCGTGAAATTTTACAACATTAAACGTATGAAAGCTTTAGCAATTTTAATGAAATAAAGTTGTGCAAGGGAAAGAGATATTTGAGAGCATTACCTATGGCTATAGTGTGTTATGGCAAATGGCCTACCTTCTAACGGCGTGGCGACCAAAACTTTGCCAATATAGATTTTGATGTGGTCAGTTTTGAGATGATTAAAGCGGTAAAGAACAAACTGGCTAAGACCAAGACGATAGAGAGTCCAGTTTGGATATCAAGCCAAATACTACCCCATACACCGAGTGTCACACCAAGTTGTGCTGTAAATAGGGCGAGAATCACCATCTGTTTTGGTGACGCTGACCACAGGCGAGCAGTAAGAGCTGGTAATACCAATAAGCCGCTGATCAATAAGCTGCCAACAGCTTGCAAAGCGATGGCACAGAACCCTGCTAATACGCCCATAAAAAACAGACGTTGGCGAGTAGGGTTAACGCCTTGTATACGTGCCAAAGCTTCATGGGTTGCCAATTTAATTTGGGCAGGCCATATATAAATGAGTAATGCCAAACCGACCAATACGCTGCCAGCAATTAAGGGCAAGTCTGCCCAATCAAGCTCAAGCAAGTTACCAAACAAGAACCCTAAGACGTTTGCTTGCTGATCGGTTAGTTGGGTTAAAGTTAATAATCCCAGACACAGTAAGGATACGGCAACCACTGCTAGTACAGCATCGGCTGGTAAGCGTTCATCATCCATAAATACCAGTCCCAATACCACCAGCACGCTGACCAATGCAATACCGATACCCATTGGCATCTGCCACCATACCGCCAGTGCCACACCTAGTAATGTCCCATGTGCTAATGCATCAGCGAAAAAAGCCATACGTCGCCACAACACCAAGCATCCTAAAGGTGCTGAAAGCAATGCTAAAATACTACCGGCAATCCAAGCAGGCGCAATAATGGCTAACCAAGCACTCATAATACATATCCGTAAATTTTTATAAAAAAGGTGTCAGGCATTTTTGATTTAAGTCATTTGATTTTTATTATATCTAGCTTGGTGCGTGATGCTCGCAGGCATGCGGCTGATGGACATACGGTTGCTCGTAATGATGACCGAATAGCTTTTGAAACTCACTGCTGATGGCAAGCTCGCTCGGTTGACCTTCACAGCAAATATGCTTATTCAAGCAAATCACTCGTCGACTGCCTTTCATGACCCAGTGCAAATCATGCGAGACTACTAACATAGCACAGCGTAAAAATTCCGGTAGTTCATCAATAAATTGATACAACCAAACTTCCGTTTCAGGATCAAGACCTTGCATCGGCTCATCTAAAATCAATAAGTTGGGCTTATCTAATAACGCCCGTGCCAATAATACCCGTTGAGTTTCACCTCCAGAGAGGTGCAGCATCTGCCGCGAGAGTAAATGGGTCAATGATAATTTATCAAATATAAACTGCCGCTGCTCTGCCGTAAGGCGTTTTTTACGGGCTTGCGCTAAAAGGTCGCTGACACGTAATGGCAGTATTGGTGGCACAGAAAATCGCTGCGGCACATAGCCTATCTGTAAAGGCTCAGAAGGTGTGACCTGTCCAGATGTTGGTACAATCAGTCCCAAAATAAGCTTAACCAGCGTCGACTTGCCCGCACCATTGGGACCAATAACGCTTACCGTCTCATTGACAGCAATGTCAATATTAATATTAGACAGTAAACGTTGTTGACCAATATAGTAGCTGACATTGCTTAAGTTCAGCAGCTTACTTGTATTATTCATCAGATGACCGCGCATATGGATAGGGAATAGGTTTAAATATAACAGTAATCTAAATTTTTACTGACAGGCTTGGCAACGACCGCTCAGCTCAATCACACTACGAGCAACGGTAAAGCCGATATCTTCTTCAGCAAAGCTCATCATCTCTTGCACAGGTAAGCTGCTACACTCTTGTACGCGTTGACACTGCTCACAAATTAAAAAGGCTGCCGTATGATGAGCGCGTGGATGACAGCAAGGTACATAAGCATTGATAGAGGTCAGCTGATGAATCAAACCTTCGCTCAATAAAAACTCTAAACTGCGATATACAGTTGGCGGTGCGACATTTTTCGTGCCCTCAAGCTCACTGTCATTATCTAAGAGTCGCATTTGCTGTAACTGAGTGATTAAATCATAAGCGCCTACTGGTTTATTGGCTTGCAATACCAGCATATATATTTGCTGCCGTAAGGGGGTAAAACGCACACCTCGCATACGAGACTGCTCTTTTGCTGCTTCTAGACGCTCGGTCACATCCTGTGGCGTAAAATCTTGCACGTCATGAGCATGCTCACAGTTCGATGAAGTGGTCGGCATAGCATAAACTCCCAAAAGCATTTTCAATAAATGCAGAAAGCATTCGGTTTTAATTAAATTCCGCACAGTATAACGGTAAATGGCTATATCAATACGTAGATTTGCCAAACCTTACTATTACTTTTAATCAACATCGCTTTTGTAGGTTGGACCGCGGTTAGCAAAAACAGAATAGCTGAAATGCAAAATAAAAGTGGGATTTCATTATGTTATAGTATAACATAATGATTGGAAACTTAATATATTAAAGATATCGCAGTTCAATGACTTAATAGGATCAATAACGCATGATTGCCAATGCTCATAAAGCCACGCCGATTGTAGATAACAGCTTAAACGTTCAAGAAAAGAACCTTTTGCATAAAGTGCAGCAATTAACACAGCAGTACTTCTTAATAGCTAGCTTGTTGATGTTAGGGTTTTTGGCGTTACCAGCTCAAGCGGCAACGGTGAGTGTGAGTGTGAGTGTGAGTAATTATCCATTATTTTTGTTAAGCCAAGCAGTTACTGAAGGCGCACCCCCTGCCAAGCAGTTGCTACAAGCGGGAGAGGTTGGGCATCATGGTAGTATCAGCCCCGGCGATATTAAGGCAATTCAAGACAGCACCTTTGTGGTTTGGTTTGGTGAGCCGTTAGAAAATAACTTGGCAGCAAATTTAAACGACGCGCCTAACTCTATCGCTTTATTTAAGTTTGATGCTTTTAATCGCCATCCTTTGCGTGATATCAAAGGCAAGCCTATCGCTGGCACGCTTGATCCACATATTTGGTTGGATCCTAACAACGCCAAAGCCATTACCCGTGCGCTTGCCGTCATACATAGTCATGCCAATCCGCAATATAAAAAACTTTATCATGCCAATGCACAAAAATTTGCCCAGCGTATGGATGCAGCAGTAGCAGGGTCAAACAGTAGTGCTAAACAAAAACCTTTGCCGTATTGGGCTTATCATGATGCTTATCAATATATGGAAAACAGCATCAACCTACAGCTCATTGGCAGCTTAAGTACTGATGATCATTTAGCACCAAAAGCCAGTCAATTACGCTGGCTTAACGAGCAGCGCCCAGCTAATCAGATGTGTCTGGTCAGTCCAAGTGCGCCTGCCAAAGGTTTACTTGCCAAGTTACAGCCTGTTCAAGAAACCGTTCAGGCAGAAGATATGAGTAATAGTAAAGACTTTGTCAGTGGGTGGCAAACGATGGCACAGCAAATTCGCCAATGTATATCATAATGGACTTATTAGAATAAGTGATTGAAACTGTTAATTAAGAATCTCTAAAGACTGTGATATAGTGCCGGTCAAAGACTGGTTATCTACGCTTAAGTATCTGAATTCTTGATGATTGAGCTAGGTGACTGATAAAAGGTATATTTTACTTGCTTAAAAGGGGCTCGCTCCCTATAATAAGTGGCGTTTAATTTTGGTTAAAAGGTAACATCTGTAGAGTGAGCCATTCACGGATAATAGTGTCGCGATGATATTAGATAGCGATATAATCCAAATGTTTAAGGCTATAGGAATACCGATGACCAAGCCTGCCAAACGCACACAAAAAGATAAAATTGGTATTTATATCAAACGTCAAGCATGGATACTGTTTATCCTTATTATTATTGCTTGGCTTGTAGATACGATATGGCTGCACAGTTCGCTAACCGTTGCAAAAAGTACCGCTATTGGTGCCTTGCTAAGTTTTGCCACACAAGCTGTCTTTGCCTTTTTTATCTTTTGGTATACCGGTTATCGCGCGCGCTTACATATTGTTAGCCAGCTTTATCGGGGTCAGATGGCCAAATGGCTATTGACTGTGTTTGGTTTCGCACTAATTTTTATTACCGTACAACCCCTATCTGCGCCAGCGCTGTTTATCGGTTTTATGGTAATGCAAATTAGTCACAGTTGGATGTTGTGGCATATACGCTAGTGTTAATAAATGATAACTATATACATAGTTACAGTATTCATTGCGCTTAGCAAGTCACCCTGCCGTCCAGCTTCTCTATGACTGATTTTAGAAAGTCGAAGCATAATAATTGTCTTAGGACAGTACCAACTATCGTGATATGAGCGTTTGATATAAGGTAGCGTGCAGTAATGTGCGGGTAGGGGAACGCGAAATGAGCGTTTACTACTATTTATAATTAAATTCTTACAATTTAATTATAGATGCGAAGCAACGGTGTTAAACGCCCCTAGCAGCTAACTTATTCATACAGCGGATAAAAAAGTCACAATTGACTTTACACGAATACAACCCTGCATTAATATATGCAGCTAAATATTTTACTTAACAGCGCTGTATTAAGCGTCGACTGTCAAAACACAGTGATAATAAGTAAACATATACATAAGAATTTTGCGTACACATGTAAAGGGCTATTACTGAACTATCATAAGCCCTTTTTTGATAGCTAAAATTTATCTTACGCTATCAAATCAGCATGAGTCATTGAACTATGGGTTGGATGTTATTGGTTACATGAGCGTGTTAGCATGAGTCATTTGCTTGCTTTGTTGTAAGGCAGATAAACATACTAAAATCTCATCAGATGACAACCATATTTTTGGTAGTTGATTAAATCGTTGATTAATAAGAAGCTGACATTATGGCAGGCGAGCAAACAACAACAGAATATATCTCTCACCACTTAACGAACTGGACGTACGGCTATCTGCCGGGCGAAGGTTGGAAAGTTGCCTATAATGCTGAAGAAGCTAGTGCAATGGGCTTTAAAGCTATCCACCTTGATTCTATGCTTTGGTCAATTGGTCTAGGCATTGTTTTCTGCGCCATCTTTTGGATGGTCGCTAGGAAAGTCACTTCAGGCGTGCCGGGTAAAACTCAGGCTGCGGTTGAGATGATCGTTGAGTTCGTTGATAACAACGTTCGTGATTCGTATAGTGGTACCTCAAAGCTGATTGCGCCTTTGGCGTTGACTATCTTTGTATGGATATTCTTAATGAACTTGATGGATTTACTACCCGTCGACTTTATCCCTATGATTGCTGGCCAAATCGGCGCACTGATGGGACATGATCCACATCATGTGTACTTTAAGATTGTTCCAACCACGGATCCTAATATCACGCTTGGCATGTCTTTTTCTGTCTTTATACTGATTCTGTTTTATAGTATCAAAGAAAAAGGTTTGGGCGGCTTTGTAGGCGAGCTAACACTGCATCCGTTTAGTGCCAAAAACCCTATCGTACAAATTATTTTAATACCCATCAACTTTATCTTAGAGTTTGTTACTTTGATAGCGAAACCTATCTCTTTAGGTTTACGACTATTCGGTAACATGTATGCTGGTGAGTTGATTTTCATACTGATTGCCTTAATGCCGTTTTGGATTCAATGGGCGTTATCAGTACCGTGGGCTATTTTCCACATCTTAATTATTACACTTCAAGCGTTCGTATTTATGATGCTGACGATAGTTTATATGTCACTTGCATCATCAACTGAACATTAATTAGACATTCAATAGGTAAATGAGGATACATCCATGGATCCAGTATTAGGTGGTTACACAGTTATCGCAGTAGCACTACTTATCGGTTTAGGTGCACTAGGTACAGGTATTGGTTTTGCTATTCTAGGTGGTAAATTCCTAGAAGGCGTTGCGCGTCAGCCAGAACTTGGTTCACAGTTGCAAACTCGTATGTTCATCGTAGCAGGTCTTCTTGATGCTATTCCGATGATCGGTGTTGGTATTGCTATGCTATTGTTGTTCGCTAACCCTCTAGCAGGTTAATCAGAAAGCTCAGTTGTAAATGTTTGGTAGTCAAAGTTTGTATCTTAACCATAGCCAAAGTTTGGCTATCAAATATGATCAATGAAACTGATTTTTCATTAACAAAGAGGTGATCACGTGAATATCAATTCTACCCTCATCGGTCAAGCCATTGCTTTTGCAATCTTTGTGATGTTCTGCATGAAATTCGTGTGGCCACCACTTATCGGCGCAATTAATGACCGTCAGCGTAAAATTGCTGAAGGCTTAAATGCCGCAGAAAAAGCAAAAGCAGATTTGGCGACCGCGGAGCGAGATGTACAGCAGGAGCTTGATCTTGCAAAGACTAAAGCTGCTGCTCTGATCGAGCAAGCAAATAAAAGCGCCAATCAACTTGTTGAAGATGCAAAATCGCAAGCCCAAGTGGAAGGCGAGCGCATTCGTCAACAAGCGCAAGCCTCTATCGACCAAGAAATCAATCAAGCACGTGAATCATTACGTGCCCAAGTTGCTGAATTGGCGGTACTTGGTGCAGAAAAGATTTTGCAAGACAAAGTCGATGTGCAAAAACATGCCAGCATGTTAGACCAACTGGCGGCGAAGCTGTAATTGTGAGGATATAATGGCTGACTTATCAACCTTAGCACGACCGTACGCTAAAGCCGCGTTTGACTATGCCAATGAAAACGGGGCAGTAAATGAGTGGGAAGACTTCTTATTTGTTGCCGCCACCGTTGTCAATGACAAGTCGTTCAGTACTTGGCTAGACAATCCAGCTGTTTCTGCTGAGCATAAGTCAGCTGCTTTGGTCGATCTTTATGATACGCAAGTAGCTAGCGCTAATGATTCTGCTTTTAAGCAGTTATTAGATGCAAATAAAGGGGTTCGCCCTGACAGCAACGCCAGCTATCCAAAAGTATCAGTAGCATTTAGTAACTTCGTTAAACAGTTATCAGAACAAGAGCGTCTGGCGCTGCTTCCTGAAGTTTATGAGCATTATCGCCGTCACAAGGCAGTAAGCTTAAAGCAGCTTGACGCTTATGTGACCTCTGCTTATCCATTAACCGATGATCAGCGTGATATGCTACAAGCACGTCTTGCTGCTTCGCTAAATGCTAGCGTAGTGATTCATGAATCGGTGGATGCCAGTCTTTTGGCAGGCGTTACGATCAAAGTCGGTGACAAAGTTATCGATGATTCGATGCGCGGCAAGTTACAACAGTTAAAAACACAGCTAACGGCCTAATGCCAATCATTAACGTAGCTTAATCAAGCATGCGTGATATAAGAGCATTTACGTCAGTGGCGGGTTATCATAAATTAAAGGAAACAAGGCAATGCAACAATTGAATCCAGCGGAAATCAGTAACCTGATTAAGCAGCGCATTCAAGACCTTGATGCGGGTGCAACTGCAAAGAATGAAGGCACGATTGTCAAAGTATCTGACGGTATCGTGCAGATTCATGGTCTTGAAGATGCCATGTACGGCGAAATGATTGAGTTTGAAGGTGAAGTCTATGGAATGGCGCTCAACTTAGAGCGTGATTCTGTTGGCGCAGTAGTACTGGGTGACTTCCTAAAACTACAAGAAGGTCAAAAAGCCTATTGTACTGGTCGTATCCTTGAAGTTCCGGTAGGTCCTGAGTTGCTAGGCCGTGTTGTTGATGCTTTAGGTAACCCTATTGATGGCAAAGGTCCTATTAATGCCAAAATGACTGACAAAGTTGAGAAGATCGCCCCAGGCGTTATCGATCGTCAGTCAGTTGATCAGCCAGTCATGACAGGTTATAAGTCTGTTGATACCATGATTCCAATCGGTCGTGGTCAGCGTGAGCTTATCATTGGTGATCGTCAGACGGGTAAAACCGCGATGGCTATCGATGCGATTATTGCACAGAAATCATCTGGCATTAAGTGTGTCTATGTTGCAATCGGTCAGAAGCGTTCTACCATTGCTAACGTGGTGCGTAAACTCGAGCAAACTGGTGCCCTTGAATATACGACGGTTGTAGTAGCGTCAGCATCAGAGCCAGCAGCACTACAATATATCGCACCGTACTCAGGTTGCACGATGGGTGAATACTTCCGTGACCGTGGCGAAGATGCACTGATTGTATTTGATGACTTATCAAAGCAAGCAGTAGCGTATCGTCAAATCTCACTACTATTACGTCGTCCGCCAGGTCGTGAAGCGTATCCTGGTGATGTATTCTATTTACACTCACGTTTACTTGAGCGTGCATCACGCGTAAACGCGGCGTATGTAGAAAAATTCACCAATGGTGAAGTGGTTGGTAAAACGGGTTCTCTAACTGCGCTACCTATCATTGAAACCCAAGCAGGTGACGTATCTGCATTTGTACCGACTAACGTGATTTCAATCACTGATGGTCAGATTTTCTTAGAGTCCAGCCTATTTAACTCAGGTATCCGTCCGGCTGTGAACGCTGGTATTTCGGTATCACGTGTTGGTGGTGCGGCTCAGACTAAGATTATTAAGAAACTGTCTGGTGGTATCCGTACCGCACTGGCTCAGTATCGTGAACTTGCAGCATTCGCTCAGTTTGCATCAGATCTTGATGATGTGACTCGTGAACAGCTTGACCACGGTGAGCGTGTGACTGAATTGATGAAGCAAAAACAGTATCAGCCAATGTCAATCTCTGAGCAAGCCGCTGTTATCTATGCGTCAAACGAAGGTTTCTTAGCAGACGTACCAGTTGAAAAAATCGGTTCTTTTGAAGAAGCTTACTTACGCTACATGCATGATGAGCAAGCTGACTTAATGAAAGAGATTGATGACACTGCGAATTATAACGATGATATCGCAGGTCGTTTAAAATCGTCTTTAGAGACTTTTAAACAAAATCACAGTTATTAATTTAACGGGTTAAGCCAGTTTTGTTGTGGCTTTAGTGTTAGAGCTTATGGAGTGGCGCGTTGTCTGATAAGCTTTTTATTAAGACAGCAGCGCCACTTTAGTCACAACTCATGGTATATGGTTGCGTCATGCCACAAGATATTAAAACATTTAAACAATGATGCAATGCTAAATGGTACATTGTTAACGAGAATACCGTTTTATATTGAAATATTGTTGCATGCGCCAATGCTTTTTTAACCCTCTTATATTGGAATCATTATGGCAAACTTAAAAGAAATACGTGCCAAAGTCACCAGTATTCAAAGCACCCAGAAAATTACTCGCGCTATGCAAATGGTAGCCGCCAGTAAAATGCGCCGTGCCCAAGAGCGCATGGAAGTGGGTCGCCCGTATGCTGATAGTATGCGCCGGGTTATTTCGCATTTGGTGCATGCCTCATCCGATTATAAACATCCGTATATGGTAAGCCGCCCAGTCAATAGAGTTGGCTATATTGTCATCACATCTGACCGTGGTCTAGCGGGTGGTTTGAATATCAACTTATTCAAAGCCCTATCTAAAAATATCCAGAAATACCAAGAGCAGTCTGTACAAGCTGAATTTGCTGTCATTGGCGCTAAAGGTGTCAGCTTCTTTAAAAGCTTTGGTGGTAAAGTCACCTCAGCCGTAACTGATTATGGTGATAAACCTACTTTTGAGCAGATAAATGCACCAGTTCAAGCGATGCTTGACGATTATACTAACGGTAAAATAGACCGCATTTATGTGGTTTATAATAAGTTTGTCAATGCAATGACCCAAAAGCCAACGGTCAATCAGTTGGTGCCTTTACCAGAGAGTGCGTTTGGTGAAGAAGAGAGCGGTATTCAGACTGAACTTAGCTGGGATTATATCTACGAGCCTGATATCAAAACATTGATTGATGAATTGCTTGGACGTTACATTGAGTCTATCGTCTATCAAGCGGTGATGGAAAACATTGCCTCTGAGCAGTCCTCACGTATGGTTGCGATGAAAGCGGCGACAGATAATGCTGGCGACCTAATTAACGATTTACAGTTGGTTTATAACAAGCTGCGTCAAGCGGCGATTACCCGAGAAATATCGGAAATCGTTGGTGGTGCTGCTGCTGTTTCATAATTGAAACCCTTTATAAAACCCAATATATACAGAATTTCCAGGAGAACGCAATGAGTAGCGGTCGTATTGTACAGATTATTGGCGCGGTTCTTGACGTTGAGTTCAACCGTAATGAAGTACCTAAGATTTTTGATGCTTTGCTAGTTGATGGCACCGAAACTACTTTAGAAGTACAGCAACAGCTGGGTGATGGCATCGTACGTACGATTGCTATGGGTTCTACTGAAGGACTCAAGCGTAACCTTCCAGTTACCAATACTGGTGGCCCAATTTCTGTGCCAGTTGGTATCGGTACGCTAGGTCGCATCATGGATGTTCTTGGTCGTCCTATCGATGAAGAAGGTCCAGTACAAGCAGATGAGCGCTGGTCAATTCACCGTGAAGCGCCAAGCTATGCAGAACAATCAAACAGTACTGAGCTGTTAGAGACTGGTATTAAAGTAATCGATTTACTTTGCCCGTTTGCTAAAGGTGGTAAAGTTGGTCTGTTTGGTGGTGCTGGTGTTGGTAAAACCGTCAACATGATGGAATTGATCAACAACATCGCGCTTAAGCATGAAGGTTTGTCAGTATTTGCGGGTGTTGGTGAGCGTACGCGTGAAGGTAATGACTTCTATCACGAAATGCAAGAAGCTGGCGTTGTAAACACTGAAGACTTTAGCAAATCTAAAGTAGCAATGGTATACGGTCAGATGAATGAGCCACCGGGTAACCGTTTACGTGTGGCACTGTCTGGTTTGACCATGGCTGAGTATTTCCGTGATACGAAAGATCCTGCTACTGGCAAAGGTCGTGACGTATTGTTGTTTGTTGATAACATCTACCGTTATACTCTAGCCGGTACTGAAGTATCAGCATTGCTTGGTCGTATGCCATCAGCGGTTGGTTATCAGCCAACACTTGCTGAAGAGATGGGTATGCTGCAAGAGCGTATTACTTCTACGCAATCAGGCTCTATTACTTCTGTACAAGCGGTATATGTACCTGCGGATGATTTGACGGATCCATCACCAGCAACGACGTTTGCTCACTTGGATGCAACAGTGGTACTAAGCCGTGATATCGCTTCACAAGGTATTTATCCTGCGGTTGATCCACTAGATTCAACCTCACGTCAGCTTGATCCATTGGTTATCGGTGAAGAGCATTACAACGTTGCTCGTGGTGTTCAGGAAGTTCTACAGCGCTATAAAGAACTGAAAGACATCATCGCAATTTTGGGTATGGATGAGTTATCAGAAGAAGATAAACTGGTTGTTTATCGCGCTCGTAAAATTCAGCGCTTCTTATCACAGCCATTCCATGTCGCTGAAGTCTTCACTGGCGCACCTGGTAAATATGTCCCACTACGCGATACCATTGCGAGCTTCAAAGCAATCATCGCAGGTGAGTATGACAGCTTACCAGAGCAAGCCTTCTACATGGCTGGCGGCATCGATGAAGTCGTTGCTAAAGCTGAAAAAATGAAGTCTTCTGCTGCGTAAGTGGTATTAGTATTCGCTAAAAAGTAGGTGTAATATAAACTTTATATCTACTCTTTAGTAACGTGTTGCGTTTTTGATCGCGCTTTGATAGTAAGGAATTAAGTATGGCAACGTTACAATGTCGCGTCGTAAGTGCTCGTGAAGAGTTGTATTCAGGCGAAATTAGCATGTTAATAGCTAGTGGTACCGAAGGCGAGATTGGTATATTGCCAGGTCACACTCCGCTTATTACTTTGCTAAAGCCAGGTGCAATGCGCGTACAAACGCCAAATGGCGAAGAAGAAGTGATTTACGTCTCAGGTGGCGTACTAGAAGTACAGCCAAAAATGGTTACCGTACTTGCTGATACTGCCATGCGTGCACATAACCTTGACGAAAGTAAAATCGTTGAAGCACGTAAGAAAGCGGAGCAAATGCTGGTCAACCAGTCTGATACCGTACAAACTAATGCTGCCTTGGCGTCATTGGCGGAATCTGTTGCCCAGCTACAGACCATCCGTAAGTACAAAAACCGTGCTTAATATTTTTTGTTTGTAAGAGTAAATATTTACTCTTGTAAGCAATAATAAAAAAACAGTCCTTTATGGGCTGTTTTTTTATGGCTGTTGGTTTTATTGGATAGTGATGGTTTTTAGCTTTTAGCCAAAAAGCTACTAGCAACAATGGCAATATATGGTTATATTAAGGGTTGAAAAATAGTTTGCTAACTTATAGAGTTGAGCTGTTTTATGCGCTTTACTTAATGATCAGGCTTATGATCGAAAGCTTTAGACATAGCGAAACGGTTATGAGCAAATAAAGTTATTTGACGCTTTTTGAATACGATAAACGGTATGATTTTTGCACGTAAAATAAAGTTTTAATGGTCGTAGTTTATAGGTTTTGTTAACGACTATAAGCTATAGTATAGGAAGCTGCAGGATTAATAGTATACTGTGCTGCCAAGTTTGTAACAGCTATATAAACAGCAGTTGCACTATTTTGTAGTGCTATTCATTTTACTGCTCTTATTTTGACTACTTTTAAATGAGATGTACTAGAGGATATAACAATGACAACGAATGATGATGACAACACCCCCCGAATTTTGATTGTTGAGGACGATGAGCGTCTGGCCATGTTGACCCAAGATTATTTGGTCAAAAACGGTCTAGAAGTGGCGATTGAAACGGATGGTAATCGCGCCATTCGTCGTATTGTCAATGAGCAGCCAGATTTGGTTGTACTTGATGTCATGCTTCCAGGTAGCGATGGCTTGACAGTCTGCCGTGAAGTACGTCCACATTACCAAAACCCTATCTTGATGCTGACTGCACGCACAGAAGATATGGATCAAGTATTGGGTCTTGAGATGGGCGCCGACGATTATGTCGCAAAGCCTGCTCAGCCACGTGTTTTATTAGCGCGTATTCGTGCATTATTACGCCGTTCAGAAAACGCCCCGTCAGAAGATGTGCCGCAGCGTCTAGAGTTTGGTGAATTGGTTATCGATAATGGTGGTCGTTCAGTGAATCTAGGTGATGAGTTAGTAGATTTCACCAGTGCAGAATATGACCTACTATGGTTGCTTGCTTCTAATGCTGGTCGTATTCTATCTCGCGAAGATATCTTTGAGCGTCTACGTGGTATTGAGTATGATGGTCAAGATCGCTCTATTGACGTCCGTATCTCACGCATTCGTCCAAAAATCGGTGATGATCCAGAAAACCCAAAACGTATCAAAACCGTACGTAGTAAAGGCTATCTATTCGTAAAAGAAGGCAACTAATCGCCGACTTTTGCTATAAGTCTTGATTGTTCCTCGTTAAACCCTAAAAAACCAGCGTAAAGCTGGTTTTTTAGGGTTTAAATATTAAGTTTTTAACCTTAATTGCTGCGTTATGTGGTTTAATTAAGCGATAATTTTATGTACCAGTTTAATTATCATTAAATATATATCACAGCGAATATTATCCTATTATGGTTATAATAGGTATTATTCTATTGATAACGCTTATTCATCAGGTTGGTCACGGCACGTATGTCATTAGTCTCTTCTCTTAAACACAGTATTTTTGTTCGTATTTATGCAGGGCTATTGATAGTCTGCTTGTGTGTGGCACTATTTGCCCAGCTATTGATGGATACCATTAATAAAGAGCGGGTCCAATCTTATCGTGAAAATATGGCGACAGGGGCGTTTCATATCGTGAGTGAGGGTTTGGCTCACCAAGAAAACGAGGCGCAACGTGATTATTGGTTGTCTGATGCCAGTAGTTTGTTTGGCTCAGAATTTAAGATCGTGTCTATCGATGAAGTGGATTTTAATGCCAGCGAGCTGCGCCGTTTTGAGAAAGAAAACACGGTCGTACGCTATATCAGTCAACTGACCACTGCCGATGTCTATTATCGCCTACCAGACAATCAAGGTGTTTTGACTGCGCGTATCTCACAAGTGACTGAACAGCAAGTCAGAGCTATCGCCGTATTTTTGCTAGATGATTTGTCCTATTATATTACTTTGTCTGATAAACGCGCACGTTTGGCACAGTTAGAAGAAAAGTTTTCATTTCCTTTAGCATTTAAAGCAGTAGCGGCGCTCAATTTGGATCCTGATCAGATGGCACGCTTGCGCCGTGATGAGGTGGTTATCTTATTGCAAGATACCAATACCAGTAAAAGTAACTCGTCTATCAAAGTCATTGTGCCGTCTGAAATTAGTGATATGGCAATTTTGATCGGTCCAGTACCTTTGTTTAATTGGTTCCCATTAAACTTGATCGTCAGTATGATTTTGATCAGTATGTTTTTAATTAGTTTGGGTGTGTATGCACTGATTTTCCCGCTTGAGCGCAAGTTACAACTAATACAGGTCGGGGTAAATGAGGTCAGTAAAGGCAATCTTGAAAGTCAAGTACAGGTGATTGGTCAAGATGAAATCGCCCGTTTAGCTGCAACCTTTAATGCCATGACTTCTCATATTAAGCGTTTGATTGAGTCGCAGCGAGAGCTAACGCGAGCGGTGTCACATGAGTTACGTACGCCCGTTGCACGTATTCGCTTTGCTGTTGATATGCTGGCAGATACTGATGATGAAGACTCGCGTTTTATGCAGCGTGACTTTATTGATGAAGATATCGAAGCGCTTAATGGTTTGATTGATGAGATTCTCACCTATGCGAAACTTGAAGAAGGCTCGCCCAAGTTAGATTTGGAACCAGTCAATCTTCGAGAGCTTCTTGAGCAGATTGAGCGTGAAACCAATGCCTTGGGTAAACCGATTAAAATTGTCACCAAACTGCCAAATGCTAAAGTAGAAGCAATAGCAGATAGACGCTACTTACATCGCGTGATTCAGAATTTGGCTGGTAATGCTCTGCGTTATGCGGAGACTACGATTATCATTAGTGCTGGGGTCAAAAAGGGCAATGCCTTTGTCAGCGTTGAAGATGATGGTCACGGTATTCCAGAAGCAGATCGCGAAAAGGTCTTTATTCCATTCTCCCGCTTAGACGATAGTCGGACGCGTGCCTCAGGTGGCTACGGTTTGGGCTTGTCTATCGTATCACGCATTGCTTTTTGGTTTAATGGTCGTATGAAGGTTGATGAGAGCCGAGATCTTGGTGGCGCGCGGTTTGTGATGACATGGCCTATCAAGCCACTGACACAAATTCTAGCAGCCGATGAATTAACCCAAGATAAGAGTGAGCGTGAGTTTGATGCATAAGCATCGTTAATATACTTTTGAAATAAAACAGTGCTGTTAAGATAACTTTTATAAAGGTATCAAAACGCCTATCAAAATACTATTTCACTTGTAGCTATGTTATTTCTAACTGATCATAAATGACGCTAACAAGTTATTTATTGCTGTTATTTAGTCTTTAATGGAGGAGGGCAACGGATGCCGTATTTATTTGGAGGTTTGGTGGTATTAAATGCTGTGACACTAGGATATTATTTATTCTTACAGCAGCCAAGTACTACTCAGACGCTAAAGGTAGCGCAGGATGAGATTACCCAGCCTTTAGCGTTTATTAACAGTGCTGAGTATATTCCGCCGGCTATTGGCAACAAGTAATAAGTTTTATAACCGTTGAAGTTTTTATATCTAAAGAAAAATAATACTAAAAAAGCAACGATAGCCAGTCGTTGCTTTTTTAGTATTATTGATTGGCACTATTATGATCAGTTCAATATAAAAGTGATTAAGCGAGAAAAATTCGTCCCAGTCTCGCCCTATAAAATTACGTATCTATTTTATTTAATATCAACTGTCTCAATAAATGGCTTTGTAGCGGGATTGACATTCAAAGGTTGTTCTCCGGCAACTTCTGAAATGAGAGGGATGCGAATACAGACTTGCAGACCACCATCTGGATGATTAATAGCCTCAACTGTTCCATGATGCAAGCGGGCGATACGGTCAACAATCGCCAAGCCGAGTCCACTACCCTGAGTGGTACGCGCTGATTCGCCACGCTCAAACGGCTGCATGACACGCTCGAGTTGGTCTTCTGCCACCCCATCGCCGCAGTCTCGCACACATATAATCAACTGCTCTTTTGCTTCTTTATTGACTGTATTTTCGGTCACGACATCGCTGTATTCTATCACCTCTTTTTCTACAAAGGTTGGCATGACAACAGCAGACAGATAAATAGGCGGCTCACCATAACGCTTGGCATTATTCACCAGATTGATAATCAGGCGCTTAATCGACATAGGACGTACGGGCACAAGCTTGCTGCATTCTGACTGATAAATAAACTCTAGTGGCGCAAATTGCACCATAATCTCATTAAATATGGTATCTAAATTGGTAAGGCGTACAGGCTCATCGGAGCCATCTTTCATAAACGAGATAAATTGCTCTAAAATAGCATCCATATCTTCGATATCGTAAATCAACCCTTCACGAAAAAAATCATCGGGCAGCATTTCAGCAGTTAAGCGCATACGAGTCAGCGGGGTACGCAAATCGTGTGAGATGCCAGCTAACATAATCGTACGCTCTTTTTGCGCCTGGTTAAGAGTAGTAAACAGGCGGTTAAAAGCCATATTTACTTGGCGAATCTCGGTAGGACCATGACGGGTCGGTAGCGTTGTTGCATGACCCAACTGAATATAGTTGGTAGCAGCACGTTGAAGATAACGTAGAGGACGATTTAATTGACGGGCTAATAAAATAATCGTCAACAGTGTCAAAATGGGTAGTCCAAACAAAAACAAGATCAATAAAGTAGGGCTGTACTGCGAATAATAGACCACAGGTTCGCGTATCCAAAAACTGCTATCACGACTGTCTTGTACCCAAAGCTGAGGGGTTGGTTTAAATTTAAAATATACTTCAACTGGTCGCCCCAATTGTGCACTGATTTCTCGCTGTAAGACATCCGTAAAAACACTGACAAAAGCTTTGTCCGCAACCTCTGGAAAGTCACTTGGATTATCTACCACTACTACATGTGAATGCTGATAAATCCACTGACGGACTTCAGGATTGTCCCGCCAGTCTCGATTGGCGCTGTTCATCAGCCGAAGCTCGCTGGTCAAATAGCGCGCATGGCTTTTGAGCTCGGGTAAATATAGACTACGCCAAAAAAACAAAATTGATACCCCGACGCTAATGAGAACAATAAAAGCCACCATTAGAGTGGTTAGCAGACTATTAGAGTAAGAGCGGGGTAACCAGCTTTTATGAGGCAATGGTGGGTTTGGCGTGGTCATAGGAATCCAAATTATAATGAGGCAGTGACAGATGCTATTGCTAGGATAGCATAACCCATTAATAACGCTGCCAGCTTTCATCGACAACGCTGGCAATATCATCCGCTTAAGATAAAGGCATATGATAGAGGAGTATCCATCATATTAGCAGCGTGAATGATGAATCTTATTTACAGTCATAACGATTTAAGCTATTGTTAATAAATAATTAAATAAGCACAGTTTATGTTTTCAATAAAATAAGACTGTGGTATAATTATGCCCTTTTTGGTATACCTGCGAAAGAGAGAATTCACATGGTTGTTATTCGTTTAGCACGGGGCGGTGCCAAGAAACGCCCATTTTATCAAGTAGTTGTTGCTGATCAACGCCGCGCGCGTGACGGTCGCTATATTGAAAACATAGGCTTTTTTAACCCACTCGCTAAAGATTCTGAAGAAGCAGTGCGCTTGAACATGGAAGCGTATAATGCGTGGGTCGCAAAAGGTGCACAACCTTCTGATCGCGTTGCTTCATTAGCAAAAGCTTATAATAAGTCTGCTGCTCAAACTGAAGCTACTGCTTAAGTTTTGGCTGCAATAGACTGATAGTGCATTTATGCATTCATCAGTTGGCTTAAGAATACCTAGCGTAACTGGTCTAACCAGGGTACGCCATTAACTGTTTATCGCTTTTGACGACGTTTATCGTTTTTAATGGCTTTTTATTTATCATCGCTGTTTTTATCATTGTTAGGTTAGCCGTTATGTCGTCTGCTCCAAACGCTAGTGCCCTTATGAAAATTGGTCAGCTCAAAAAGCCTTATGGCATCAAAGGTTGGCTTTGGGTATTTAGTGAAACAGACGATCGTACGGCGATATTTGACATCAAGCCTTGGTGGATGAAAACCGCTACCGGTATGAAACCTTTGACAGTAAAGGCTTGGCGTGAGCAAGGCACAGGAATTGTGGCTCAGTTTGAGCAGATTCCTGATCGCAATGTTGCTGAGACCATGAATGGGGTAACTCTTTGGGTCGAGCAAGACATCTTGCCAGAACCTGCTGAGGATGAATACTATTGGTCGGATTTGGTCAGCCTGCGCGTGATGAACGAGCAGGATGAATATCTAGGCGATATTACTGAAATGTTTGAAACTGGCGCCCACGCTATCATGCGGGTTGCGGCAACGACAGACAGCTTGGATAAAGAAGAGCGCCTGATTCCATGGCACAAGCAAACTGTAGTGAAAGTCGATCTGACTGAAAAGACAGTGCTAGTGGCATGGCCAAGTGACTATTAATACAAGCTTTAGTGGTATAAGCTTTAACTTTATCGCTTAAGATTGTTAATAGTAATACCGATTTATTTAGCTAATATTAGCCACTGCGCAAGTAGACATCTGATGTATTTTGCCGTTATTAGTATTTTTCCTGAAATGTTTGCCACGATTCGTGAGTTTGGAATCACAGGTCGGGCAGTCACTCAGAAGCAAGTAACGATTGAATGCATCAACCCGCGTGATTTTACCAGTGATAATTATCGCCGTATTGATGAACGTCCGTATGGTGGCGGTCCTGGCATGGTGATGATGGCTGAGCCATTATCCCAAGCGATTGAGGATGCGCGCCTACGAGCAAGTCAGCATGGCTGCCGTGTCGACAAAGCGCATTGTCCGGTGATTTATATGTCACCACAAGGGCAGACGCTGAGTGAGAGTAGTGTGGTCGATATGACCGAGTACGACGGCATGATTATATTATGCGGTCGTTACGAAGGCATTGATGAGCGCTTACTGTCGCAGTATGTTGATATGGAAATATCACTTGGTGATTATGTGCTTACTGGTGGTGAGCTACCGGCAATGGTGCTAATGGATAGTGTGATACGTCGTCTACCGGATATTATGGGTGATGATAAGTCAGCTGAGCAAGACTCGTTTGTTGATGGCTTGCTTGATTGTCCACATTATACTAAGCCGCATGAGTTTGCGGGTATGGCAGTGCCTGAAGTGTTACTTTCAGGTCACCATGCCAATATCGCGAAGTGGCGCTTTAGTCAGCAAGTCGAACGTACGCAAGCGCGTCGTCCAGACTTATGGCAGGCGTTTACGCCAACGGTAGAGCAAGCAAAGTGGTTAAAGGCATTAGCAAAAGCTGATAAAAAATAGCGGTTAAAAAGATAAGCAGTTAAGTAATAAAATTTTGAGCAATAACAAAACGAGTCATAGCATAATGGCCGTTTGTCATAACCTACTTACGTTGTGTCTTATTAAAAAGAGATATAATTAATTATTACAAACAGGTGATATGCGTCAAGCCTCTATTATCTAATGTGAGGAGATAACTCTCATGAGCAACAAGCATCCATTGGTTCAGGTCATCGAAAATGCTCAATTGATTGAGCGCCCAAGCTTTGCACCCGGCGATACCGTTGTGGTTCAAGTAAAAGTACGTGAAGGTGAGCGTGAGCGTTTACAGGCTTTTGAAGGCGTTGTAATTGCTAAGCGTAACCGCGGTTTAAACTCAGCGTTTACCGTACGTAAAATCTCAAGTGGCGTTGGTGTTGAGCGTGCATTCCAATTGCATTCACCAATCATCGATAGCATTGAAGTGAAACGCCGTGGCGCTGTTCGCCGTGCGAAACTATACTACTTACGTGAACGCTCTGGTAAATCAGCACGTATCCGCGAGAAGCTTGCTCCGCGTGCGCCTAAAGTTGTTAAGGCAAAAACTGATGCTCGCGTTCCTGATGCAGTTGAAACTGCACCTGGTATTTAAGCAAAAGTTTGCCATCTTTAGTGAGCTGTATGGTATACAGTTGACTAGAGTAAGGCGATAGTAGATACAAACCCTTATTCATAGGTTTATCATATAAATAAGCGGGTCATACCAAAAAAGACAAAACCCCAATCTGTGCGAATGCCAGATTGGGGTTTTTGTTTCTGTCGCTTTAAATCACAAACTTAAATTAAGGCCTTAAACGTTGCCTTTAATCATCGAGATTTTCAATACGGCTGTTTTGGTCTTTAGATTTGCTGTACTTACGCAAGCGTATGTATAGCGTCTTGGTGACGATAGCGATGGTCTTTTGCTGATCGTCCACGATATCTACTTGGTATTCACGAAAGACGGGCTCACCGTCTTTTGCTAACGCTTGAATGGCTTTAATTTCACTGCTAGGGATTTTCATGCGGGCAGTGACTTTGCTATTGCCTGGCGCGATAAATTCAATATGTGAGCTTTTATCCCAAACGACGTAACTGCTGCCCAGTTGATGCATGAGCATGAGCATATAAAATGGATCAACCATTGAATATAAGCTGCCGCCAAACTGTGTCCCTACAATGTTCTTATTTAGACTATTTAATCCCATATTGACCACACATAAACCTTGGTCAAGGTTTATGTGCTCAATCTTGATGCCGGCACCGATATAAGGTGCATAAGTGTTGATACGTAGCTTGAGCAGATAAGGTGTGAGCAATGGCATAATATTTTTTTTAGCGTTACGTTTTAGCGTCTCAAGATTTTTGGGTAGTAAACTCATAAACTTATCCTAGGGAACTTCTTGATTTTTAGACTGCTATTATTCAATCGTTATGGGTAAAAAGGTATTTATCATAGTGAAAAACTTATAAAGGCGCTAGAGCTAAAGCGTAACTTCATTCACATCTTAGCGCTTTGTTTTTGTCTATGCGTGATTGTCGATGGTTTATGTACCATAACGCATTATTAATTATAAGAACCATCATCATAATGACTACAATTTACTATTTTATTAGCAACTAAGTAGTTAATAAGTTTGCATTTATTTTAAAAGGAAACTTTATGTTATTAATGGCTGCTATATTTATAGTATATTCGAATCGTTATACATTCGCATTCTAAAGTCTCATGACATACAATGACTGCATTTTTTCTTCAGTGGCTTAACACTTATCGCCAGAGTAGTAAGTGGATAACCAGTCACTAAAACGTCGGTCGACACAAGGAAATGTGATGAGTAACACGCAGCTTCCCCCTTTAGATGCCAATCCGCAGCAGCCAACCTCTTCTGATAATGATGTTCAAAGTAGTTATGTAGAATTACATAAGCCCTATTCAAGTTTTAAAAATCGTGATGCCTACCTCAATCATGAATTACAAATCATGCAGCCGAAACGCTGGCGCGCCAACTTACCGTTCCGTGATTATCGTTTTGAGTACGAAGATACCATTCCAGCAATGGCTGCGACCATTGGTAAAGTCGTGATGGTGGGTGCTATTGCGGCGACTTTTGCAGGGCCACTCGGTTTGGGTGATGCTTTTATCTTAGAAAACGTCCGTTATGAGTTATTGATTGTTTCGTTTTTTGTCATTTTATTCTCAGGTTTTCTACTACCGACCGCCAACCTTGCGGGTACTCATGGGCCTTTAATTCCGCTTATTCCTATTGTTGTCGCAGCTGGTGGTCACCCGATGGCCTTTGGTCTGCTCATCGGTGCCTTTGGATTATTATTGGCAATCAGTAAAGGGGGCAGTTTACTAGCAAATTTGACCAGTAAAGGCGTGTGCGGTGGTTTGCTGCTCTACTTGGGCTTTATTGGTACGATATCACAAGTTAAAAACTTGTTTGCATGGGCAGAGGGCATTGGCATGGCGCATATTGCTTTTGTGGTGATTTTGCTGACGATTGTCTTATATGCTGTGTTAGAAAATTTTCAAAAGCGCTGGCTGGCTGTGCCGCTGAGCTGTTTGTTAGGTGGTGGCGTGGCTTTCGCTATGGGGGCACCTTTTGCCTTTAAAACCGCACCCGGTCTACCGCATATGAGCCCTATGTATTGGTGGGGCGAAAATACTGGTTGGATGTTAGGATTACCGACGGTTGAGAGCTTTATCGTGGTATTACCTTTTGCGGTGTTAGCAGTTGCTATGTGGTCGCCAGATTTTTTAGGTCATCAGGTCTTTCAGAAAATCAGCTATCCCAAACGTACTGAACGTGTACTGATGGATATTGATGATACGATGACCAGTGCATCGTTTCGTCAGGTCGTAGGTTCTGTGCTCGGTGGGGCGAACTTTGCGTCGTCATGGGGTACGTATATCGTACCTGCAGCAATTGCCAAACGTCCAATTCCAGCTGGTGCGATTTTGACAGGACTATTCTGCCTTATCGCAGGTGTTTGGGGTTACCCTATGGACTTGGCAATCTGGGAGCCAGTGATGTGTGTGGCACTCATCGTTGGCGTCTTTATACCGCTACTTGAAGCTGGTATGGAGATGACGCGTGAGGGTAAAACCACCCAATCTGCCGCCATTGTTGTCTTTGCATCTGCGTTGGTGAATCCCGCCTTCGGTTGGTCTATTACTTTGGTGCTTGATAATTTAGGCTTAATTGGCTCTAAAGAGCGCAGTGCCAGTCTGACCAAAATGAGCCGCTGGATTATTCCTGTGATCACCTTTGTGATACTGACTGGAGTCATGGCAATCGTCGGTATGTTGCCAGGTATTCCAGCACTATTACCAAATTTCCGTCACTAGTCGCACTGTAGGGTTGTTTTTCTGCAAAAAGTCAGCCTTGGTGCTGGCTTTTTTTATGGTTATTGCTAAGCTGATAAGGGTTCTTGTAAAACCCATGCCATCGCCCCATAAATAGCTATATATCAGTATCTTGAGAGCAGTAAATTCTATGGTTAATGTCTCAGCATCGAGTCCCGTCGACGATAAAAAAGCCCGTCTTAAGCATTTGATTCAGCGCCTGCCAAATTTGCCAGGGGTATATAAAATGCTTGGTAAAAATGGTGATATTTTATATGTCGGCAAAGCTAAATCACTCAAGAGCCGTGTGAACAGCTACTTTGCGAAAACCATTGATCATCCTAAGACACGAGCACTGGTGGCACGGATACATAATATTGAAACCATCATTACCCGCAGTGAGACGGAAGCGCTGTTACTTGAGCAAAATCTGATTAAAGAATATCGTCCGCCTTATAACGTGCTACTGCGTGACGATAAATCTTATCTTTATGTGTTTATTTCAGCAGATAAGCCTTATCCAAGATTGGCTTATGGGCGCGGTAAAGGTAATCACCAGAAAGGGCGATTTTTCGGTCCTTTTCCTTCCGCGCATGCGGCAAAAGAAACACTGGTGCTCATGCAAAAAATGTTTCAAATGCGCCAATGTACCAATACCTTTTTTAAGCAACGTAAGCGTCCTTGTCTTGAGTATCAGATTAAGCGTTGCCGTGCGCCATGTGTCGGTTTGGTATCACCTGAAGAGTATACTGAAGATGTGAATAATACTATTCGTTTCTTAAAAGGTGACTCTAGTGATATCCATACTGCTTTGATTGAAAAAATGGAAGCTTCTGCTGAAGAGCTAGACTTTGAAAAGGCAGTTTTTTATCGCGATCAGCTGTCTATGCTCCGTGAAGTACAAGCCAAGCAAGCCGTTTATACAGTGCAGGGTGAGGCAGATGTGATTGCTATTGCCAGTCAAGCAGGCATGACCTGTGTCAACGTATTGACGGTACGTGGTGGGCGCGTGCTTGGCGGTAAGAACTATTTCCCTGATGTCGATAGCAGTGAGCCTCTTGCAGACAATTTATCAGCGTTTATTACCTCATTTTATTTTCAGGTGACAGATGATTTGCCAGCAGAGATTATATTGAGCGATGAATTACCAGATCAGCTAGCAGTGAGTGAAGCGTTGGCAACACACTTTGGTAGTAAGGTCGTTATCAAAACCAGCGTACGTGAGCACCGTGCTGAATGGTTAGACTTAGCAAAACTTAATACTAATAATGCACTAAAAACCAAACTTGGTGATTATTTAGAGTTACATGCACGCTTTGGTGCATTGAAAGACGTATTGACTGAAGTCACGGATCGTACCATTGACCGTATCGAGTGTTTTGATATCTCGCATACGATGGGCGAGGCGACGATTGGTAGCTGTGTGGTGTTCGACCAAGGTGGCTCGCGTCGTCGTGATTATCGTCAGTATGCTATCCATGACATTGTCGGCGGTGATGACTATGCAGCGATGAAGCAAGTGCTGACAAGGCGTTATAAGAAGCAGCCATTGCCGGATTTATTGCTTATCGATGGGGGTAAAGGGCAGCTCGGTATCGCTAAAGAAGTGCTGACTGAGTTGGGTATCCTTGGTGATACTTTGCTTATCAGTGTGGCAAAAGGTGAAGGACGTAAGGCTGGACTTGAAGTTCTGCACTTTATTGACCATAAGCCACTTGACTTGCCTATGGATAGCAAGGCGCTGCATTTATTAATGCATATCCGCGATGAGGCGCATCGGTTTGCGATTACAGCGCACCGTAAGAAGCGCGATAAGCGTCGTTCATCGTCGGTGCTAGAAGTGATTCCGGGGCTGGGTGAAAAGCGTCGCCGCGATTTGCTCAATCACTTTGGCGGCATGCAGCAATTGCTCGGTGCCTCGCAGCAAGAATTAGCAGGTGTGCAGGGAATTGGTCCGGTATTAGCGAAAACCGTTTATAAAGTGCTGCATGAGTAGTCTAGGTAATGTTCGTCAAATTTAGGTTTATGTTCATAAAATTTGAACATGAAAAAAGAGGCTGTCCTAGAGTTATTTAGGATAGCCTCTTTTTACGTTTTGTTTAAAATTTTACTATTATTCAGCGTTTTTTATTTTATAAGTCACAAATTTAAAATCTAACGCGCTTTTTTCATCATGCATCTGCTCAGATTCTTCCGCAACTTCAAACTCACTTGGCAGCTCAGGATAAAAGGCATCGCCATCAACGATTTCAGTGTCAACGTGAGTTAGTTCGATACGGTCGGTGTACAGCAATGCATCGCTAAACACGCGCTCGCCACCAATTACCCAAATCGTATCAAGATGCGCACCATGCGCAAGGCTAGCTGCTTGGGTTAAGGCATCGTCTAAATTATGCATTACATAAGCTTTTTCACTACCTACCAAGCCCTTTTGCTCAGCATAATCTATCTGGCTACTGATAATAAAGCTCACACGTTTAGGTAACGGCTTGCTGCCCATTGACTCAAAGGTCTTGCGACCCATAATCACGATACCCTGTATCGCACCGTCATTTGGTTTAGTCGTCATATTTTTAAAATGCTGCAAATCGGCTGAGATATGCCACGGTAGCTCATTGTCTTTACCAATACAGCGATTGCTACTGATAGCCGCGATTTGGGCAACTTCGGTGTTGGCATAACTCATAAATTATCCTTTGCTAATGTTTAAATATATTTAAATACAATCGAATAAACAGGCGCTATACCGCCACTTGCGCCTTAATCGCTGGATGCGACTCATACCCATCAACGCTGATATCATCATAATTAAAAGCAAAAATATCTTTTATATTAGGGTTAAGCGCTAATGTCGGCAGCGTATAAAGCGAGCGGGTCAGCTGCAGCTCCACTTGCTCACGGTGGTTTTGATAAATATGGCAATCGCCACCGGTCCAAATAAATTCACCAACTTCTAAATTACAAACTTGTGCCACCATATGAGTCAACATGGCATAACTTGCGATATTAAAAGGTACGCCCAAAAATAAATCTGCTGAGCGCTGATAGAGTTGGCAGGAGAGTTTATTATCCGCAACAAAAAACTGGAATAACGTATGACAAGGTGGCAGCGCAACTTGATCTGCTTCACCCGGATTCCAGCCAGAGACAATCAAGCGCCGCGAGTTAGGATTAGTCTTTATTTGTTCAACCACTTGTGCGATTTGATCGACACCGTCAGAGTTATACTGCCCATCTGCAGTTGTGGTCGCGCCATAATTACGCCATTGGTGACCATAAATAGGACCTAAATCGCCTGCAGGTCGATTAAAACGCGCAGTTTGCTCTGTAGTTGCCCATTCATTCCAAATGCGTACGCCGTTTTGTTGCAAATAATCAACGTGGGTACTGCCACTTAAAAACCATAGGAGCTCATAAGTGATAGACTTAAGATGAACTTTTTTGGTGGTTAACAATGGAAAGCCATCGGCTAAATTAAAACGTAACTGCGCGCCAAAATGGCTTAGCGTACCAGTACCAGTACGATCACCTTTTTCCCTGCCTTCGTTAAGGACAAGGCGTAGCAGGTCTAAATAGGCTTGCTCGTTTTTAATGATAGAGCTGTTCATGGTCATAAAATTACTCTTCTGCGCTATTAAAACGCATCTTTAATATAGTTCTTAACGTGGTGCGTAAAGAAGATAAAGCTTAATAAGCGGCTTGCTTACCCCAGTCATAAATACCGCGCTTATAAGCATAAATCAGCATAATCAAACCAGCGATAATCATCGGTGCACTCAATAGCTGTCCTTTGGTCATCCAACCTAATAAAATAAATCCTTGGTCAACATCAGGCTGGCGGAAGAATTCGATGATAAATCGGCTGATACCATAACCCAGTAAGAACACAGCAGAGGCAGCCATACGTGGACGCGGCTTTGATGAATACCACCATAAGAAGATAAATAGCAGCAGACCTTCGGCAAAGGCTTCATATAGCTGCGATGGGTGACGCGGCAGCACATACTGACCATTAACCTCAATCATTAGCTCTTGCAATTGTGGATTACTCTGTAATTGCTCCATATCAAAGGCAGCGGCTTGCGGAAAATAAGTCAGCCAGTTGTAGCCACCGTCTGAGACGCGCCCCCACAGCTCACCATTGATATAGTTACCGATGCGACCAAATAGCAAGCCGGTTGGTACACAAGGCACGATAAAATCGAATACTTGGAAGGCTGTTTTTTTATATTTACGAGCAAAAAACCACATGCCTACCATGACACCAATAAAACCGCCGTGGAAAGACATACCGCCTTCCCAAACTTTTAATAGATAAGCAGGGTTTTGTAATAGCTCGCCAAACTGATAAAACAGCACATAGCCGATACGACCGCCCAAAATGACACCAAGCGCACCATAAAAGATCAAATCGGACACCATATCGGTGGTCCAATTGTCACGTTTGCTGCTGCGATACCAAGCCAGACCAAAAGCTGCAGCAAATGCGAGCAAATACATCAAGCCATACCAGTGTACTTCTACTGGACCCAAGGACAGCGCTACAGGATTATACTGAGAATGAATTATCATAAGGGCATCATCATTATTGGTAATTAAATGCTGTCTATAATAGCAAAATTCATCCCTTGCGAACACTATGATAAATGTATGGTTTATTGAATGAATAGCAAAGCGCTAAAAAAACCGATAAGATGAAAAAAAGCGCATCAACTTCTAAGGAATTATCATGTCTGCTACCGTATCATCACGATCATTTTTGCACGATAAACGGTTAACTACCGCAGTTGATGTGCAATCGCCAAACCTTAAGCGAACCAGATTATCTTTATTGTGTATAGCCGCATCAGGCTTCAGTTTTTTTGTGCCAGTGACGGCGCAAGCAGCAACCAGTAGTATCGAACAAATTACCATTTATCAAGGCTTAGCCAGTGTCACTCGTGCATTACCCATCAGTGGCACAGGTGAGCAGACACTGGTTTTTTCCTGTCTTTCGCCTGCGATTGAACCTGACAGTATTAGTGTACAAGCACTGGGCAATGTCAATATCGGTGAAGTCAGTATTCAAACCTTGAGTGGCGAGCAAGCAGCGCAGTGCCAGTATCAAGAGGCAGCTAATGTACAGACTCAGCAGAATAATCTAGCGGACATCAGTGCCGAATTGGAAGCGGCACGCCTGACCAAAGCCTATTTGCAAAACCTAACCAAAGTCACGCAAATCACTACTGCTGGTACCCTTGCCAATAATGCACGCGACTTAGAAACGCAAGCCGCCAGTATTAACAAAAAAATAGTAGAGCTACAAAAACGAGAAGCTCGTGCTAAAGACAACTTAAATCAGCTGGTCGCTGACAGTACTTCTTCAGTACAAAGTAATGTCACCCAAGTCAGTGTACGTACCGCTAGCCGTTCTGCTAGTAGTGTTAAATTACATTATCAAGTACGCGGTGCCAGCTGGGAGCCGACTTATCAAGCGCGTTTAAATACCGATAATAAACAACTCAATATCACCGCCTCTGCCATCATCGCCCAACAAACAGGCGAGAATTGGAATAATGTGCCGGTTACTTTAAGTACCGTTAATCCCAATCAAACGACGACCAGCCAGTTACCAAGAGTTGAACGTTTGTCATTATATGAAGAAGAGCAAGCTAAGTTGAGCCGTTATGCACAACCAATGATGGAAGCTGCTCCAGTGGTTGTTGTTTCTGCCAGCGACAGTTATGGCGGTGCAGGTAGTATGGCGCCGCTACCGAGCTTTACGGTTAGTAGTCAAAATAAAAATGGTATTACCGAGTATCGCTTACCGCAGCGCGTCAGTATTCCGAGTGATGGCAGGCGTGTACGCACTATTATTGATGAGCAGTCTGGCACCAGTAAGTTATGGCTACGGAGTACACCGAGCGTAGAAGCTGCCGCTTACTGGTATGCATCTGCTCCATTTTTGACACCAGCTTGGGCGGATGGATCATTGCAACTGTATCGCGACGATAACTATGTTGGTCAGTCGCGCTATGATTATCAGAGTCTAAAAGAGCAGGGTATTGGTTTTGGTGTTGATCCGGGCTTGCTTGTGAAACAGCTAACTGATGAAGACAAAAAAGGTGATAAAGGGGTGTTTAATCGTCAACAAACCAAAACTATCATTCAGGCTTATCAATTGACCAATCAGCACAATCGTAGTGTGCGCATGCAAGTGTTAGGCGCAGAACCCTTGAGTAGCGATGACAGCATTAAAGTAACCGCGACGCATACACCAGCGATTAGCAAAAAAGATTGGAATGATAACAAAGGAATGGTAGCGTGGGAGTTCGATTTACCGAGTCAACAATCTCAAGTTGTGCAGTCGATCTATCAAATTAGCTATCCTGCGGATAAAAAATTAAGCACGAATTAATGTTAAATCAGAACCATATAATCGATTCAATTTAAAAAATACAATCCTGATGGGAATGCTGCTGGGATAAATTTTATGAAGCCTCTGGAGCGCGAAGCGCACAGCAAGCGAGGAAAATTTATCCCAGCATAACCCTATTTTGAACGACTCTATTTTATATTGAAGTGACTATATAACAATCATATAAAAGGAATTCTATGTGTATTGTCGCCATTGCTTGGCAGTTATTTGATGAGCTGCCTTTGGTTTTATTATCTAATCGCGATGAGTTTCTACAGCGTCCGACAGAGCCACTACATCAATGGGAAGATAAGCCTATTTTTGCAGGGCGTGATGCGCAAAGTGGCGGTACGTGGTTAGGAATTCACCAAGAGCAGCATGCTGACTTTTATAAGCAAAATGGTCGCTGGGCGGCAGTATTGAACTTTCGCGATGGTGTGCAGGCAAGTAATGATGAGCGCTCACGTGGTGAATTGGTCGCTGATTTTTTGACCAGTTGCTTAAGCCCGATGGAATTTGCACGGAAAATCAGTCTGCAAGAATATGCTGGGTTTAATCTGATTATCGGCGATAGCAAACAAGCGGTTGTCGTTAATAACCGTGGTCATGCACCAACACCCTTATATGGAGGCTTGCACGTATTCTCTAATGGTCAGCCAGAAGAGGGTTGGTTTAAGACAGAGCGTTTGCGCGGCAGGTTACGTCAAGAAATATTGCCATTAATTAGCGAAAATAGTGATTTTGAATACTGGCAAGACGCTGCTTTTAAGGTATTGTCCGATAATACTCAAGCACCAGAAGAAGAGTTACCAAATACTGGTATCGATATCAAAATAGAGCAAGCGCTGTCTTCGATTTATATTGAAGGCGCCAATCTTACTGGCATTGCTAGTAAGGAGGCTGCCAATAATGCCGTGCCAAGCTACGGTACAAGGACACAAAGTATTTTAACGTTACGGCGAAATACTATTAAAGATTCAGGCATTCAAGCTGAAATCGTCAGCCGTGAATGTACTCATTAGCTTTTTATAAAAATCCAGTGAAAAAAATACCGCTAATGATATTAGATATCACTAACGGTATTTGTTATTGTGCTAATTGCATTAAAAATTAGTGACTTTATTCCACCAACAAATGGTTGTTTTGTTCCGGAATAATAAGCCCTTGGTGAAGCGGTAGCTCGGGCACCAATTCTTGCAAGGCGCGACGATATACGCTGCGTTTAAAGTGAATCACTTGTCCAAGTGGATACCAGTAGCTGACCCATTGCCAGTTATCAAACTCTGGTTTTCCCTCATCAAAGCGGATGTGTTGGGTATTTGGCTCATCTAAGCGTAGCAAAAACCATTTCTGTTTTTGCCCAATACATAAAGGGTACTGCCCATGACGCACATAACGTTTTGGCAGACGATAACGCAACCAATCTTGCGTAACCGCTAGCAAATCGACATGACGCGGATGTAGACCGACCTCTTCCCAGAGCTCGCGATACATCGCATCCATCGGCGTCTCCCCACGGTCGATACCGCCTTGAGGGAACTGCCAAGCGTTGTGACCAATACGTTTTGCCCACAGAACTTGCCCTTGTGTATTTGCCAAGATGATGCCGACATTGGCGCGAAAGCCGTCTGCATCTATCATGACGTAACCTTTTAAAATGTTTAAAAATAGCTTATTTCAACAAAGCACAGTGACAGCAATCATAATTATTATAGGGTGATTGCTATCGATACTTTGGCAAAATAAGATTCATTACCATCATTAAACCAAGAAAAGAGCAAAATGTGTAACAGTATTTTGCTATAAAATGTTTCACAGCTTTAATGATTTAAAATCAAGAGGTTATATAAAGATATTTAAGCAGACTTTTGTATATTTTTTAGCTAAGTTATTTTGTTGTTAAAGTTTTTGCTTTAGTGTCTTATCGTTATAAGTGCTTACTTAATAATATAAGTAATAATACGGGTTTTTGATTCATTAATGCGGGTTTTAGCTTATGCTACACTAGTCATATTTTGCTTATCTTAATCAACGATAAAGTATTAAATCGATAAAGCTGTTCTTATATATTGAACCAATAATATCGAACAAATAAGAACCTATTATTAAATAAAACTAGGAATATTAAAAATGTCAGAATCTAAAGCAAGCGTTACATGGCAAGAGAACAAAGCCTTTATGGGTATATCGCCATCAGGGCATAATGTACAAATCGATGCTGATAAAGAAAAAGGCGCCAGTCCAATGGAGCTGATTCTACTAGGGCTTGGTGGTTGTGCTAGCTATGATGTGGTGGCGATTTTGCAGAAATCGCGTCAAAATGTGACTGACGTACGTTGTGAGCTGACTGCTCAGCGTGCTGAAACTGTACCAGCTGTCTATACTGATATTCATATGCATTTTGTGGTGACCGGTCAAGATGTCAAAGAAAGCCAAGTAGAAAAAGCCATTAAATTATCCGCAGAAAAATACTGCTCAGCCAGTCGTATGTTGGTACAAGGCGGGGTCAATGTGACGCATGACTTTGAAGTTATCGCAGGATAAAGGCGAGTATATTGATGAATTTATTCTTAGGGTTGGTCTCTGATACCGCATCGTCAGCCATTTGGGCAATGGTGGTAGCCAGTTTGCTGCCATTAACAATGGCATTGACTGCAAAAATGCTCGGCGGCTTTAATTTGGCTGACAATGCCCATCCACGAGATTTTTTACAAGGTACGACGGGCGCTGCTGCACGTGCTAATGCCGCGCAGCAGAATAGCTATGAGACTTTACCAGTATTCTTAGCTGCAGTCTTGGCAGCGATGCTGTTTTTTGTGCCACAGCTGATTGTAAATACATTGGCTTGGCTATACGTGCTCATTCGCATTGGTTTTTGCGTCGCTTACATCACTAATCTGGCGATGTTCCGCTCTATCCTCTGGGGGCTTTCTATTGCCTGCTGTCTCATGCTCTTTTATTTAGCTATTCGAGTCAGTGTATAGTAGCAGCTAATTGAAAATACTAATGCTTATAAGATAAAAGCAGCTAACGTTACTGTGCACTCATCTGTAGTGCGCTAATGATAGCTGCTTTATTTTTCTCTCTTTTAATACTGTCCCATAATATCTTCGCCTCGCTATAGCCTTTGGTGAGCATCGCTAACCATTGTTTATAACGACCGACCAATACAATATCGCTTTTTGCTGTGCCTTGCAGAAATTTAATCTGATGCGCAATCAGGTCTTGCCATAACAATATTGTTTCATTATTTAAAGTCTGACTAAGTTCTCTATCAACCTGCGCAATCAAATCGGGACGGGTGACCGCGCCGCGACCCAACATCAAATGCTCTGTACCTGCTTGTACCATACAATTTTGTGCGTGCTCTGCATTCCATATTTCGCCATTGGCAATGACTGGAATATCGAGCGCATTAAAGCTTTGAATCTTGTCCCAATAGGCGGGTGGCTTATAGCCTTGGGTTTTGGTTCGTGCATGAATGGTTAGCCAATCAGCGCCACTGTCGTTAATCGCAGCTTTGATATCATCCATGCGACTGGTATCGGTATAACCTAAACGAATTTTGGCTGAGACTGGAATATGAGCGGGAACAGCTTGACGCACCGCGCTGATAATCTGATACATGGTTTCGGGTTCATCCAGTAATACCGAACCACCACGATGGCTATTGACAGTCTTGGCAGGACAACCAAAATTGATGTCAATCGCCGGTGCACCAAGCGCACAGGCATATGCCGCGTTGTCTGCCATGAGTTGCGCTTCACTGCCAAGCAACTGGATATGAATAGGCGTGCCACAGGTAGTCTTGGCCTCATGACGCAATTCTGGAACGTATTTATAAAATACATGCGCGGGCAAGACATGCTGAGTCACACGGATAAATTCGCTAACCGACCAATCATAAGGGCGACCCAAGTCTGATGCAATTTGCGTGAGAATTTGTCGCATTAATGGATCGGTCAAGCCTTCCATTGGAGCGAGCAGGCGGACGGGATTGGCGAATAACTGACGGATGGTATTTTGACGTATTTGAAGTTGCTGATTAGTATTCATGCTTGTTGTTCACTACTAAAAAGGTGCTATTAAAGGATTGCCATAAAGACAGGTAGGCTAGAGGTTTAGAGTGGCAAATACAGAGAGTGACTAACTGAGAAAAATTAAGTATTACCAAAAATCACTTTTTTGCCTGTCTGCAAACCAGATATCAAGTCTTTAATATTATGGATGTCCAAATTGCTCTGGGCACGTGTGCAAGCGACGTAGAGCAAACGCAACTCTTCAGGGCTTATTTTGACCGCATTGGTGGTCACATCATAATAGAAATCATCGTCCAGCTGTACCTTTCCCCATTCGAGCCCTTTGGCCTTATGGGCAGTGGAGATAACATAGTCAGCATTTTCAATACTGGTCAAACTATTGACTGCTTGGCTCAGGACATTGGTGCCATGATCATCGACCAATTTCACCAGTGTTTTTAGATCGCTGCCTTCATTGGTTTCAGAGTACTCTTGTACATCGCCCCAATTATAAAAGTATGCCAGTTCAGGCACGCCATAAGCAGACTTGCCATTTTTTAAGTTTTCGGCTGCCTGACAAAATTTAAGCATACGATCGGTATCGGCTTGTAGCGCCACGCGGTGACCGAGCTTGAGTCCAGTCAATAGTTGCGACATCGCAGCAGCATTGGTGCGACATAGAATAGCGTCTTTTTTACTGTGTACCATGCCTTTGTCGGTGGAGGATTGCTTATTCGGATTGCCTTTTAATGGCACATCTTCTTGTAAGGCTTTGAGTAAGGTATTGGCAATCTCAGCAATCGGTTCGCCAAAACGAAACGACTGGGTTAATAAAGTCTGCGGCAATGGCAGTTTTTTCATCGCATTGACCGCACCGCGCCATTCATAAATCTGCTGATGGGCGTCGCCTACATAAATCACTTGCCGTGGCTGCTGGGTCAAAATCCCCATCATCAAGGGATCGGCATCTTGCGCTTCGTCAAATAAGATAAAATCCGCAGGAATACTGGGCTTCGATAATGCCCACAATTTAAGATAAATATCATGCCCGATACCAGCTGGATGGCGCGCATCAATTGACTGTAGCCAGCGTTGCTCGACGGCAGGGTAGAGCATCTCACGCAACTGTTCGGCATCTGACTCATCGAGCCAGCTTGGAAATTCAATATGCCTTGGTGCAGGATAACTGGCATGCGTACTACAAAAGTTACTGACAGCATCACTAACGAATCGGGCTAATCTCGCAGGCGTGAGCGTAATGTATTTATTAATGCCATCCATTTGCCGACGGACTTGGACGGGCTGCAAACCCAAATCATCACCCAGACGTTTGGGTGAAAAACGCGGCAACGACAGCTTAGCAGTGATATCACGGGCGACATGCCGATAAGCAAGCGAATGAAAGGTGCGACATTCCACATGCGGTGGAAACTTTGAGCGAGCATCATTGGCAATCGTTTTGTTAAAGGCTAAGTATAAGCCGCGTCCACGCAAACGCTCACCAATCAGTTTTAAGGTCGTCGTCTTACCAGCACCCGCATAAGCCACCACTTTAAATGACTTGTGATCCATCGCCATGTTAAGCGCGCTCAGCTGCTCATCAGTGGGATCGCTCATATAAGCTGGCATAGATGCGGACATAAAAAATTACCTAAAAGAGTAAAACGGATCAAAAATGACGGGGGTAAAAAAAGCCACTGCATAGACAATGGCTGACTCATCATGTGCACTTGCAAAATATTTGCAAGTGCACATGACAATAATAAAAAAACTGATAGAAAATAAAGGTGGAAATAAGCAGGTTATAGTAACAGATTAGCGCGTTGGCTGTTTTTGGAATAAGTGTCTGACAAGTGATGTTATTCTTTATTTAACCCTGTATCGCTTGCTAAGGTAGGACTGTGTTCTTCTTTAATTAATATTTTCGCTAAAAATAATCCTAGCTCAAATAGTAGCCACATCGGAATGGCGAGCATCAACATCGACACCCCATCAGGCGGTGTCACGACCGCAGCAACGGCGAAACAGCCGACAATAATATAACGGCGTTTATCTTCTAAGCTTTGAATGGAGACGACACCAGTCAATATCAATAGCAAGGTGACGACTGGAATCTCAAAGGTTAAACCAAATACCATAAAGAGTTTGAGTGCAAAACTTAAATAACTGTCGATGTCGGTCATCGGCAAGACGTTCTGCGGCGCGAACATAATAAAGAATTTTAGAACCCCTTTAAGGACAATAAAATAAGAGAAAGCCACACCCGCATAAAATAAAAATATAGAGGACATTAAAACGGGAATGGCGATTTTTTTCTCTTTTTTATATAAACCGGGTGCGACAAACGACCAGATTTGATACAAAATGTAGGGCATTGCAAAGAAGGCAGCGACAAAAACAGTCAGGCGTATCGGTGCCATAAAGTTGGAAGTGATATCCGTCGCGATCATCGTTGAGTTGGCAGGCAACTGGGCAACCAATGGGTCGGACAAAAAATCATAGAGCTCGCGGGAAAATCCGACCAGGGCTAAGAATATTACCAGTACGGCAACACATATCTTAATCAAATGACGACGCAGCTCAATCAAATGCTCGGTAATCGGCATATCGCCAAGTGAGCTTAGGATATCGCCAGAGTCGTCAGTATTGCTGTCGACATTACCATTAATGGTAGCTGTTGAGGTATCGATATCTGAATCCGCGACTTTTTCTTGACGGCTTTTTTTACGTTTAAATAAGCCCACTAATTACTCTCCTGCTTATTAACAGAAGTCTGTTTGGGTAAAGGGCTGTCTAGATGGCTGTTTAGTAAGATATCGGCTTTATAGTTTGGTAAGTAAGGCGGTTGCGGCAAACGACGCGCTTTATCATAAGCACCAAGACGAAACCACATGTTTTCCCATGGTCTAGTTGTGATGGTTTGAATCACTGGATTGGCGTTATCATTAAAGTCAGTTTTTAGACTGTCGTTATCACCTTGTGCCGATGGCTGCTCAGAGCTTTCTGGTTTCTCAGCCTGTCTATTACTATCGTAGGCATAGTCAAAGGATTTTGGACTCACTGGTCGATTATCATCATTCTCACTACTGGCTTGGCTACTTTGCCTGGGCTTAGCGTCATCGACTAGATCACGCGATGCCTTTAAATGCTGGTTTTTCGAGGATTCAAACTCTTGCATACTGCCGCGCATTTCTGCCATTTCACGGCGCATTTCTGCTTCAGTCTGGCGAATTTTGGCCAGCTCTTTTTGCATTTGTTGGCGCGTCTCAGCTAAGTCAAGCTCCGCTTCGATTTCAGATTGCAAAGTAGAAACCGTGCGGCGAATTTTGGCATACCATTGCCCAGCGGTACGCGCCGCTTGGGGCAGCTTTTCTGGCCCCAAGACGATTAAGGCAATGACGCCAAAAAGCAATAATTCAGAAAACCCAATATCAAACATAATGTTTCGATGTCACTGTCTAGATGCTATACATTATGGGTGTCATCAACCTTAGTGGTTGTTGGGCGCTCTTCAGTGTGTGCGTTGCCATCATGGTCGAGCACCACTTGCTTTTTGGCATGTTCAGTATTTTCGTCTTTGACGGCTTCTTTAAAACCTTTGACCGCGCCGCCCAAATCTTTACCGGCATTTCTTAGTTTGGAGGTGCCAAATACGACAACCACCACCACCAATAAAATCAGCCAATGCGTAATGGAAAAACTGCCCATAATGCTATCCTTATGTCTTGGTTTTCAGTCTTTATAGGAATACGTTGAGTGTATAGAATATTGCTGTCGTACACAAAATCTATCGACAGCTTATGCGAAGTAACACGTCACACTATTATAACCTGCCGTTATGACAAAAAGGTGAAAGCAACAATAATCAAACAGGGTAATGGCTAATTTTATAAAAAGCTATCGAGCCGCCTTTTCATCAATACCTGATAGACCAAAGCGTCGACCTAGCTCATTTAATACTGCCTCTGATTCGATATCGAACCAAGCCAAACCTACTAAGGTATGGAACCAAACATCAGCGACTTCATAGATCAGCTCATGACGCGCTTCGTCATATTGGGCTTTATCCGTATTTTCATTGCAATTAGCAAAGTCTTTAGCAGCGATAATGCTCTCTGTACTTTCTTCACCGACTTTTTCTAATATTTTATTCAAACCCTTGGCGTATAAGCTTGCTACATATGAGCTATCGGCATCCGCTTGTTTGCGTTCTGCTAATACTTTATCAAGCTGCTGCAAGATGGAGCGAGTGATGGGGCTGTGGTCATTCTGATTGGTATCTGAATCGACTATATTTTCCGCCGCCGCTTCATTAATTTCAGGCGTGGCTTGTGTTGCTGTATTTGAATGATAAATATCAGCAGGATCCTTTAATACTTTATCAACCGTTTGCCACTCAGGCGTTTGCCCTGATAAATCCAAACGCTGATAAAAACAAGACTCGCGGCCAGTATGACAAGCGATACCACCGGCTTGAGTGACGCTAAGGACAATCACATCGGCGTCGCAATCTAGACGAATATCATGTACGCGTTGGGTATGTCCAGAGGATTCGCCCTTATGCCATAACTTGCCACGCGAACGCGAAAAATACACCGCCGTCTGCGTTTGTGAAGTTAATTGTAGGGATTCGGCATTCATCCAAGCCATCATCAAAATACGCCCTGACACATAATCTTGTGCAATTGCAGGAATCAAACCATCATCATTAAATTTTATGGCAGCCAGCCAAGCAGGTGAAGTCATAATCTTGTTGCCATCTTATAGGTAGAAAATAATAAAAAGTCGCTAAGTATTCGCTAAATAATAGTTATTCAGCCTATCTGTCATTCATGTGAGCGCTTTATCAACACGCAGTCTCTACTTAAACACAGCTTAAGCTGACATTCAATATGTTAAATCAGTAAATACAGCACAATTATACTCGAGCTGAATTTTGATACAGCAAGAATTTCAAATTAACAGTGTTTTAGTTCGCCTATTTTGTTTTCAGCTAGCTATCGCTTGTGGCTGCTCAGTTTTTGCTGCTAAGCGTGTGCTTTAAGTGGCTAATAATCAAGTTTTAGAAGACGAAAATAAGCAGCAAGGTATTTGTGATTAGAAAGAACAACATACGCTAAACAGCGTTAAAACTTTCCTTGGCAAAACAGCGCACGATCTGTTAAAATGTCGCCTCCCACCTCGAGGCAAATAGAGGTTTGGTGCCTGTTTTTACAGCCACTAATCATTATTGACTATTTGACGACCAGGTTCTAAAACAGAAAAAGAGGCAAATCATCATGAAAAATAAGATGAAAACCAGAAGCGGTGCAGCTAAACGCTTCAAAAAAACAGCGAACGGCTTTAAGCGTAAGCAAGCATTCAAAAGCCATATTTTGACCAAGAAATCACCTAAGCGTATTCGCCAGTTGCGTGGTCTTAAGTTGGTGCACAAGTCTGACGAAGCAGCAGTTCGTCGTATGTGCCCATACATTTAATAGGCTATCGTCATTTATCTTTAGTTAAGCGCTGTTTAATGAATAGCGACTGAATTAAAAGTATATGACTTTGCAATTTGATAACGATGTCTATTATCTGATGACATCGTGATTCGTTTAATAATGATTAAAAATATCTTGGAGTAATTTATGGCCCGTGTAAAACGTGGTGTACAGGCGAATCGTCGTCACAAAAAAATCTTAAAGCGTGCAAAAGGCTACTACGGTGCCCGTTCACGTGTTTACCGCGTAGCGGTACAGGCAGTGACCAAAGCTGGTCAATATGCTTATCGTGACCGTCGCAACAAAAAACGTACTTTCCGTCGTCTTTGGATTGCACGTATCAATGCTGGTGCACGCTTAAACGGCTTAAGCTATAGCCGCTTTATCAATGGCATGAAAAAAGCTAACATTGCAATCGATCGTCGCGTACTTGCTGACATCGCTATGCATGATGCAGCGACTTTCACAGCGTTGGTCGAAAAAGCTAAAGCGGAACTAGCATAAATATTAACCTTCCTTTAGGTAGGCTGCTTTTTAAATCATTATTGATAAGTAGTTATCTACATGGATAGGAATAATATTGATTAATAGGTTGATATTAATAAAAGCTACCGCTGGTCGGTGGCTTTTTTTATATCACATTGTCTGACTGCCTACTTTTAGTACCAGAATCACATACGCTGTTATAGGATAGCGTTTATCATCGTCTAAATATTCAAGCCATTCATATCATTGAAATTATCGTCACATGAATGGGTAAATGGTTTGCAATATTTGGTCAAATCCCTACAATTACCTATCACTATTATTAATAGTCCGTTTAAATCAGGAAGAATGCGTCTTATGACTACCCCTGCTGCTACCACCGATTTGTCGGCGCTACCGACCTTGTCCACAGAGCTAAGCGAGCTTAATGAAGCTCAGCTAAATGAGTTGGCCAGTGCCGCTGAAGCCTTGATTCTACAAGTAACTGATGTGCGTGCGTTGCAAGATTTGCGGGTGCAATTGACCGGTAAAAAGAGTTCCTTAACTGGCTGGTCAAAGCAGATGGGTAAACTCAGCAGCGACGATAAAAAAACCTACGGCGGCTGGTTGCATCAAGTCCGTAGCCGTATTCAAGATGCGTTGACAGAGCAGCAGCAGCAGCTAGAAGTGGCTGCACTAAATGCCAAGCTTGCAAGCGAGAGCATTGATATCACCTTGCCTGCTCGCGGTGGTCAAAAAGGTCATTTGCATCCCGTGACCATGATTACCCAACGTATGCAGCAGTATTTTATACAAGCGGGTTTCAACGTTGCTACTGGTCCTGAAGTTGAGAGCGATTACTATAACTTTGAAGCGCTCAATATTCCGTCGCATCATCCAGCACGCGCGATGCACGATACCTTCTATTTTGATGCGCATTATTTACTGCGTACGCATACCAGCCCCGTGCAAATTCGCACCATGGAAAAGAATGAGCCGCCGATTCGTATTATTTGTCCCGGTCGCGTCTATCGTAATGACTCGGACCAAACCCATTCGCCGATGTTCCATCAGCTAGAAGGTTTAATGGTTACCGAGTCGAGCACTTTTGCTGAGCTAAAAGGCTTGATTAGTGAGTTCTTGGAAGCGTTTTTTGCCAAAGAGCTAACCGTACGTTTCCGCCCGTCATTTTTCCCATTTACTGAGCCGTCAGCTGAAGTCGATATCCTAGATGATAATGGTAAATGGCTTGAAGTCATGGGCTGCGGTATGGTGCATCCACAAGTGCTGACCAACTGCGGTATTGATGCCGAAAAGTATACTGGTTTTGCCTTTGGTATGGGTATTGAGCGCTTTGCGATGCTGTACTACGGTATCGATGATTTGCGCCTGTTTTTCCAAAACGACGTACGCTTCTTAAAGCAGTTTGGCTAGAGTTTCCTTTGTTAATATAATAGGTTAATACGCCAACCTTTAATTCAAAATCTTTATTATAAAATTCTGATCCGAGATACTTATGAAAATTAGCGAACAGTGGCTACGTCAATGGGTAAACCCTAACAATAGCAGTGAGCAATTGGCTGAACAACTCACGATGGCAGGGCTAGAGATTGATGATCGCTTTGCAGTCGCTCGTGCCTTTAGTGGTGTGGTCGTTGGTGAAGTTATCAGCGTTGAGCAGCATCCAGATGCCGATAAATTACGTGTCACACAGGTCAATATTGGTGCAGCTGAGCCGTTACAAATCGTTTGCGGTGCACCCAATGTGACTATTGGTATGAAAGTGCCTGTTGCTACCGTCGGTGCTGTTTTACCTTCTGATAACGGTGCGGGCTTCCAAATTAAAAATGGCAACCTACGCGGTGTCGATTCTAACGGTATGCTCTGCGGCGCTTCTGAAATTGATTTAGTCGATGACATTGATGGTTTGCTCGAATTGCCAGCAGATGCAACAATCGGTATGGATATCCGTGAATATCTAGGCTTAGACAATCAAATATTCGATATCTCTATTACGCCAAATCGCGGTGATTGTTTTAGCGTACGTGGTATTGCGCGTGAGATATCCGTCATTAACGATTTGCCGTTACAAATGCCAAATATCCCTGATAATATCAATTTCACTCAAAACGAAGTGATGCCAGCTGTAACAGTCAGTGCTGTAGAAGCTTGTCCACGCTACCTTTTACAGTCGATAAGCAATATCGATCGTAGTATCGATACGCCAAAGTGGATGCAAGATGCGCTGGTTCAGTCAGGACTACGCTCGCACAACTTTTTGGTTGATGTGACCAACTATGTCTTGATGGAATTGGGTCAGCCGCTACATGCTTTTGATGCCGATACTATCGAGGGCGATATCGTTGTGCGTTTGGCACAGCCTGAAGAAACCATTACCTTACTAAATGAGCAAACCATTACCTTAACCGGTGATGAATTGGTCATTGCTGATGATAAAGGCACACTTGCACTTGCTGGAATCATGGGCGGTCAACGCAGTAGTGTGACTGATAGCACCACCAATATCGTCTTAGAGAGCGCCTTCTTTAATCCATTGGCTATCGCTGCACGCGCACGCCGTTTTGGTCTGCATACTGATGCCTCACAACGCTTTGAGCGAGGGGTAGACTTTGAATTACCAGCGCTTGCTTTAGCGCGTGCTGTTGATTTGATTACCAGTATCACGAATTCTCAAGCGGGGCAAATAATCACAGTCGAAAGTAGCAAGCACCTACCGGCACGTGCGCCCATTACCTTGCCAATTGCTAAAGTCCGTGATGTTATCGGTATTGAGATTGAGCCAGCAGTCATGGTGCGTATCTTAACCCAATTAGGCTTTAAGGTAGAGCAGCAAGCAGATAGCCTAATTTGTACGCCGCCATCATATCGCTTTGATATGAGCATTAAAGAAGATTTGATCGAAGAGGTTGCTCGTATCTATGGCTACGACAATATCCCAAGCATCTTGCCACACCTGCAAGTCAGTATGGATTATGACGATACCGCAGACTTGACGCATGAGATGAAGCTGGCACTGGTCGATAATGGCTATATGGAAGCGATCAGCTTTAGCTTTAGTGACGCAAAAATAGAAGCCTTGCTCGATGATAAAGCCCTAGGAGAAGTGTTGGCACTGGCCAATCCTATCTCTAGTGACTTAGCCGTGATGCGCCGTACCTTGCTATCAAGCTTATTGCCTTGCGTGCAGTACAATCTCAATCGTCAGCAGCCACGCGTTCGTTTCTTTGAAACAGGGCTTAGCTTTGTTGGTCAAAGTATTAGTGAGTTGGTGCAAACGCCAAGTATTGCGTTAGTAGCAGTTGGCGATGTCTGGGACGAGCAAGCGTATCAAAACCGTGCGTTAGACTTTTATGATCTTAAGCATGATATTGAGCAATTATTACCTGCGCAAGTGGATAGTGCGCGTATCCGTTATGAGCGTAGTGAGCTAGCTTTCTTGCATCCGGGTCAAAGTGCCAAGCTCTATATCGATGATCAGTATGTCGGTTGGTTGGGGCAATTGCATCCTAATACCGCTAAACTGTTGGATCTGCCAGCTACGTGGGTTGCGCAGTTGTCATTGGCACCATTACTAACGCTTGCTCGTGAACAGCATGCCATTACTACTCCAAGTAAGTTCCCGCAAGTACGCCGCGATATTGCTATATTAGTAGACAGCGATATCAGCCTTCAAACTCTAGAGTCAACTATACGTAAGGCATCAGGTGCACTCTTGACTGATCTTTGGTTGTTTGATGTATACCAAGGCGAAAAAGTGCCAGCAGGTCAACGCTCATTAGCATTTGCCTTGATATGGCAAGATAAAACGCAAACCTTATCGGATGACGCTGTAAAAACGGCCACTGATAAAGTGGTACAAGCATTAACGGTTGAGCATTCAGCACAGCTACGTGACAGCTAACCTCTAATCGAAAAAGACAAATACTCTATAGCCTCAATATAAATGAGGCTATGGATTTTTGCTATTTATAAAAATTATTAACTGATAGAAGATTTTATTCATAGAGTAAGTTAAGTAGTTATTAATAAAGGATTTTAATGCAGACTTTATTAAAAAGACGCACAAAAACCTTTATAATAGCTAACACTAATTCTCATACCGCTAAACCATGATATTCGACATCACGACATAGCATAGGAGTCGTACTGTGAGCACCTTAACCAAATCTGACATGATTGAGCATTTGATGAATCATCTAAACCTAACGCGCCAAGAAGGTCGCTGTTTGGTAGAGAATTTTTTTGACGAACTGTCAGAGAGTTTGATTGATGGCAAAGAGGTCAAGCTTTCAGGCTTTGGCAACTTTGAGCTTAAAGACAAAAATAGTCGCCCAGGACGCAACCCTAAGACAGGGGAGCCCGTCGCCGTATCAGCGCGCCGCGTTGTGACCTTTAAAACAGGACAAAAATTCCGTCAACAGGTCGATGAGCGCCTATTTGACCAATAATAGTAGTGAGTAAGATTAAAAGTGATGGTTCGCAGTTGTCTATTAAATCGACTGTTATAGCCATCATTTTTTTATGCGACATTGTCTCAGTTATATAAAACATAAATTGCAGGCATAAAAAAAGAGAGCATAGGCTCTCTTTTTTTTAGTACAGTATTTTTATTTATAAAAATAAAAATTACTGAGCTGGTTGCTCAACTACAACTTCGTCAGCTGCGTCTACAGCTGGAGTTTCGCTAGCTACGTCAACGCTAGTAGTAGTACCGTCTACAGGTACTTCAGCATCGATTTCGTCAGTAGCAGTAGCAAGTTGTGCATCAGCGATATCAGCTTCAGCGCCAGCAACAGCAGCTTCTGCTTCAGCAGGAACAGCTTCGCCAGCAGCAGCAGCTTCGTCTAATTGCTCAGAAGCGTCAGTCACTTCTTCTTGCGCGTCAGATAAATCTTCAGCAGCGTTTTCTTTGTTGCTATCACAGGCAGTTAAGCCCATAGTTGCAGTCATGATACCAGCTAGAGCAAGTAATTTTAAGTTCATAAGGTTTTCTCCGGGATAATTAAATGAGCAGTAGCAGCAAAAAAGGTTGAACATCCGAGATGTCTCAGATATTCAACTAGTCTTAGTCACAGCTACTCAGCTTTCACGCATTCTATATGATTTCTTTCTGCATAGAAAGAGGTTGTACAATTAAGTTACAATAAAATTGTAAATAGGGTTTTATTTTACTTATTTTACATAATTATCCATACAAAAAGTCAAATTAATCGACGTATAATCAACGACATCTGCTTATTGCAGAGAAATTCCTTATGTCTGGTACTTTGTATCTGTTTGCGCTATTTATGACAGCATAATAAAGAAGATAGCGGATACATAAGTAATGCTAAATGGTAGTCGTAATAACTGGCTGTAAATATAAAAAAGCGCTAAGTGTTTTAAAGCAGTTTGTAGTCTGTGGCTAATGAAATTAGCAAAGTTTATCAAGATATGACATCAAAGGATTGAGCTAAAAACTATATAACATGAATCATGGTCGATATGAGTGGCATAAGATATCGTATTTTTTGGGAGAAATAGTATGAAATGGCAAGGCAGACGTGGCAGTACTAATGTGCGTACTAGTAGTGGTGGCGGTAAGCTAATGGGCGGCGGTATCGGCGGTATCATTATTGCTGGTATTTTATGGCTAGTGTTTGGGGTAAATCCCATGACCGCATTGCAGACAGGTCAAGAGGTCGCAGGCGGTGGTAATACATCTACTGAACCCGCTACCAGTGACGATCGAGATACACAGTTTGTCAAAGTTGTCTTGGCGGACACTGAAGAGGTTTGGCATCAAATATTCAATGAGGGTGGTAGTACATATAAAGAGCCGTCACTGATTTTGTTTAATGGACAAGTCAGTTCTGCTTGTGGCAGTGCCAGCTCAGCGACTGGTCCTTTTTATTGCCCAGGTGATCAAACGGTCTATTTAGATACGTCGTTTTTCGTAGAGATGCGTCAAAAGCTTGGTATCTCTGGTGATATCCAAAACTCAGGGGATAGTGACAATCAGAATAAAGCGGGCGATTTTGCCCAAGCCTATGTGGTCTCCCATGAAGTAGGTCACCATGTACAGACTTTGCTTGGTATTACTCAACAAGTAAATGAAGCCAGCCGTCAAGTGACTCGGGCACAAGCAAATAAATTGTCTGTACTGCAAGAGCTACAAGCTGATTGCTTTGCTGGTGTTTGGGCGCAGCGCAATCAAGAGCGCGTACAGTTTTTAGAAGCAGGTGATATCGACGAAGCTATCAATGCTGCTGGTCAGATTGGTGATGATCGCTTAGCACGTGCAGGAGGCGGGGCGGTAGTACCTGATAACTTTACTCATGGTACTAGCCAACAGCGTGTAGAGTGGTTTACGCGCGGTCTAGAGAGCGGTAATGTGCAAACTTGTGATACGTTTAGTGGTGCTTTATAGCACTAACTATTATAAAACCAGCTATATTGATTGGTATAGTTAAAATATCTCAAAAACGCTACAGTGCTGCTGGTATAAATTTTTTGCAGCCTCTGTCTGCATAGGCACAGCAAGCAAGAAAAATTAATATCAGCAGCACTTGATGTATTGATATTACTTTTCCCTGACTATAGTAATGATTAGACACAAAAAAGCCTGCAATTGATTGCAGGCTTTTTTTGTCAGCTAGTTGGCTAGGTAATATCTTTCATAAAATATATGTGCCAAAAGAGCTGCTTAAAACTGATTATCTGGTTTGATCATAGATATAACCACCAGCGCCGCCAATAGCAGCACCAGCGATTGCACCACGAGCGATATCTTTGCTATCGCCTTTACTTTTGATCAGTGCACCAGCAGCAGCGCCAGCAGTGGCAGCTTTAGCTGTATTACTTAGACCAGTGCTATATCCGTTAGTAGCACAGCCACCCATGATAAGAGCAGAGCTAGTTAGAGCCGTCATTGCGATAGTTTTAGCAAGTTTCATAATATCACCTATTAAATCGTCAAGTTTAAAATACTAAGTATACAGTATATATTTCAGTATGTTCTTAACCCTTATAGTAGCCCTTATATATAAATCTGGTCGTAGTAAAAACGCTAAGCTTTGCAAGTAAGCTGTAAATTATGTTGCCTCACTGTGTCATTGGTAGTGCCTTTGCTTAGGGTTATTGTATTTATCCTGATAGTAAGCTAACTGTTCTCGACGCGAATTATTCCTAATCATAGAGCCAATAGTAATAAAAACAAAAAGACCGCCTTATAGGCAGCCTTTATGAGTAAAACGTCAATTATTTATATAACTTTATTGTCGTAAAAGATTTAAAATCAATTTTGTGATTTACGCTTCATTTGCTCAAAAAATTCATCATTGGTTTTGGCTTCTTTTAAGCGGTCCAATAAGAACTCAGTTGCTTGTACACCATCCATCGGCTGTAGCAATTTACGCAGGATCCAAACTTTACGCAGCTTATCTTCATCAAGCAGACGTTCTTCACGGCGTGTACCCGATTTTTTGATATTAATGGCAGGGAAGACACGCTTTTCTGCCAAATCACGTTCAAGGGTAATCTCTTGGTTACCGGTACCTTTGAATTCTTCAAAGATAACGCTGTCCATTTTACTACCAGTATCAATAAGGGCACTGGCGATAATAGTCAAGCTGCCGCCTTCTTCAATATTACGAGCAGCACCAAAGAAGCGTTTTGGGCGCTCTAATGCATTGGCATCCAAACCACCGGTCAACACTTTACCTGATGAAGGAATAACAGTGTTATAAGCGCGGGCAAGACGGGTAATCGAGTCAAGCAGAATGACCACGTCTTGCTTATGCTCAACCAAGCGTTTGGCTTTTTCAATAACCATTTCAGCCACTTGTACATGGCGCTGTGGCGGCTCATCGAAAGTTGAGGCAACCACTTCACCGCGTACGGTACGTTCCATCTCGGTGACTTCTTCTGGACGCTCATCAATCAGCAGTACAATGAGGTAGCACTCAGGATTATTACGAGTGATCGATTGTGCTATCGACTGTAGCAGCATCGTTTTACCCGCTTTGGGCGGGGCCACAATAATAGAGCGCTGACCTTTACCAATCGGTGCAATCAGGTCGATAATACGACCAGTCAAATCTTCAGTCGTACCGTTACCTAGCTCAAGCTTTAGCTGCTCAGTTGGAAATAATGGCGTTAAATTTTCAAAGATGAGCTTATGACGTGAGCGATCTGGGGTATCAAAATTGATTTCACCGACTTTGAGTAGCGCAAAATAACGCTCAGAATCTTTTGGTGGACGAATCGTGCCAGCGATACTGTCACCGGTTTTTAGACTAAAGCGGCGAATCTGACTTGGGCTGACATAGATATCGTCAGGACCTGCTAAATAAGAGCCTTCAGATGAGCGCAAAAATCCAAAACCATCGGGGAGCACTTCAAGTACACCATCACCATAGATGGCCTCACCATTACGGGCATGGGTTTTTAAAATAGCAAAGATAATGTCTTGTTTACGGCTACGTGCCATATTATCAAGCCCCATCTCTTTAGCGATGGCGAGTAGCTCAGCGATTGATTTTTTCTTTAATTCAGTAAGATTCATAGATAGGTCGTTAGCAGTTGATAAGATGAGAGATGCCATTATTCACAAATCACGAAAGTGATTAAAACAATGGTATTAGGGCGATAGAGGGTATACATGCAGAGTTAAGATTTATGTAGGTTTGGTTTTATGTGTCAGTTTATACGCTTGTTGAGATAGAGACATATAAGTCATAAAAGTGAAGATAAAGAAGCCTACATAAGAGTCTGCGTCAAAAACTCAATATCAGTCATTGTGTTTAGTCATTCGGTCAGTAGCGATGTTTAATAATGACGATGGTGTTGTTGATAAACACGAGGAGAATAGCGACAAGATATTTAGGAAAACCATTAGTTTTCTCTTATCAGCAGACTATACGGGCTTGAAGACAGTATTGTCAATAATTTTTGCTAAAAAAGTGATGTAATCCAATTTTTTGCTTATAAAATCAACAAAAAAGCCATTATCTGGTACAGATAATGGCTTTAGCGTTCGTGCTATTTTCAACATGCCTACCAAGAGTGCTCAAAGCAAGCAAGTGTTAATTTACAAATGCTTATCTAGTACTTTTGCCAATTCAGCTTTTGGCTGTAAGCCCATAACAGAGTCCACTTTTTCGCCAGCTTTAAAAACAAATAGAGTTGGAATGTTACGGATACCAAAACGACTGGCTGCTTGTGGATTGTTATCAACGTCAACTTTAACGATTTTAACTTTACCTTGGTACTCGGCCGCTAAATCTTCTAAAATAGGCGCGATGGCTTTACAAGGACCACACCATGTTGCCCAAAAATCGACTAAAACTGGCACGTCAGACTGTAGAACGTCTTGGTCAAAGTTGGCATCAGTGGTATTAACAATAAGGTCTGACATAATTTTTCTCTCTTGTTTTATTATATGTGTCACCATTTATCGATAAAACAATAAATGTCATACCAAAATGATGACCAGCTAACGAATGTTAAGAATGTGTATAAATCTGCCATTATATTAACATGTTTGCCTAAAGTTGACAGACGTAGACTGGTTAAATTGTTTAACAATTACGATTAGCACAATAAATCGACACATAAGGATACAGGGTTGGCTTTTATCTGTTACCTACTGTATTGATTTCTGCTTTTAACTGCTCGTTAAGATTACTTGCATTTTGATTCTATAACGGATTCTGATTTTTATATCCGAACTGATTAATATAAGTCCATTCATATAAGTAGCCCACATTTATGCCCTTTACAGATGAAAAAATCGATGCCCTTAATGCTGAAGAAAAAACCCGTTCGCCTGAGTTTTTTCAAACATTTGCAAAAAAAGTTACCGTCTATGAAGATGAAGATATCTGGGTAGTCGATAAGCCAGCAGGACTATTGAGTGTCGACGGTAAGAGCTTAAAAGTAAGCTTGCTAGCTCGCCTTGAACGTGCCAATCCTGCCGTCAAACTGATTCATCGCCTCGATATGGATACCTCTGGCCTGCTTATTTTCGCCAAAAATGCAGCGGCACAAACCAATATTAGTAAGCAGTTCATCGACCGACTACCGCAAAAAAGTTATCAAGCACGAGTGTTTGGTCAATGGGACAGCGTTGGCGCTACTGGCAAGATATCGGTACCAGTACGTTATGAGCCTGCAACCAAACCGCGTCATATCGTCGATCCTAACTGGTCAAAACATGCGCTGACTTTATATGAAGTATTGGCGCATGAAGAATGTGATGGTCAAATAGTAACTCGCGTCCTATTAAAACCAGTCACCGGTCGTAGTCATCAGCTGCGCGTCCATATGGTACATGTCGGACATGTGATGATTGGTGACCCGATTTATGCAGAAGGTATTGCATTGGATATTGCGCCAAGACTAAATCTACATGCGCAGCAACTGCGCCTAAAACATCCAACGCTTGGAGCGTGGATGGACTGGGAAAGTCCAACACCTTTTTAGTGTTTTTGAAATAAACTAAAATCTAGCATTGTTGCAAATTACTAGATAAAGTTGCTAGGTAAAGCTGCTATGGAAAATTAGTAAGGCATTCTGCGCTCTGATATGTCAGCCAACTTGCAAAACAAGGATTGTATTATGCTTAATATGACTACTGCCAAGCAGGCGCTTAAAAAGCGCTTTAAAGCTAAACCTTATTCATCAGATGCTCCTGCAGATTATGAGGTACTGATTATTGGTGCGGGTATCGCAGGCATCAGCATGGCTTGCCATTTGCAGCAGCAGAGCTTGCAAAAAAGTCATCGAAGTCTTTTTGATAGTAAAAGCGTTAAGCAGAAAAAACGCCTCAAACTTAATAGCCAACGATTTTTAATCGTAGAAAAACGTGAGGATTTGGGCGGTACATGGGATTTGTTTACCTATCCCGGTATTCGTTCTGACTCGGATGCGCTGACTTTTGGCTATAGTTTCCGTCCGTGGCTGGATCATAAGATGCTTGCAAAAGGTGCAGATATTAAAAGCTATATTGCTGATACAGCACGCGAGTTTAAGGTGGTAGAGCATATTCGCTATCAGCATGAAGTACAGCAGTTATCATGGTCAAGCGACAGTCAGCAATGGACGGCGATGATTAAAAATCATGCTACCGGTGAAGTAATGAGCTTAACGGCAAACTTTGTCGTTGGAGCGACCGGTTATTATGACTATGAAACTGGTTATAGACCACATTTTAAAAATGAAGAAAATTTCAAAGGTGAAATAGTCCACCCGCAGCATTGGCAAGACACACAATACGACGATAAAAAGGTCGTCGTCATTGGTAGTGGCGCGACGGCGATGACACTGATACCGGCATTGGTCGATGAAAGTAGTAAACAATGTGCCCGTCATGTCACCATGCTGCAACGCTCACCGACGTATGTTGCAAGCGTACCAGGCGATGATCATGCGCTTGACTGGCTATCAGGTAAATTCTCACCTTTATCAAAAGCACAGGCGTACACCTTGCTGCGTACGCGCAATGTGATGTTTCAACAAGGTGTTTATCGGGTGGCGATTTATGCGCCAAAGGTGATGAAAGCCCTATTAAACCATAAAGTCAGAGAAGAGCTTAAAGGTAGTGGCGTGGATGTTGCCCATTTTAATCCGGCTTATAATCCTTGGGAAGAGCGTTTGTGTGCGGTACCTGATAGCGATTTGTTTCAAGCTTTGCATAGCAAGCGCGCTGAAGTGGTAACCGATAGCATCAGCCAGTTTACCTCAACGGGTATTGCATTAGCATCAGGCAAGCATTTGGACGCAGATATCATCGTTACTGCGACGGGTCTAAAATTACAGATGTTAGGCGGTGCAGCTTTATATGTCGATGGGGAGCCGATCGATGTAGGCGCACGAATGACCTACAAAGCAGTGATGCTTGAGAATGTACCAAATATGGCAATCATGTTTGGCTATACCAACGCTTCTTGGACATTGAAGATTGATTTGGCCTGTCAGTATGTTCTGCGTTTACTGAGTTATATGAATAAAGAAGGATACAAAACAGTATGTGCGCAGGCTGAGACTGAGCACGAAAAAGTAAAAACGCAGGCAGATACGGTACTTGGGGCACTATCGGCAGGGTATGTCAGCCGTGCCAAGGATGAGCTGCCAAAACAAGGTGATCGCTATCCTTGGCGGGTGAACAATAACTATGTCACCGATCGCATCATGCTCAAATACCGTAAAATCAAAGATGACTGGCTACAGTTTACTCGTTAGAATTTGCTAATTATTAATCTTACTGCGCTTGATTGATAAAATCACTGACTTGTTTACTAAGCATCTGCCACAAGGTTTCTTGCGCGCTTTTGCTGCCCCACGCATTGTGCGGACTAAATATCACGCGTGGATGCTCACCAAGAGCCAGTAAAGGATCATTGGCAGCTATGGGTTCTTGCTCAAAAACGTCGCTGCCATACCCTAAAATCTGCTCATTGTTAATGGCATCAGCAAGCGCTTGGCTATCCACAATACCACCACGAGCGACGTTGACAAGTAGAGGTTTTTTAGTCATTTTGGCCAAGGTGTCTGCATTGATAAGGTGCTGAGTTTTCTCATTTAACGGGCAATGTAAGCTAATCACATCAGCACAAGCGAGCACTTCATCAAAGGCGGTATAATCATCATTACGCGGCATACGCCCTTGGTGCTCCGCCCACAATACCGTCATGCCAAAAGCACGCGCAATATCAGTGACGCGTTTGCCAATGGTACCAATGCCAATAATACCCAGCGTTTTATTTTCCAAATCTATAAGCGGGATATCAAGTAGGCAAAAATTACCATTATCTGCCCACGTGCCATCGGTGACTTTATTATGATAATGCAGACCGGCACGCATGGCATTTAGCATCAGCATAAAGGTATGCTCAGGCACGCTTTTCACCGCGTAACCGGCGACGTTATAGAGCGCGATATTATGCTCAGCACAAGCATCTTGGTCAACGTTATTCATACCCGTAGCGGTCAGTTGAATAAGTTTTAGCTTTGGCAAATTAGCAATCGCTTCGGCATTGATTTGCACTTTATTAGTAAAAATAATATCGGCGTCTTTGCAGCGCTCAATGATCAGTGCTTGAGGCGTATCATCGTAAGTAATGTAATCAGTAACGCCAGCGGGTGCTGGCAAATCGACGTTATCAGAAAAAGTGCCTTTATCTAAAAAAACCGCTTGCATGATGATTCCTTATCTCGTTGTTATCGTAAATAGGTTTTGTTTATTATCGGCTTAATGTAGCACGTTGCTGCATTTAGTCAAAAAACATGTCAAAAAGCGCAAAGCAAAAACCTCTACTTCAAGCTGAAATAGAGGTTTTATTTATTGAGACACTCGTTTCTTGCGCTTACTTATTTTTTTGCGCTTACTTATTTTTTTGCGCTTATAAAGAAAAACGCTTACGCAATTTACCGATCAGACTACGTACACGACTGCTCAAGTCAATGCGCACATCGTTTTCAGGATCGTGCTCGACTTCATAACGTTTGACCAATTCAGGGCTGGCTTTTAGTTTTGCATGGTGCTGGAATGCACGATTGACACTAATTTCAAGGAGGCTTGCGCGCATTGGCTTCGGTAGGCAGCGATAGACCTGACCTTTATTAATCAAATCAATCAGCAGTCCTGCATCTTGGAATTCGGTCTGTACCAATACGACTAAATGCGGCGCATCTTGCTTTAGGGTAAAGATAATCGGCGCAATATTCTCGCCGCTGACATTGATGTCGGTAATACAAACACCGATATCTTCGTTCGCCAAATAATCGTAAGCTTCCTCTAAACCTTGGGCGTGCAGCACTTTATAGTTATTAGAGAATTGCTTACGTATTTGCTCAATCAACTCATTGGTCTCATCAATGACCAATAAAGTCTGCTTATTGCCTGAACTGTCGAATTGCTCGGCGTCTTCGTCTGGGTTATAAGTCAAAGCGATTTCAGTGGCGCGTCCGACGACAGCGAGCAGTTCTTCAGATTTACATGGCTTGGTTAAATAACGGTAAATTTCACCATCATTAATAGAGCCAATAATCGCGTTCAAATCGGCATAGCCAGTTAATAATATACGCATGGTAGAAGGTGATACGTCTTTTACTTCGCGCAAGATATCAACGCCAACCCGCTCAGGCATACGTTGGTCACTGACTGCAACGTGTACATGGTTGTTTTTGATATAGTCAATATATTCAGTCGGGTCAGTGGTAATAAAAACGTCATGCGTTTTACGAAATAACAGCTTCATAGAACGTAAAATGCGTTGTTCATCGTCAATAAAAGCCAGCTTCGGTTTAGCTTCAACCCCTAACTCGGCGGTACTTATGTTATTACTGGTGTCATTTTCTAATTCATTCATGATGGTATCCTTATGATGAATAACAGTGATATAGCTTTATATAATCATTAAAATAACAGCAGAACCTAGCGATTATGCCGCTAGGCTTTTTTCTGTCAGATCATTATTAATGGGTAGCGTTAAGGTGAAGGTGGTGCCAACGCCTACAGTCGATACGGCTTTAATGTCGCCATTATGCTGCTCCATAATCTGCTGACTGATTGCCATACCAAGACCAGTACCTTCGCCTGCGCCTTTAGTGGTAAAGAACGGCTCAAATATCTGACTGAGCACTTCTGAGCTCATGCCTTTACCGTTATCAATGACATCAACATAAACATTGCTGTCATCGGCACGGGTACGCACTTCGATTTTGCCATCAGATTTTTCGCCCATGGCTTGCGCAGCGTTATTGAGCAGATTGACCAAGACTTGGTTAATCTGTGACGGTGAGCATTTAATTTCAGGTGTCGGCGCAAAATCAGTGACAATCTCTTGATGTCTGATAGAGTTACCGGCGATTTTCAGCGAGGCTTCGATACATTCGCGCACATCAATGGTCTTCACTTTTGACTCATCAAGACGGGCAAAGTTACGTAGGTTTAATACCATCTCAGTGATTTGCTCGACGCCAAATAGCGAGTCTTTAATCAGCTCTTTTAGCTCAGCGGACAAATCATCTTCTTGAATTTCATCGGAAGCACGGACGATATCTGCTAATAACTTATCAATTTTGCCATCGGAAGCCGCGTCAGTTTTAACGCCTTTTAAACCTTGTACCAGTTCAATCAGCTCTTCGTATTGCTCAGTCAACTGACCGATAATCTCGAGGTTATTCTGTACATAAGATAATGGCGTATTTACTTCATGGGCAACACCAGCAACCATTTGCCCCAACGTTGCCATTTTTTCTGAACGGATCAATTGTAGCTGCGAGCTTTTCAGCTCTTTTAGTGTGTCTTGCAGCTCAGCAGTACGTTCTTCTACTTTAATCTCGAGCTGTTGGTTAATATTGGCAAGCTTACCTTCGTTAGATTGGATACGATCTAATAGATCGTTAATAGAGCCGTTTACCAGTCCAATCTCGTTGCGACCTGTCTTGAATTTAACTGAGCTTAGCTTGTTGTACTGCTTGTTATTAATGATGTTTTCTGCGAGAGAAATTTTATCAGTGGTTTCTTTCAATGGCTTGAATGCTAAGAAAGTTAGCATAAAGTAGATAATACCAGCGGTGATAAGGAGCGCTAATGCAATCCAGTTAATCAAGTTTTCACTTAAATTGTCGGCAATGGCGTTAATCTCAGCATCAGGTTGGACAACGATAAGTTTCCAATAGGTTTCAGGAATCTCAAAGACATAGGCTTGACTGCCGTTATAAAAGTCATCATTGGTCAGCTCAAAGCTTTGTAGCAAGCGGCTATCCATAGCATTTTGCTTGTTTTCACCGTTATTTAGGTAAGCAGCATAGTTGACCAAATAATAACCTTTGGAATCACCTGTTTCTGCTTTGTCAATCGTATTCAATACTTGCTGAACTTGCGGTGACACGCTAGCTGCAACTTGCTCGATAATCTCGTTACGCTGAGCTTCCAAGAAGTTTAATACTGGATTCCAAGCAGGGTCAGAGTTGATAACTTGTTTGATATCAAGTGGTGTACCGGTTGCTTCATCAATATAGCTTAAGCGTTCAGGGTTAGATGAGGCGATTACCTTATCACTGTTATCTAATAATAAAATGTAGCCTGAACCAGAGCTCTCACTCAACTTGACGATGTTCTCTTGCAACTGGTTTAGGGTAAAGTTGACCGTACTGGCACCCCAAAACTGATTGTCACGCTCAATTGCGACACCGCAGCTCATGGCAAGCTCGCCTTTGGTTTGGCTGGCGCGAACATGGTTCCAGATACAGCTGTCAGGTTTGAGTAGTTTTAAGACGCTAAACCAATCTTCTTGATAATAAGGATTGGTTGGGTTTGGATCGCTTAGTACCGCTTGATAATCACCGTTTTGGCGTACCATCAAAAACGGATGGGTTGCCGTATTGGCACCAAGAGCGCCTTTTTCTGGCCAAATGCCACCACTACCCAATAAGTTATAGTCGCGTTTATCGAATGCATTGGCGGTACTGACTTGCAAAATATTCTCTTGCGGTGGCAGCGTTTGCGCGCTTTGCTGTAACAGCAAGGCACTACGCATGACACGATTGATGTCGGCTGAGATACTATTAACCGCGGTATTACCACGTTCAGCGACCAGCTTTGCTGACTCAAGACGGATTTTATCATGGCCTTCTTTATCAACCACATAAACAACGACCGCAAGTACGACCGCAAAAGCAATGAACAAAATAGTGGTAACTTGGGTACTGACTTGATTAAAAAAGCCAACTTTTTTAGAGGCACTCATGACGGGATTTGTCCTTGGGAGTAGGGAGCACAAAAAGAATTGCCAATGGGATGGATTGGCTATAACGAAATATATGGTTAAGTTTCATCAAAATAGCTTGTTAACACTAGTCATAAACGTCAACTAAAAACAGTATCAACATAACTTAAAATTATGATAATAAACTCAACTTATAACTTAATGGACTATCACAGGCAATAGCATACTCATAATCGCTGATAAAGCATGGATAACGGTTAAGAGGTCTATGCTATTTTGTATATAAGTAGTAGTTAGCTAAAAGTCTAATGACTTAGTTAAATTGAATAGCTTTGGTATTAAGAGAGATGTTCTATTGCATTTTTTAACAATACAGTAACAATTTTACGATAACAATATTTTTTGTTTACTTGCGAGTCGTTATCTTACTGGTTTACAAGCCCAACTTATGCTTAGCTTTAACTTTATCTTGCAGAAATCTGCTCTTGAAAAGTGAACTTAACGCACTCATCTAAGCGCTAACGTTATATAATGATCTGTTTTATCGACGGATTTGGCTTACAAGCTGATGTGCCTGATATATCTCGTGACAATATACTGAATGACCGTATATTGAATAAACGTATATCCAATAATTATCAGTTCGTCCATGTGACTGAGCCAGCAAGCATGGCTTGCATCGTAAACTACCTATTTTCTTATCATCTGAGTACAAAAAGACATCGCCCTATGACTATCTCTATCGCTTCATTGCACAGCACCGAATTCGCCGTTGGTCAACGCTATTTATCTGATACGGAGTCCGAGCTGGGCTTAGGTGTGGTCATCGATGTAGACGACCGATGTGTGCACATTTTATTTCCGCAAAGTGAAGAGACGCGCGTTTATGCAAAAAACTCTGCGCCGTTATCTCGTGTGGTGTTTAAAGTCGGCGATAGTATCTCTGATCAGGCAGGTAAGAGCTATACAGTAAATGCTGTTGAAGAAGTAATGGGCGTGCTCAAATACAGTGTTGATGAGCATGAAAAAGCCATTATGGAAACTCGTCTGGCTGCTAATATTACTTTGGCGAAACCACTTGAGCGTCTGCTGGCAGGTCGTATTGAGCGCAGTGATTGGTACGATTTGCGTCAAGATATTTTGCGTATGCAATCAGCGCTTGCAGGTCACCCGCTCAAGGGCTTAATGGGCGCGCGCGTCGATATCATTGAGCATCAGTTATATATCGCTCATGAAGTCGGCAAACGTATTGCGCCGCGAGTTTTGCTGGCTGATGAAGTCGGTTTGGGTAAAACCATTGAGGCAGGTCTGATTATTCATCAGCAGCTACTGACTGGCAAAGCTGAGCGGGTATTAATCCTTGTACCAGACAGTCTGCAATACCAGTGGATGATTGAGCTGCGCCGCCGCTTTAATCTCAACTTTGCCTTGTTTGATTTGGTGCGTACCGCAGCGATTAAAGAGCACGACCCTGAGCAAAATGTCTTTATGACTGAGCAATGTGTCATCGCTGGTATGGACTTACTCCTTGATCATCCTGACTTGTATGATCAGGCGATGGAAGCAGGGTTTGATTTATTGGTCGTCGATGAAGCGCATCACCTGCATTGGGATGAAGCGCAAGGCGGCAATGATAAGTACGACCTCATTGCAGATTTTGCTGAAGAGACGGCAGGAGTCATGCTATTGACGGCGACACCTGAGCAGCTTGGGGCGCAGAGTCACTTTGCTCGTTTGCGTCTATTAGACCCAGATCGCTTTGATGACTTAGATGAGTTTATCGATGGTCAAGATGCCTTTGCAGAAACGGCAGCCGTTGCCAGCCTATTAATAGAAGATAAACCTTTAAGTGATGGTCAAATTGCCGCACTGAGTAGTTTGCTGACGATTAGTATCGATGAATTAGCAACGATTAACGAAGACGAAAAACTCCGTACTTATGCCCTAAATGAATTGCTAGATCGCCATGGTACGGGACGTATTTTATTCCGTAATACCCGTGAAAGTGTGAAAGGTTTTTATGGTCGTAGTAGTCAGCCTTATCCACTGCCATTACCTGAAGCATGGGTCGACAGCTATCAAACCAATGGTAAATTGCGTGAACAGCTATGGGGCGAAGAAAATCAACCTGATGGTGGCTGGTTGGAAGACGACCCACGTGTGCCTTGGCTGATTGATATCTTAAAGGGTGAGCTTAAGCACAAAAAAGTACTGTTAATTGCCCGTAGTGGTGCAACCGTTGAAAGCTTGGAAGCGGTATTACGCTTACATGCGGGTATTAAGACTGCTATCTTTACCGAGCAGATGACCTTGCTTGAGCGTGACCAAGCAGCGGCGTTCTTTGCTGATAGTGAAGGCGCACAGATATTATTGTGCTCAGAGATAGGCTCGGAAGGACGTAACTTCCAGTTTGCAAGCCAGCTGATATTATGGGATTTGCCTGCCAATCCAGATACCTTGGAGCAACGTATCGGTCGCCTAGATCGTATCGGGCAGACGCAGCAAATCATGCTACATGTACCTTATGTCCAAGGTACCGCGCAAGAGCGTCTGTATCAGTGGTATAACAATGCGCTAAATATGTTCAATCAGATTTCACCAACAGCGCAGAGCGTACAAGAGCAGTATATCCAAGAGCTAAAACCGATGCTTGAGGGTGCCGATAACGACGTCAATCGTGCAATATTGGCAGATATTATCGCAGAAGCAGCACAGACACGACAGGGACTTGAAACACAATTGCAAGCTGGTCGTGATCGTTTATTAGAATACAACTCATGCCGTCCGCGCGTTGCTGGACGTATCGCTGATGCCATGCGCGATTTTGATGGGCACAATCTATTACCGCAGTTTATCGAGCGCTTTTTTGCCTCAGCCAATATCGAGCACAATATCCAACGCGATGGCTCGTGGGTGATTTCACCGATTGACAGCACTGAGATCAGTGATTATATCGATGGTCTGCCACTCGGTGATGAAGACGGTATGACGTTGACTTTTGAGCGTGAGCAAGCGCTACAACGTGAAGATATTGCCTTTATTACGCATGAACATCCATTGATGCAGGCGATTTATGAGCTAGCAAGTACCAGCACCTTTGGTAATACCACGGTTGCAATGCTAAAAAGTGCTGCGGTACCACAGGGCATGGTGATGTTAGAAGTGAATTTCCGTGTAGAAGCCATTGCACCGAAACTGCTTAACTTGCCTGCAACCTTGAGCACGCAAAATATCCGCGTCTTTATCAGTGAGCAGGGCAGCGATTTGTCAGCGCGTATCAGTGCCGATATGATCATGCCACACATTGAGCGTTTGGATAAAAACCGTGCCCGCCAAGTGATTAAAGTACGCGGCGATGTCATCGAGCAGCGTTATTATGAAGCGGAAGATATTGCTCGTCAGCAGTTGGCTGAGATTGGTGAACAAGCAAGTGCCCGCTTTAGCCAGCAGTGGTCGCGTGAGATCAAACGTCTTAAGCATCTACAAACTATCAATCCAAACGTACGTCCAGCAGAGATTGAGCGTTTAGAGCAGCTAAAAATGCAAGGCGAGCAAGCATTGGCGGGCTTGTCATTGGTGCCAGATTCTATCCGTGTATTGGTGGCAGTAAAACCATAAATTTAATACAATAGTAAAAACGAGGTGTATTTAAGCATCTCGTTTTTATTTATGACTTTTTATCATGAGTTTTCGATAATCCATTTATTGCTCATCTAAAGATTTATCTTGTATATTACTGCTATTGATTTCATATTATTTAAATTAAAACGCCATATCGGCTTAAGCCATATCGTCTTGATATTCTTTGGCGCTTATATCTAGATGCTTGGCGTTATTGATAAAAATAAGGAAAGTAATCGTCATGTCTGATTATTCACAACTAATAGATGAGCTATTGGCTACCGTCGCGCTCATCGAAGTCAGCCCTGATGTATTTGAAGGTAAAAGCCATGACTATGTCGGTGCCCGTATCTTTGGTGGGCAAGTGCTCGCCCAAGCGATCATGGCAGCAGCGCATACGCTTGATGAGGATAAACCTTGTCATTCATTGCATGGGTATTTTTTGCGCGGCGGTGATATTAACCAGCCGGTGATTTATCAAGTGCGCCGCTTACGTGATGGGCGTAGTTTGTCCGCGCGCGAAGTAACAGCGATTCAGTATAAGCAAGTACGTGGTAAGCCGCCGGTTGAGCAAGTGATATTTTCAATGATTGCTTCTTTTTCACCGATGGAAGAGGGCTTAGAGTATCAAGAAGATATGCCTGTCTATCCACCGCCTGAAGACTTACTTGCGGAGCAGGATCTAAAAGAAGACTATGTTGGTAAAGTTCCAGAGGCATTAAAATCTCGTTTTATGCGCCGTCGTCATATCGAGATTAAACCAGTGAAACCGCGTGACCCGATCCATCCGGAACCAATGAAACCTAAGCAAGCGAACTGGCTGCGTATCCGCGAGCTTGGCAATCAACCCGTCGCGATTCAGCAAGCATTACTGGCATTTTCCTCTGATTTTTATTTGGTTGGCACGGGGCTGATGTCACATGGTATTAGCTTTATGACCAGCGGCTTGCAAGCTGCTAGTATCGACCATTCGATGCATTTTCATCGTCACTTTGACTTAAATGATTGGCTGTTATACGACATGTGGAGTGATACGACATCCAATGCGATGGGACTCAATCATGGTCAGTTTTGGCAAGATGGGAAGTTGGTGGCGACGGTACAACAAGAAGGCTTAATGCGTCTGCGTGTACCGAAATCTTAAGTTTTTGATAAAGAAAAGAGCGACTCAAGATTCTTCTAAGTCGCTCTTTTTATGATATACAGTCTTTATTTTATAGTTAAAAAGTCTCAAAAACGCTACAGTGCTGCTGATATAAATTTTTTGCAGCCTCTGTCTGCGTAGGCACAGCAAGCAAGAAAAATGAATATCAGCAGTACTTGATGTATCGATATTACTTTTCTCTGACTATAGATGTTTTTTTCAGTGACTATGTGCAAAGGCTTGTTCTAAAATTTTAACCATTGCTCGTGGCAATCCTAGTGTTTCCTGCGCATCATTAGCGTTTAACCAGTTAATATTAATTTCAGCTGCTTGTAATGCCTTGGTTATCTCAGTTACCTGTTTATCGTTTAAAGTTACTGATTGCGGGGTTAAATACCAATGAAAATGGGTCAATGAATGTTTGATAGGCGAATCATCGAGTAATGTGTTGCTGATTGATTTTGCGCTCAATTTATTTTTGTTCAGCCACTCATTAATAATTTGCTCAGCAGTGGTAAATTCTGTCTCGTATATTTTTTCATTACTAGCTACTTCTAAAAGCTGATTATCATTCGCTGCAATTGGTTCCTTGTTTTTATTCTTGTCAGCATCCTTCAAAGCAACTTTTCCGCTAATTTTTTCTATAAATGCTAGCGGCAAACTCCACAGTCCGCCCCAAATACCATTGTCAGGGCGCTGTAGCCAAAGTATTTCGCCATTTTCGTTTTCAATAAGCAGTGCATTACTAAATTTACTCGGTTTAGGCTGTTTCTTAGCCTTCACTGGATAGTCCGTTTCACGACCTTGCGCATGTGCCAAACAGTCGTCTTGTAGTGGACATAGTAGACAAGCAGGCTTGCTACGCGTGCATAAAGTTGCACCCATATCCATCATCGCTTGCGCAAACAATCCTGATTGTTCTCTAGGCGTTAAACGCTCTGCCAATGCCCATAAATCTTTAGTCGTCGCGGACTTAGTGATGTCACCATCAATTGCTGCCCAGCGTGTCAAGACACGTTTAACGTTGCCATCGCAGATGACGCCATAACGATGCAAGCCCATTGACATAATCGCCCCAGCAGTCGATGGCCCGACGCCAGATATGGCTTCCCACCCTGCTAGCGTCTGCGGAAAGTCGCCCGTCTCATCAATGACTTCGACCAGTTGTTTCGCGCCTTTATGCAAATTACGCGCGCGCGCATAATAACCAAGTCCTGCCCAATGCTCCGCAACCGTATCCCATTCTGCGGCTGCTAAATCTTGTACCGTTGGAAACGATGCCATAAAACGGGCAAAGTAGGGCAGTACCGTCGTTACTTGCGTTTGCTGGAGCATGACTTCGGATAGCCAGACGATATAAGGATTGGGCGCGTCGGTTTGGTGCTGCTGCCAAGGTAGGTCATGGCGACCGTTTTCGGCGAACCAATCGAGTAGGCGCGGGGCGAATGCGTCTAAAGAAGTTAATGAGTGAGAAAATTGAGTATGCAAGAGTATTCCTTGTAAATTTAACAGGGATATATAAAATTTGGGATTAAGGTTATTTATGGGGTGTAATACGATTGATACAAGACAACAGTAGGTGAGCTTAGTTGTGAGGATCATTGGATAAAATGGCAATTAACTGTATTGTTTGCCAAGTGAGATTGTGAGGATTTTCAGATAAGTTAAAGGTGAATTATAAAGATAAAACAGGTGCGCTAGGCGCACCCTACGAGCTATATTAATTAGCGTCTACTTCCGATTCTTCCGCGTTTTAAGGCGACGCAAGCGTTTCTCTTCTTCTTTAGCGATTCTTTTTTCTTCTGACGCGATGCGTTGCTCAGCGACGACAACTTCTTCAGCCTCAGTCATAGCAGGCGTCTCCAAAGTGATACGCCCAATCTTACCGCTACGCAGCTCATTCACTAGGATTTCAGACATCCGGTACGTATCGACTTTATTACCCGCGCGCACGCAGCCGCGATTGCGACCAGCTATTTCAAAGAACTCCCAATCGGTCTTAGGCAGTTCTTCAATTTTATAGCGGGTTTTTAGCAGCTCAGGATAGGCGGTTAATAAATACTCAGCGGTATAACCGGCAACATCCGCAAAATCAAACGCCGTATCACGAATGCCGCCTGTTGCTGCCAAGCGATAGCCAGAGTTTTCGTTTTCAACTTTTGGCCACAGCATACCGGGTGTGTCATAGAGCATGATGTCATCGTCAAGTTTAATCAATTGCTGCGACTTGGTGACCGCTGGCTCGTCACCAGTTCTTGCCACGGCGCGTCCAGCCAAAGTATTAATCAAAGTCGATTTACCGACATTTGGAATCCCCATAATCATGGCTTTGATTTGGCGACCGGTACCAACTTTATTGGGAACGAGTTGTTTACAGATAGCAATGATACGTTTTACATCATTGGCTTTATCAGTATCGCAAGCAATGGCTTTAACACCGTTTTGCTGCTCAAGATAATCCATCCATGCTTGGGTCAGCTCAGGATCAGCAAGGTCAGCTTTATTTAAGATTTTGATAACCGGTTTTTCGCCACGTAATGCTGCAACCATCGGGTTCTCACTACTATAAGGAATACGTGCATCAATCACTTCGATAACCACATCCATCTGCGGCATGATTTCTTTGATTTCGTTACGGGCTTTGTTCATATGCCCAGGGAACCACTGAATACTTACTCTCTTATCCATCTGCTTTCATAACCTTTTATAAAAAATGCTCAAAGTAAGACGATCGTCATTTACTTTTCATGGTGTTCAGTTTACTACATAAGCCACGTACGGATGCTAAAAAGTAACAATGCTAATAGTGCTCACGCTATAATTTCAATTTACTCTAATAAGAAACTATGATTCGACCTGTTCTGCTGTTCCATCACGCGCCGGCGGCAACGGTGCCAAATAACCAATCAATAAAATCAAACTACCCGCACCAAGGAAAGAAATCACTCGCCAAATTGCCTCAGTCTGTGACAAGTCAACTAAGACCAATTTTAAGACCACAATACCCAATAAGCCAATGCCCATAAACCATAGCGCGCGCTGCCAATAGCGACTGGCAATAATGGTGGCGACCAATGCCAGTAGCGTCCATAAAATCGTCAGTCCTGTCTGTACTTGCTCGCTACGCCATGCGCCGCCAGTATGATCGTATGAGTCAGCTATCCATAGCGGCGTATGAATAAAGGCGTGCAGCGTTCTGACCAGCATACTAGAGAGTATCCAAAAGCTAATCAGCGCTAGTACGATCAACAACGTGTCACTCTTACGAATGGCGCTAAATAGACTTTGCGAGTGCGCGCCACGTTGACGCAATAAATAAACGCCCAATCCATAAAACAACACCAGCCACAACGTCACATCATACAAGTTAAGTAGTGGAAAATAGGGCAGTCCCCAAATCACCCCATCATAGGTGAAATTGGTAAAAATGACCCAGCACAGTGTTAATGGCACAAATATTTTGGCGCAACCTAATAGTGCACGTTGCCAGTCAAACCAATATAGAGAGAGCGGTGAAGATGAATTTTTCGTCTGATTATTATTTTGCTGACGATGCGTCAACCAGAGTCCAACTAGCATAAGCGCAACCGGCACAAGGATGGTCATCACGCCTTTTGAATCAGGCAATCCATAATGTACTGCTTCTACCAAAATGATGATTCCAGTACCAAGCCAGCTTGCGCTATCGTAACCTTTTAATTCTGTACCGTTATTGTCGTCGTTATTAGCATTGTTATGCCACGTCTTTAGCCATAATTGACCAAGAATCAGCCAGCCGATGAACAACGTCATAAATATCGACCAATAAAAGGCTGTCCATTGATAGTCAAATTCATATTGTTGTGGCAGTTGTAAGATCAGCATCGCATAAAATAACAGTAGCAAACCATGGCTAAATTGTCTGATTTCTCGCCATGAACGATATTGATTGATAAAATAATAAATAATCATGCTAACGACACTTGCTAAGGCAATAAGCGTCGATGTTGCCAATTGCCAGTTTGCAAGCCATTGGTCAAAATCGAGGACTAACACATACAGCAGCCAACCCACCGCAGTGAGCGTTAACAGCCGTATCAAAGAAAGACGTTGCCAAATAATTTTAAACGCGATACTTTGGTTGTTGATACTTTCAAACCATTGCTGAGTTGCTGTCTCGCTAATGCCTAACGCTTTGCCGTATTCGGACAGCGTATTATTGGCATTAGGCTGATTTTTAGAATCGTGGACAGATGGCATTGAGCCTTGTGTCGCTGTCATAGGTAATGAAATAGGCGAATTGCTGGCACGTAAGATAAAGACGCTGGCAATTGCACTGATGGCAGAAATGGTTAATGCGAGTGTTGGATAGTAATCAAGGGTAATGACAAAGGTATTTGATAACATACCAATGCTAATTAGCTGCAATACTAAACCCAATAATACTGACCATGCACGAAGAGAACGCCTGCCAAACCATACCAGCGCTAAGCCTTGCACCGACCAGCCGAAGGCAATCCATTCTGCATTTAATGCCAGCGGAATCACTAATGCCAAAAAGCCAAAGCCTAATGCCAGCATCCCTTCCGTAATCAATGCATAACGCTGACTGCGCTGAATAAACGTCCAGCCAAGCCCTAAGTATACAACTGCTAAAACTGCGCTAGTTAGGGTTAAAGCGTGATTGATATCGTACAGTAACGCTGAAAATAAACCAAACGCCATTAGCGGTACAGAGAACAGCAGCCCAATATCAATAGGAAACACATAGCTGGCATGCTGACTCTTAATATCAACAGTCTGGTCGGTATCAGTAGCAATAACGGTAGTGGCGTCACTATTGTCATAAGAAATAGCATCATTGTAAGCAATGATTTGCTGTGCATAGCGAATGACGACGAATAGATACAGCAGTACATGTAGCGCGACGAGTAATACCAATGTCCAACGCTGATTTTCTATAACTACCGCTAAATTTTCAGTCAATCCCAAGTAGTATGCCAGCCCAAATGTTACACTCGCGCCAAATAAATTGAGCACCTTCCATGGGCGATAATGAGCAATAACTGCAATGGTAATATTTAATAACAAGTAATAGCTAAATAATACCGTTAAGCTGCCAGTATCTTTACTGGTCAAAATCGGTGCAAAGAATCCACCGGATAATGCTAATAATGCCAAAGGAAAAGCGTTTTGGCGTACCGCTAAAGCAACCGTGACTGCTGATAATATGCCAAGCGCTATGAAGCTTGGCAGACTACCAATCACCTGATAGACGCTATAGGCAAAAAACGTGGTCAAATAAGTAATGGCTAAGCCAGTACCTTGTAAGCTAATACCATAGGCAAAGCGTTTTGCCGCTAGCTTTAAGCCTAATCCTGCTAATCCTAATCCTACGATAATAATGCCTGTCAGCTTGACGCCAATAGGTACTTGGATATAGTCGCTTAATAAGCGCAGCAGTAAAACCACGCCGACCAGTAAAACCAATACCCCAACTCGCACCACTAAATTGCCACCCAAAAACCAATTTTGAATCGAATGAAGAAGTGAGGTAACAATAGGAAATGAGCGCTCGTCAGGTTCTATCGGCGCATTAGCAGCTTTATCGGTCAAAGGCTGACTATTGGAAACTGATGATTTTTTTGCAGATGTTGATACAAAGTTATTTGATAGAGGATTAGAAGATAAAGCACTAAGTGGTAATGGTGGCGGCATTGATTTTTCTGTTGATGACAATGCATCATCACTAGGTGATTCGATGTCAAATATACTTTTTACAGCAGTACCTTTTGCAGTAGTGGTACTATTCTTTTTCTGCTCAAGCTCGCTCTTTAGCTGCGCCATGTCTTGACGCAGTTGTGCCAATTGCTGATGTAGCCTAATATAAAGAGCAATCATAATTACTATTAAAGTAATTACAACCAGCCAACCTAAAGAACCCATCAAAAAATATAGCATCATTCCCACTCAATCTGTCTGTCATTGAGTGATAATGACGCTATTTGATTGTAAGCACAAGAGTGACGCACCCAACACGCCACAAATGAGATTATTCAAAGACATTTAAAGGGCTTAAATAAGCTTATTGAATGTCAAAGTAGTATAAAAAGCTATTATGCCAAATTATCTTTCATAAACTCTAGCATATTGTCCCAGCTCTGTTTAGCCGCCGTCTCGTTGTAACCAAGATCAACATCATTTTTCGCTGCACGCTCATCGGCATGTGGGTTGGTAAAGCCATGCTTAGCACCATCATAAACATCAATAGTGTAATCAACATTAGCGGCATCTAGCTCTGACTTAAGACCTTCTATCGCATCCATAGATACCATAGAGTCATCACGACCATGAGCAACCAATACTTTAGCAGTGAACTGCTCATCGGCAGGCTGCTTCGGTGATGGGTTGCCGTGGAAGGTAGCGACTGCTTTTAATGGCATACCTTCGCGCGCCATATCAAGGACGATTTTGCCACCAAAGCAATAGCCAATCGCACCTAAGTTGTCGCTATCAACGGCTAGCTGATCACTAAAGTCATTGAGAATCAACCGGCAGCGTGCCATTAGCATATCTTGATCGGCTAATACTTGCTCCATCCACATATTTGCTTGTGCAGCATCAGAAGTCAGTTTGCCTTCACCATATACGTCCATAGCGACCGCGGCGTAGCCTGCTTTTGCTAAGCGTTCAGTGACATTCTTTGGATGCTCGACTACGCCCCACCATTCGGGCGCGACCAAAATGCCAGCGACAGGATTATCATCTGTCGCATTTTCTGGTAATGCGACATAGCTAATCAATTGAATACCATTTTCAGTGGTACTGATTAATTCAAACGTCTTAATTGACATAGTGTTGTCCTTTTTTAGGTAATGAAATTTACGTTATAAGTATCAGATATCTGTATTTTTTGAGTGATCTATTTGCTGACCTTTACTACCATAACGCCCAACTTAGTCAAAAACAGCTATAATACTGTAACGCTCTTTGTCAAAATGATACGGCAGTTTTATGACCCTAAATTTGTTAAATAACGATAAATCCCATTTAAGAGCTGCTACGGACACGCCTTTATTATTTGAAGGCGGCTCGACTGAATCACTGCGCCCGCAGTTTTGGTCACGCTATACGCTAGCAGAATTAAACCCTAGCGAATGGGAAGCCTTGTGTGATGGTTGCGGCAGTTGCTGCTTGATTAAATATATTGATGAGGACGAGCAGGGTAATGTTGATGAAGATTTGGTGGAATATACTGATGTAACCTGCCAGCTAATGGACTGTGCGACTGGCTATTGCACGCATTATGCGACACGCCAAGAGCATGTGCCAGATTGCATTCAGCTGACGATTGAAAATCTGCCAAATATGATGTGGCTACCGTCGCACTGTGCCTATAAACGCTTATATAAAGGGCAAAGCTTGCCAAATTGGCATTTATTATTGACTCAAGATGCAGTGGCAACTCAGCAACAAATGCGCGCTGCCAATGTCGGCGTAGCAGGGCGCTGCGTGACTGAGATCGGTATGGATGATGAAGAGATGGAAACGCGCGTGGTAAATTGGGTAAAGCCTTAATAAGCTCTGATCTTTTTATTGTTGAAAGCTTTAATCTCTTGTAGCAGTGATATCAATGTGAAGCCTGAGCGGCAGATTTAGCATTTGCTTCGGCAATATTTTGCGAATCAGCCAATGGCGGAATAGGAATGCTTTGTCGAATTTGTCGTGAAAATTCGCTGCCACGAATATCACCACTATTCTGAAATCCTTTAACCTTTGGATTGATATGGGTGCGCTCATACCAGGTATCCATCGACCAAGGTTGTCCTCTATTTTCGGGATTGGTATCTAGCATACCGGCATCATAAAGATAATTGGGCAACCAACCAGAGACCCAAATCCGGTAGTCCCATGGCAGACGATCATCACTGACCAGTCGCGCCATATAAAAGATAATATTGGTACAGTTACTGGTTAAAGTGTTGTACCACGCAGGCTTAGAATTAAGCTCATCAGCGGCTGTCAAATATGACTCAAACAATGCTTTGACTTCATGCTGCTGTAGATGGCTAATGGGGAATAAATAGACTTGCTCGCCGCGCGCGTTAGTACGTGTGTATATAATATCGCGCTCTTCAGCGGCAATCAGGCTCAATTCAAAACGTCTAAAAAATCCTGCCAATGCCGAAAACGATTCGCCATTTTCTTTACGAATCTCAAATGAAAAGGCAAGCGGGCGCTCATCTTCAAACCGAAAGCTCACCAAAGTATGAGCAATCAGTGGTCCCATCCAATACGAATTACTCACATCGATACCCGATAGTTTAGACATATCAATCGTGCGCGTCTCCCAGCGCTCTGTCGCTTCTGTGTCGGTATGCCAATCAAAATTTCGTACATTGGTGAGTGTAATCAGATTAGGATTGCTAGGATCGCGCCTATAAGTAACTCTTTCAGAGACTTCTGGCATCCAGTCACGTGATTGCTCTGCTTCAATAGAGAAAAACCAGCCAAGACCGATTAGCCAAAATGCCGTATAAGCGGCTATAAGGCTTTTAGCGACAGTCTTTGCAGAAATACGTTTACTATTCACTTTCCTTATGCCAGTGAGCCTGTTTATCAGTGTCTCAGCCATGCTTATCCGCAATCGAATAGCAAGCAGTGCTGCCAGTAGCCCAATGACAGTAATGGTTGTGAACCACGTGATAACTGATTGACCATCGAATTGATACCAAATCGCTAGCAATAGCCAAACCGCTGACAGTAACAGCGTTAGCGCAATAAAAAATTGCAGCAAATAATATCGCCACTTGGGTTTGGTTGGCTTAGATTTTAGTGGCTTACGATTTGATGGTTTATTCAATGTGCTATTTGCCTTGTCATTATTTAGCTGATGATTGCCTAAGCCATTGTCTGAACGATGACCAGTTGAGTGCGACGAAAATAGGCGAGAAAAAAAGGCACGTAGCGACATAAGGTTTATTTTGCCTTTGTGTTGGCTTTTATTAAGAAAGAAACAGGCTTTGACCATAGCAAAAATTGCAACACACTGACAATACAATTTGAGTGAATTTGACGTTGAATGTCGCCAAGCCTTGCGATAAAGTAAACCTGATTAAGATGGATGATTTGTGCTTTAATATCCTCTTAATGATAAGCTGACTGTTTTATTTAGCCTTTTTATCCCCATCTATCATTTTTATGATTCTAATTGCCATTACATTAATTAAAGAGGTTAACTCACACCATCATGTCTGAAGATGCTCCAAGCCCGAGTAGTTGGTCGATGCGCGGCTTAAAACGCTGGCTATCGACCGCCCCCGAAACCCGAGATGAACTGATACGTTTGGTGCAAGACTCGCGCCAATTTCTAGAACCTGACACCGTGGATATGTTAGAAGGTGTGCTTGATTTGCCTGCAACACAAGTGCGTGAAATCATGACGCCGCGCCCGCAGGTGGTTGGGCTACACGAAAGCGCCAGCCTTGCTGAAGTCATGGACATCATCCTTGAAACCACCCATTCGCGCTATCCGGTTTTTGACAGCCAAGATGATGATGCGGTCATTGGTATTCTGTTGGCAAAAGATTTGATTCCTCTGTTGGTGCACATGGTGCGCGATGAAGAAGAGAAAATCAGTAGCAAGCGCTTAAGAGATTTGGTGCGCCAGCCACTCTATATCAGTGAAAGTGCACGCTCTGATACCTTGTTGCGCTCATTACAGCGTACCCAAGTTCATATGGCGATTGTCGTTGATGAATTTGGCAATTTTGGTGGTGTGGTCACGATGGAGGATTTGCTTGAGGAAATCGTCGGTGACATCGTCGATGAGCATGATGATTTTGATGAAGACAGTGACATTAATAATATCGTCGCTGACCCCGAAAAACCCAACACTTGGCGTGTGCAAGCTTCTACCGTGATTGAAGATTGTAACGATGAGCTTGGCTGTCATTTTGATGATACTGATGTCGATACCATGGGTGGCTTGGTCATGCAGACCCTTGGTCATGTCGGAGATTTAGAAGGTGAGAGCGTGGTCATAGACGATTGGCAAATCACTATTACTGATGTCGAAGGGCGTTTTATTCAAAATCTTGAGCTGACTAAAATTAATCCTGAACAACAAATCTTGATTGGCAGCCATTAAACACTTTGTTGAATAAGTTGAGCCTATTGATTAGAGCTATTAAAGATACGCTTAATAAAGGTCATAACCATACAAAAAACACGATTGCGATCGTGTTTTTTGTTTTTTAGCATTTGTAATCACTCTTTGGTCGATAAATTGGTCGATAAATTGGTCGATAAAACACGCAAATTTACCCATTATTTTGGACAGACTGGTATTATGAGCAAGTTTGATTTTTGACGGCTGTATTGAGCATAATATGCCTGTTTTTATATGAAACGTCGATTGAATCATCAAGATTTGAAATTACTGAATAATAAAGTTTTGGATAACTGCTATGCGTCTGTCTACTGTTGATTTGCAAAAACGTCTAAACCCTGAGAAGCCAAAGGGCTTACCTCTGGTGCTGACGATATTGATTGCGTGGCTGGCAGGCGCAATATTTATCTTTGCACTCGCGCCTTATGGCTTTTGGCCTGTAGCTCTGGTCTCTCCGGCGATTTTATATGCTTTATTATTACCACAGATGAGTGGTAAGCGAGCATTCTTTATTGGTCAGGCTTATGGCACAGGGCTTTGGTGTGTGGGGGCATTTTGGTTATATACTTCTATTCATGTGTATGGTGATACGCCAGTATGGCTTGCGCTGATTATGATTGCGCTAATGGGTCTAGGCATGGGGTTATTCCATGGCTTTTTGGCGCTGACTTTTAATCGGCTGGTTGGCAAGCAGCCGTTATCATTTGCCGCGCTATGGATATTGCAAGAGTGGATGAAGACTTGGTTGTTTACAGGCTTTCCGTGGCTGTTTGTCGGTTATGCGTTTACTGAGCAGTATTGGCTGTCGTCATTGGCACCAGTCGCTGGCGTGTTTGCTGTATCGTTTGTGGCCGTATTATTAGCAGCCAGTATCGTGGAGCAATTTCGCCGTCGCGGTGGTTATCTGATTGCTACGTTTGCGCTATTAATCATTAGTACTTCTTTATGGCTCATCAATCCACAATGGACGAAGCCAAAGGGCACACCTGATTTGTCGGTGTCGTTAATTCAGGGCAATATCCCCCAAGACTTAAAGTGGCTGACTGAATACCAAGTAGAGACGCTAAAAATATATGCAACTTTGACCAGTACAGAATGGGAACGTGATATTGTCGTATGGCCGGAATCTTCTATTCCTATGTTTCAAGATGAAGCGGTTGGTTTTATCAATGAAATGGTAAAAATGGCAAAAGAAACCGATACCACATGGGTCACAGGTATTCCTTATCGAGATCAAGCAGACTTTGATCCAAAAATGGATAAGTACCCGCCGTTTTATAATAGTGTGATTGCGCTTGGTAGTGATGCGGAAGGGATGTATAAAAAGCAGCGTTTGGTCCCATTTGGTGAATATATTCCTTTTGAGGGTATGCTAGATATCTTGCCAAATCTTGCTGGTAGCCAAGATATCATGAGCTATAGCCGCGGTAGTGATAACCAATCACCGCTGCGTGTACGTGGGCATAATCTGGGCGCGGCAGTATGTTATGAAGTTGCTTATCCTGATACCACGCGCAAAAATGCTATCGATACTGACTTTTTATTGACCATCTCAAACGATGCATGGTTTGGCACTTCAGCGGGTCCGCTGCAACATCTGCAAATGGTACAGATGCGCGCGTTAGAGAACGGGCGCTGGTTTATGCGTGCGACCAATACGGGTGTGACCGCTATTATTGACCACAAAGGGCGTATCGTTAAACGTGCCCCACAGTTTGAGCGTACCGTATTACGTGGCGATGTTCAGGCGCGTGTCGGTAACACCCCTTTTATGCGCTTTGGTAATTATCCTATTTTAATCGTGATTGCGCTGCTATTGTTATTGAGCTATCTTGGCAAACGATCGACGCCTCAAACACGTACGATTGAGTAATTACACCGTAAATATACGGTGGCTATCATATTTTTCGATAATAAAATCTTTAATTAGTTGAGGGTTTTAACAAATCGACATAAATTGCGATATAATAGCCCAGTATTTTAAATATTTTGTGCAAGGTGGATAAGGTATGTCAGAACATATTGTCGAAAACAACCCTAAAAAAGAGCTATTGTTGACTTTAGGCGGTGTCGCCTTATTTTTAGGTATCGTCTTATTGATCGGTATTTCTGGTTTCTTGCGCCCAGCGGGAGAGCATATCACTGCTGAAACTATGCCAGCAGTTGAAGCAGAAGCACCTGCAACCGCAACCGAAGAGGCAGCAACTGCTACTGCCCCAGCAGCAGATAATACCGCAGTGGCGACTGCTACTCCCGCAGATGCGACAGTGACCCCAGCAACTGACGCTGATAGTGCCGTTGTTAGTGCAGAAGCAGGTACAGCTACTGCTGAAGGTACAGTAAGTCAAGCGGCAGTTGCCGATGCTGATTTAACAGCAGAACCTGCTGATGGAGTAGCAGCGGAAACTACTGGAAAAGCGCCTGCTGCACAGTAATTTTGCTGTTTTAGAGTGTTAGCATAAATATAGCGATGAGCAAGCTGTCTATAATTAAGTCTCTCAATGTAGCGTTCAGTCTCTACTCAGCACAACCATAAAAACCCCGTTCTCAATCATGGAGAGCGGGGTTTTTTTATGGTTGTTTGTGTAATTATTGACCAATTCTCTCTTTACTTGCTTCCGAGCAGGTGAAACAATATTGCGCCTATAAAACCACTGACTAAAAGAATTAGGAATTGGGGCATTATCTAAGTGGAATTTAAGGGAATAGATTTATGAATATAGAATCAAAATCAGAGGTGAGTGCTGCCGAATTGGCATCACTAGAAAACGGCTTTATGGGACATCCTAAGCCGCTACGCCCGTTATTTTTCACTGAAATGTGGGAGCGTTTTTCTTATTATAGTATCCGTCCGCTACTGGTATTGTTTATGGTAGCGACTGTCGGTAGTGGGGGTTTTGGCTTTGATGAAGTGACTGCCTCTGCCATTTATGGTATTTTTGCCGGTTCGTTGTATTTAGCAGCTGTACCGGGCGGTTGGCTAGCTGATAATTGGCTCGGTCAAGAGCGTGCGCTATGGTGGGGCAGTATTATTATTGCCTTGGGTCATTTGTGTATCGCGCTTTCTGCTATGTTCGGTATGACGCTGTTCTTTATGGGTCTCATCTGTATCGTCTTGGGTTCAGGCTTGTTTAAAACCTGTATCTCAGTGATGGTTGGTGCCTTATACCCTAAGGGCGATTCGCGCCGCGATGGTGGATTTACTTTATTTTATATGGGTATTAACATTGGCGCGCTATTGGCAGCACTGATTGTGGGTGTATTTAAAGAAAAAGGGATGTGGCATATAGGTTTTGGCGTTGGTGGACTTGGTATGTTGGCTTCGCTAATCATTTACCGCTTTTCTGCTAAAAAGACGTTAAATCGTTATGCCAGTGCCAAAAACATCACCCCTGAATGGGAGCAATCGACAGGACTGTTTAAAAACGTCGGTCAGTGGGTTGCAGGATTCTTAGTTTTGCTAGTTGCCATCGTGGTTTTAGTATCCACTGGTATCATGCCATTTAGCCCTGAAATGGTCGCAGAATATATGACTTATGTCATTGCTGCAGTGGTCATCTTATATTTTGCAATAATGGCTATTTCACCGAGACTGGATAAAACAGATAAGCTGCGTTTGTTGATTTGCTTTATTTTGATTATTGGCTCGACGCTATTTTGGTCAAGTTTTGAGCAGCAACCAACGTCTTTTAACTTGTTCGCCGATCGCTATACAGATCTAAATGTCTTAGGGTTTGAAGTACCCAGTATCTGGTTTCAATCATTGAATCCGTTGTTTATCTTAATATTAGCGCCTATAGCTAGTATTTTATGGGTCAAGCTTGGCAATCGAGGTCTTGAGCCAAATAGTATGACGAAGTTTGCGCTTGGTATGTTGCTTGCGGCTGCTGGTTTTGCCTTGATGATATTTGCATCAAAAAGCATCTTAACCGCTGATGGTGGCTTGGCATCACCTTTATGGTTGGTTGGTAGTTTATTACTACTGACGCTTGGTGAGTTGGCACTGAGCCCTGTTGGGTTGTCTGCTATGACGAAGCTTGCGCCAAAAGGTATGCAAGGGCAGATGATGGGACTGTTCTTTGCTTCTGTTGCACTGGGCAATTTAGTTGCGGCATTCTTTGGTGGTCATGTCTCAGCAGATAAGATTGAAGGATTACCCGGATTGTTTACCACTATGACTGTCTTTTTGGTAGTAACGGCAATTATCTTGCTATTATTGGCAAAACCTATCAATAATATGCTCAAACAAAGCGAGCATGCGGATCAAGCCAGCTAGATAACCAGTTATTGATTAGATAAGTGGTCCAATCAGTGACTGATGATAAGACGTGTTACCATTATAGGTAGCACGTCTTATTTTTTAACTTGGCAAGATATTTACCTAAGGCTATTGAAAGCTGACTGTCTGCCCAAACATCTAAGGGTATTGTTTTTACTCTTACGCTTCATCAACCTTGTCTCATTACTATGCAAAATGACTTTGCCTAATATCATTTGCCTAATCTTTGTTATTTTTTAATTCACATGAAGAACCAAAGCAATTTCTCAAATAAGACGGCTATTCATAGTCGCCTCATGTTATTTTTTAAAAACTGTTTTAAATACTAATTTTTAAACACTCATAAGGAATTACCTAATGAATAAACAAGCCATTCATGATCGTATCGAGAGCTTACGTCAAACCCTAGCAGCACAAGACCTGACAGCGATTATTGTCCCTTCTGCTGATCCGCATCTGTCTGAGTATTTACCAGAATATTGGCAGGCGAGGCTTTGGTTGTCAGGATTTACCGGTTCGGTCGGTACATTGGTCGTTACCGCTGACTTTGCTGGTCTGTGGACCGACAGTCGCTACTGGGTACATGCAGCTGAGCAGTTGGATGGCACGGGTATTACTTTAGAGAAGCTAGCACCGGGTCAGCCAAACCATATCGATTGGCTCGCTGCGCATTTGGCGGAAGGTGATAGCGTGGCAGTCGATGGCAATGTACTGTCTATCGCTGAGCAAGATCGCTTGCTTGATGCCTTTGAAGCCAATGATATTACCTTAATTACTGAGCGTGATCTATTGACGGAAGTATGGACTGACCGTCCAGCATTGCCAGCAGCCAGTTTATATGTACATGATGCACAGTTTTTAGCGCAGTCTGCTATCGACAAACTTGCCGCCGTCCGTGTGGGTATGGCAGAGGCAGGGGCGACGCATCATTTGCTCTCGAGCTTGGATGATATTGCTTGGCTGACCAACTTACGCGGCGCTGATGTTGATTATAATCCTGTGTTTTTGGCACATATGCTCATTAGCGAAAACGACGCGACCTTGTTTATTGATAATAATAAAGTCAGTAGCGAGATAGCAAAAAGCTTGAAAGATAGTGGTATCACAATCGCTGATTATGAGGCAGTGCAAGACGCATTAGGTACGCTCACAGCCGATGACTTATTGCTATTAGACCCAAGTAAAGTGGCAGTGGGTACGCTATCTAAAATGGCCGATGGCGTAGGTTTTATTGAGCAAATGGCGCCAAGTACTTTGCTAAAATCGGTTAAATCTGGCGCTGATATCGATCATGTACGTGAAGCGATGCGTCAAGATGGCGCAGCATTATGTGAGTTTTTTGCCACCTTTGAGCAGCGTTTAGCAGACGGTGAGCGTTTGAGTGAGCTGGACGTCGATAGTATGCTCATCAATGTTCGTAGTCAGCAGCCACACTATGTATCACCAAGCTTCCCGACTATCGCAGGTTTCAATGAAAATGGTGCTTTGCCACATTACCGCGCAACACCAGAAAAATTCAGCTATTTAGAGGTAAATGAAGGCGAAGGCGGCTTATTACTGATTGATTCAGGTGCTCAATATCAAAACGGCACCACAGATATCACGCGCGTGGTTGGCATCGGTCAAGTAAGCACGGAACACAAACGCGACTTTACCACCGTACTTAAAGCACATATTGCTTTAGCAAAAGCACATTTTCCTGATGGTATTGCCTCACCACTGATTGATGCGATTTGCCGTGCGCCACTATGGCAAGCGCAGATGGATTATGGTCATGGTACAGGTCACGGCGTTGGTTATTTCCTCAACGTCCATGAAGGTCCACAAGTCATTGCTTATAGTGCCAGCACGCCAAAAGAGCGCGCGATGAAAGAAGGCATGATATCCAGTAATGAGCCGGGTCTATACCGCGAAGGCAAATGGGGTATTCGTATCGAAAACTTGATGGTTAATAAACGTGTTTCTCATCCAGTAGAGACGGAATTTGGTGATTTTCTTAATTTTGAGACTGTTACTTATTGCCCAATTGATACGCGTTTGATTGAGCCGTCATTATTAAGTCAAATAGAGGTCGATTGGCTGAATGACTATCATCGCCAAGTCTATGCAGAGCTAAAAGACCGTGTTGAAGGTGCGGCACTTGAGTGGCTAACGGAGCGTACGCAATCAATATAAGAGGAAGTAGCTTATTTTTAGGTATGTCTCGTCCTAAAATAGATTGATAGTTTTTGCTAAGCCAGATACCCTGAGTATCTGGCTTTTTTGTATTAAGCAGGACATGAATAACCGTCATGTACCTCAGCAGGTGTTCTCATATTTAAACTTA